>JABACA010000012.1:0-32379 GCA_014237975.1 Mariniblastus sp. | reverse complement strand
GAGGAAAGCTGGTTCAATTGGTCGAAGAATTGAGCCTGCGATCACGGCGTATCAGCCCGCTGATCAAACAGCTGCGCAGTTTTTCTGAACGCATGACTGGCTTACGGAATTGTTTAAGGGATTTACCCGACGTAAATGCTAATGCGTCTGAACGACGACGTTTAAAATCCGAACTGCATCGCCTGATGGTGATGTGTCAGGAAAGTCCATGTAGTTTGGCAAACCGAGTTGAGAAATGTGAAAAATTCTTTAAGGAATTTGAAAACGCCAAACGAGCCCTGTCCAGTTGTAATTTGCGACTGGTAGTTTCCATTGCCAAGAAGTATCGCAATCGCGGCATGGGATTCCTGGATTTGATCCAGGAAGGCAACACGGGACTGATGAGGGCCGTTGATAAATATGAATATCGCCGCGGGTTCAAATTTTCGACCTATGCTACCTGGTGGATACGCCAGGCGATCACTCGGGCGATTGCCGATCAAGCCCGAACCATTCGCATTCCTGTTCACATGATCGACGTCCTGTCGAAGTTGCGTAATATCCACAAACAACTTTTGCAAGAAAGACGGTGTGAGCCATCGACCGAGGATATCGCTTCGCTGGCCAATATGAGTGTCGAAGCCGTCCGTCGGGTGATGGACATCGGCAGGCATCCCGTCAGCCTTGATCGCCCGATCGGGGATGGTGAAGATTGCAGTTTCGGCGAATTCATCGAGGATTCGGCCAGTGACAACCCGGTACGCAAAGCGACCAACGAGATCCTGCGAGGAAAAATCGAAGGTCTGCTGAAAACGTTGACTTATCGGGAGAGGGAAATCATCAAACTGCGATACGGATTGGGTGACGGCTATACCTACACGCTGGAAGAAGTCGGGCGTATTTTCCGAGTAACAAGAGAAAGAGTCCGTCAGATAGAAGCCAAAGCAGTCCGGAAACTGCAGAACCCTGTTCGCAGCCAGCACCTGGAGGGATTTCTTCAGGGCACGGTCCAGATTAATGCAGTGGCTTCCACTGAAGTGTGTCCTTCTGCCTATTAGTCCTGTTTGATAACGCATCCGCCCCGTTTCCCGACGGGGCTTTTTTTTTATTGATCCAACATCCAACCGCTAACTTTTCATTAACGCTATCGAATGGCGGAAATTTCAGCTAACATGCAGTTTTTCGCAGCCGCATCTGGGCAGCACCCGTTTCTTTCTCTAATTCCGTGTTGGTATCTTGATGGAAGTTGATTACGCCTTGCTCCGAACGATCCACCGGATCCTCCGCCAGCTAAACGATTTGAACGATCGTCTGGAAAAAGGGCCACGGCAAATTGCCATTGCCGAGCGAGCGGAAGACGCATTTGTCAAGGACTTGCAAGACGTCAAGGAGACGCGCCTCAAGTCCAGAATGGCCGCCGACGAAAAACAACTGCAACTCAGGGAACGCGAAGCGCGGATCGAGGAACTCAAATCGAAACGCAATGGCGTTGCCTCCAACCGGGAATACCAACTACTAAACGAACAGATCTCGGCGGACCAACAAGCCAATGCCGTCCTGTCGGATGAAATCCTCGAGCTGCTCGAAAAAATCGAGAATCTCGATGCCGCCGTGGTTCAAAGCGAAACCAACCTCGACAAAGCTCAGCAGGAAACCAAAAAGGTCGAGGAGCGGATCAACGCGGAAATGGCAAGTCTCGAATCGGAATGTGAACGCGTCGGTCAAGAACTGGCGGAAAACGAGAGTTGCCTGCCTGGTGAAATCAAAGTTGAATATCACCGAGTCGTTGAAAAACGGGGTGAAGAGACGTTTGCCGAAACGGATCTGAATACTTGCGGTCGTTGCTTTACGCTGATTACGCCGCAGACCCAGAGCGAACTGTTAATGAAGCAGTCCGTTCTCTGCAAATCCTGCGGAAGCATCCTGTACATCAAGGAAAATACGGCGCTCCCCAGTTAGCTGAGCGCGGTAACCCGATCAGCCGAGATCGGCGAATTCAATTTGGGTCTGGATGATTTGGGAGACCCTTCGGAAAAAAGCGTCCAGGACGTTGGGATCAAAATGGCTGCCGCGACCTTCCTGCAGGATTTTGAAACACTTCTCTCTGGGAAACGCCGACTTGTACGGTCGCTTGGAGCTAAGTGCGTCAAACACATCAGCCACCGCAACAATACGCCCCTCGATCGGAATGTCTTCGCCCTCCAGACCTAGCGGGTAACCCGACCCATCGAATTTCTCGTGATGGGTCTGGGCGATTACGGCCGCCAGTTTCATTACCGGAAACGAGGATTCTCGCAATAATCGCTCACCCAACAGCGTATGGTCCCGGTATTTTTGAATCTGCTCGCTGGACAGTGGCTTGAGAATATCCTTTCCCATGCAACAGTGATTCTTGATTCTCTCGAATTCCAGTTGGTTGAGCTTGCCCTCTTTAAGCAATATCGAATCGGGCACACCAATTTTGCCCACATCGTGAAGCTGTGCCGCTTCAAAAATCAGCGCCACATTATTTTCGTGAAAGCCAAGTTCTTCCGCAATGATTGACGAATATTTCCCCACCCGCGCCACGTGATGCCCTGTATCGTCGTCGCGAAACTCCGCAGCCATCGCCAGGCAGTGTACCAACTGCTGCCGTGAAGCCTTTAATTCCGCCGTTCGAGCCGCTACGTCCTCTTGCAGTTGTTCGGAATACACTTCGAGTTGATCCTGGTATCTCTTGGCCAGCAAAACGTTTCGGATCCTGAGAATTAATTCGCTGTCGTCGACTGGCTTTGCCAAAAAATCGGAAATACCAAGTTTCAATGTCTGCAATTTTGTTTCGGATTCCGAACATGCCGTCAAAACGATGATGGGAAGTTGCGCAAATTGCGGCTGACTTCTTAGTTGCGAAAGGAGCTCTAACCCGCTGATTTCTGGCATCACTAAATCGAGTAACACCACGTCTGGCTTAAAACTGTGGATCAGATCCATTGCATCAATTGAGTGACTGGTCCATCTTAAGTCTTCAAAACCGGCATTATGCAAATAGGTTTTTACGACTTCAATATTTAATGGCTCGTCGTCGATGATTACGATCTTGGCGGATGTGATTTCCGTTTGGACCGGGTGATTCTCGGCCAGGCACCTCGCCGGGTGACCTTGGCGGTGATGAATCAAGTTCTTGGGGGCCAGGCTGGCGAATACTGGATGCATCGTGGGCTGATTGGAAATCGTATCCATCTCGTTCCTTGGGTGCGTCAAGGTGATTGGTGTCAGGCAGGTAAAATGGCTTTTGGCGGGAATGTCATTCATCTTACAAAGAATAGCTTTTTCCGTTCCCTAAAGACTCCTTTTCGCATTGGGTCGAGGTTCACCCGTTTGGTTTTTTCAATACTTAACGGGACAGACGATACGATCGTTTTAACCCAATCCTAGGGTTCAACGGGAAACAACCCACCGCCCTCCGGGCATCCCTTGAACCGCAGCACAAACCTTCGGTAAGGGCCACTTTACCCACCGACAAGGAGCGGAATCACCCAGTTTGGCCGGGGTGACGACCGGCAGTTTATCGTACAACCGCCCAAATCACGGGTTCTTGCTGCTTGGCCGGCAGGTGCTGGCAAATGGTTGTTGATTTTCGTCGAGGAATGTTGCAAAATTTAGGCACGGCCTGTCGCCCTAAGTGCAGGTCGTAATTTTTTTGACTCTACCAAAATTTATCTACTTTGATTGCGGAGATGAAGTTGTCCGATCGTGTACCCATGACTCAGGAAGCGTATAACAAGCGCAAAGTTGAGATTGAGCATATGGAAAATGTCGACATGCCCAAGATTGCCGAGAAAATTGCTGAGGCGCGGGCAGAAGGCGATCTGAAAGAGAATGCTGAATATCACGCGCAGCGAGAAGCGCAGGGCATGTTGCAAGCGAAAATCAACGATCTTAAATCCCGTTTGGCCCATGCCGCGATCGTCGACCAATCAAAAATTCCAAAAGACGAAGTCGCCTTCAACGCGACGGTCAAGGTGCTGGATGTGGATCTGGACGACGAAGAAGAAATCACGCTGGTCGGCGATGGAGACGAAGACTACGACGCGGGCAAGTACTTGATCACCAGCCCGATTGGCCAAGGCCTTCTCGGAAAAAAAGTTGGGGAAACCGCGGAAATCGAGGTTCCCAAAGGGGTCATCAAGTTCAAGGTGCTCGAGATTTCCTACCAGCAATAAAATGGAAGGGCACCAACCTCGCAAGATTAACCCGTTCCGGAAACGACAGTTTGACGGGGACCGTTCAAACGCATTTCGCTGCTGCTTCAAGAGGCAGCGGCCCTGTCCATCCCGCCAACGGTCAATTCGGTTGCCCCGCCCGAAACGGCGGATCGTTTTGGTCATTCGCAGATTCTGTACCTTCGGTTGACGGCCTCCATTTAAAATGCCACTGCTTGCGAAACGGGCAATAGGCTGGCACCCCGTTAATCACCTTGGCCAGATAGATCGGATTCGCTCAGGGATTGAACCGCCCGCGTTGAAATCCATGCCAACGACTTGTACGACTTGGCCTGGTGTCCTTAAGGAATCATTCCGCCTGGATGCCTTTGGTCTTTAAAGAATACGTTAGCGTTGCAGGGACCTTCGACGCCGCATGGCGACCAGCCCGATCGCTCCCAACGCCAACACACCGAGTGAAGAAGGTTCTGGAATCGCGTCAATCTGCCCCACCTTGATCGATTCTCCCACATCGGCAAACGCGTATTCCTGTGCTGTCAACGTATTGCTCGGACCTCCATCCATCGTGACACGCATCCAGCCATACTGGGTGCCCGTACCGGCGTCAAAGGCAAACCCGACAAACCCGTCGCCAGGATTTTTGAATTGAGCGTTGGTATTAGAACCTGCGGCACCGTAGGCCAAAGTCCCAAAGGCCGAGTTGGGCAAGAACGGACCTGCGGAAACATCGACCGCTAGCGGCAGGTTGGATGCGTAGAGCCAACCATTGGTTTGGAACCCTGCAATCTGACCATAGAAGTTTGATTGATTATAAACGCCAACGTTAGCACCGGCGTACGTTTCGCCATTCTGTTGAAAGGCGGAATAATTGAACAGGTTGATGGCCGCGTTACCAACCAGCGAAAAATATTGAGAGCCACCCACTTCGATGCGCTCACCAGCACCCCCATTGACGACGATATGCGTGATGTCCGCTTCGGCCGTTTGTGCGCCGGCCGTCATGGCAGCCGCACCCGCGGCGGCGTAAGTAGCCCAACGCTTCTCACCAATCATCGAACGTTGCCGCGTTGCCTGGTTGCTCTTCATTCAACTCAACTTGACCAAAACTGATTGCTCGATTCCACCGAGATACCGGTTGCTCTGAACCGCTTGGTAACCCGTCCATCTTAAGGGTGATTAGTTACCGGTTGAAAGTCAATCCATTAGAATCTCACAAATCCTTCCACCACCATGCCAGAGTCACCTATCTCACAGTAAAAGATCGTTTATGGGGGGGAATTGGTGCGTTTGCCGATCCTACCCGGGGACTCAACCAGAGCATCCCCGACCCGGCGGAAATGGCCGTTCACCGGTCGTGGAAGATGTAACTGGACGCACCGCGCTGCGATCGTTAATCGCCTGCAACGATTGGGTAAAACCAGGCAACATCAAGAAAAACGACAAGGGTTGGAAATCAATTTGTTTCGTTCAGCGCAAAAGGGAAGGGTTCTTGCTCGCCGCGGCAAAAACCCTTCATTCGTTGGCTGTCCGATAAGGGACAAAATCCCAGTTTCGGAGACCCACAGCCATTGGAACGTATCGACCCGTTAACGCGATTGCTTTAGCAGCTATTAATTATGGGACTAGGCGTTATAACTGGCAAAGTCGTTGGGGCGACAATTTGGGCCCGCAGAGCCACTTGAATTTATGGGTCGGATAGATATTTTATGGGGGTTCACAGCGATCTCCCCCGCTAAAACCGTTGATCAATCCACAGGCAGGCCCATTTCCATGGAAAAAACGATGTTCGACGAAACTCAACAGCGATTGGCCAAATTGGCACTGGAAGATGGAACGGTTTTTACTGGTCAAGCTTTTGGGGCCAGCGGAACCACTTTTGGCGAAGTCGTCTTTAATACTTCGATGACCGGGTATCAGGAGATCCTGACTGACCCAAGTTACTGCGGCCAAATCGTTACAATGACTTATCCCGAAATTGGGAATTACGGAGTCAACGAGGAAGACATCGAAAGTATTCGTCCCCATTTGGCCGGATTCATCGTCCGAAACCCAAGTCCAGTCGCCAGCAATTTCAGATCTTCAGGTAGTCTCGATCAATACCTGATCAAGCACAACATCATTGGCATCTCTAACATCGACACTCGAAAACTGGTTCGCCGTATTCGCGATCGCGGAGCGATGCGAGGGGTTATTTCAACAGAAGATCTGGACGATACCAGCCTGGTTGAAAAAGCGCGACAAAGTGAGTCGCTGGTAGGTACCGATCTGGTTCGACGAGTGCTCCCCGATCAGCCTGTCGATTGGTGTGAGAATCTGAGTCGTTGGTGGGACATCAAGGGCCCGGTCGATCGCCCGTCAAGTTCCGCCGATGAAATCCACCTGGTGGCTTTGGATTACGGCATGAAACGTAACATTGCTCGCCATCTATACAATCTCGGATGTCGAGTCACCATTCTTCCCGGTACGGCAACGGCCGACGAGGTTTTGGCCGAACAGCCCGATGGCATTTTCCTGTCCAACGGACCGGGCGATCCCGAACCGCTAACCTACGCGATTCAGACCATTCAAGCGTTGTTGGGAAAGGCTCCTATTTTCGGCATCTGTCTTGGCCATCAACTGTTTGCTCAAGCATGTGGTGCCACGACTTTCAAGCTCAAATTTGGCCACCGCGGAGCCAACCACCCGGTCTTGAACGAAGAGACGGGGCGTGTTGAAATCACCTCTCAAAACCATGGCTTTGCCGTTGCCGACGAAGGCTTGCCAGAGGACCTGGTCGTCACGCATCGCAACCTGAATGACAACACGATTGCCGGTTTGCGACACACTCGCTTGCCGGCGTTCAGTGTTCAATATCACCCGGAAGCATCCGCCGGGCCGCATGACAGTCAATACCTGTTCAAGATTTTCATGGCGATGGTCGATTCACAACCTGTTTGAACCGGTTTAATTGACGCAAATCGCCCATCGCTCGGTTGCACCGTCTTCAATCGCAAACTTGTTTTGCATGAATAACCAAGCATCGGCACGTCCACGATAAGTCTTGGGGCCTTCGTAGGACACTATTTTATAACCACGCGGTTGCTCCCGCCAATCGTTGGGGGAAAAACCGGGTGATGGTTCGACCAAAAAGGCGTGAAACTGTTTTTTGACCGTCCCGTCCCTCGGATCCAGTTCAACCGGTCGCGCGTTTTTCACCATTTTCTACTCCTCTTTTCCTATTCGATCACCACGTCAACAGGTGGCGACTTGAAAAGAATACGAGGTTGCCATGACACATCTGGTCGATCAGTCGGCGATTGACCAAAAAAACGGCCTGGAAACCGTTGAGGCCAGGCTGAAACGGTCGCCTCACGGCAATTTTCATCCACCCAGCCGATTTTCCGATCACTCGATTAACGGGCAAACCGCTTTCCGTTCATGCGAGTAGTCGACAGAGCAGGTGGTGGGCAACGGCTATCCAGCCTAAAAAACCGTCAATTGGGCATCCGCTGGTCGGCCGCTCACGATTCTCGGGGCATCAGCGGAACGCGGGGTTCCTTGGTTAGACCGAACGTCAATTCCTCGTACCACGAATCGTGCGAATTGACCATCTCGCGAATGTTATTCCAGATTTCAACCGGCGGCCCAAAACCACTCCAGTCAACCGTCAAGACACGGACGCCCCGACGACGCATCTCGCCAAGCAGCTTCTGGTAATTGCCGTACAACTGCTGCAGGTAGTCCAGCGGTACACCATCTTCCTGGGACCGGCCGCGGGAGTTCATCCGGTCGTGGCATTCCTCGGGGGAAACATCGAGGTAGACAAAAATATCAGGCGGCATCACGTCCCGGCTCATGTTTCGGTAGACATCGACGTACAGCTGGTATTCCTCGGCCGTCATGAAACCACGCTCCATGGCGGTGGTTGCGAAAACCGTGTCACCGTAGATGGGACGATCCTGTACCACAATCTTGCCTTGCGCGCCCCAGGCCATTTCGACGGCCAAGCGGTGCTGCTCATACCGCTGGGTCAACATGAACATCTGCATGGCAAACCCGCCACCCGTGTTATTGCCGGTTTGCAGATCCTGGTAGTAGCGCTCCAGGAAATGGTTGAACTGGGGATGGTGGGTCGGTTCCTCGAGGACTTGCGCGGGCCAACCGGAAGCGGTTGCTGCCGAGGCGATCGCATGGCAGGCATTCGTCTTGCCGGCACCAATGTTTGCATCGATCGTGATGAACAATCCGCGATTTTCGTCCCGTTCTCCAAACGCCACACCTGCTCCTTTGTAGTTTAAAAGGCCTAATTGATTTCACGGCGGGAACCCAGCCTAGCGTTGCCGGGACCAAACATCAAGGACTTGAAATTGCCCAATGATTTTCAAGCTTCCCTTGCTTCCAGCAAATCGATGTAAGCGTGGGATACCAAATGCTCGGCTCCGATTCCCAATTCGGCCATCAACATATCGGCGACCTCCTGGCCCTGTTCAAAGGTTTGCTCCGGCTGCAACACGACTTCCAGTTCCAGGAAGGAACCGAGGTCGGCAACCTGGTCGAGGTGAATCCTGGTCGGCCCGACCATGAACAGGTCACGCTGTTTGCTAACCACTCCACGGATGCCGACGGTCGACCGCATCGCCTGGAGAAACTCGTCAGGTTGCGGGATTGGGGTCCGGACGTAGTCCGATTCGGTCGGTCGCTGTTGATCGCTGCGGGTGTAGCCGATCAGCTCGGCCGAACCATCGGCAAACTGCCGCAGCTTCAATCGATCCGTCTCCGTATTGAAAAACGTATCGGTCTGGACCAGGACCGCATGTGGCTCGGTCGTATTTTGTTCCGCCCATTGCCAGACCCGTTTCCAATCAGCTTCCCTCAAGCGGGCCTTGATTTCTACATTCCGTCCCATCGGATCTCCCTGATTGCAATTCGCCCACCCAACGTATCAGGCCAGGTCACCCAGTTCGAGTGGGTCGACCGGCGAGACCTTCTCCTGGGCGTCGCTGTTTTCTGCTTCATGCTCCCACTCAAACGCCCGCCTCGACCAACGGGTCCAGAGGCGAAACCCGGTCCGCCGGCTGATCCACAGGCTAAGCCACAAACTAAACACGAATGGGAACACCAGGCTGGCAACGTAAATGGACTGCGACCAACCGATAAAACCCGCGGCAAAAATGAACAGGCTCAGCAGCACCAGTCCTACATAAACCGCCAGACCTGTACCTTTCCACCCCGGAATCCCCCAGGTCCCTGACCAGGGCGTCATTGTGAAATAAACGATCGGGAGTACGAACAGGATCAACACCGGCAACCAAAAAATTCCTGTCGCCATAACTGAATTAATACTTTCAAGATCGTCGAAATTGATCCACGAACGGCTGGCCGTTGCTGCGGCAATCAAGGTGGTGATCGTCAGCAAATCGGATATCGCCAACGGCCGTTTTGGGGGCGGTGTATCACCCCAATTGATTTGCCACCTGAACATAAACCGAACCAGAGCACTGGGCAGCTGCAGCAGCAGGAAAAAGAACGGGAACCATAACACGACATCCTTGAATAACCCGTTCACGGCAGGGCTGAAAGCTGAATTATTATAGGCGCCCAAGTTGGACAGGTGCATGGCGATCCACATCACTCCCATCCCGGCCAGGCAGGCCAACACGGTAAACAGGATACGAACCAGGTATGTTCCCGGACCGAACACCAGCCAGAGGCCGACCAACTGGAGAAAACTCATCACCAGGCCGATCATGGTGACAAACAAAACCGGGCCGAGATAAATCGATTGATTGGCGTAAATATCGAGTGGATAAAAACAACTGCCCGTATAAACGGCCGACCAAACGACCAGAAACACCAACACAATCCAGGCCAGGTGTCGGTAGCGATTCGATTGACTCAGCATCATTTCTGTTTCGGCCGGAATACCTTGAACCGGGTTTCATTCGTTTCCACGAAAGGTCCCTCGATCAAATCTATACAATAGGGAATCGCAGGGAAAACGGCGTCCAGGCACTCGGCGATCGCCTTCGGGTTGCCGGGCAGGTTGATCACCAGGCTGCCATTGCGAATCCCGGCCGTTTGCCGCGAGAGAATGGCGGTCGGCACATGTTGCAGGGAAACGGCCCGCATCTGTTCCCCAAATCCGGGCATCATTTTTTGACAAGCCATCTCGGTCGCCTCCGGCGTCACGTCGCGCTCGGCGGGGCCCGTGCCACCGGTCGTCACGATCAAACAACATTGGTGAATATCCGCCAACTCGATGATCGTATCCCGGATCGTCTCCATCTCATCCGGAATCACTCGACTTTCCATCTGGAAATTGGTGGTAACCACCTCTGACAGGTAGGCCTCGATGGCCGGTCCCCCGCGATCCGTGTAGACGCCCGCACTGGCCCGATCCGAGACAGTAATCACACCAAACTTTGCCACCGAAGATGCGCTCATTCTGCCGTGCCCTCGATCGGTTCCCCCTCGGTTTCGACAGCCGCCAGACGATTGACAGCCGCCAGGCGATTGATCTCCCGCAGTCGAGGCATGGCGGAAGCGACGTTCAAATCGAAACTGACGGGCGAAATCGTAATTTTACCCGCCTTCAACGCTTGCGTATCCGTTTCAAAAGGAGACGGTTGTGGATCCGGTTTATTATTGGACCAGAAATAGGGCCTGCCTTTAGGATCATGCCCGCGGTCAAAGGTGTAACCCAATGGATTCACTTCGACTGGAACAACGGCAACTTCCGCCCCCCCTTTCAACGCTCTGGTGGGAAGATTGATGTTCAGAACAGTCCGGTCCGGCCAGTCGACCATGTGATATTGCTCAACCAGTGGACAGGCAATCTCGGACGCGCCGCGGAAATCCATTTCCGATGAAAATTCGAGGCTGATCGCCATCGCGGGAATGTTGAAAGTGGCCGCCACCAATGCACCGCCAACCGTTCCTGAATAACCGACGTTGGTGCCCGCGTTCAAACCACCGTTGATACCACTGATGACCAGGTCCGGCTGGAACGGACACAACTCAAACAGCGCCAACTTGGTGCAGTCGGCCGGCGTCCCATCAACCGAGAACCCCTGCATTTCATCGCCCGACTCGGTCGAACTTCCCAACGTCACCGGGAACAAGGGTCTTAAAAAAGTGATGGCCGAACTGATACCACTCTGCTCGGTCCGCGGTGCCACCACAAATACTTCGTTTCCCACCGATGTCAGCTTGCGGGCCAGTTCGATAATGCCGCCGGAATGGATGCCGTCATCATTGGTCAAAAGAATTTTCATAGGGCTGATTTCATTTCTGTTGCTTGGGGATGCCCACTCGTAAGAATTTGACTTGGCCTGTATCCCAAGACGGATCGTCCCGAAAAACAGCAGCCAATCTGCTTGTTTTTAGTAGAACCCAAAAAAGATAATTTGTCAGGATGACCACGCTTTTCGCTGGCCGCATGGCGGTCCGTGGTTAATCGAGAAATTACGGATTCGGCTCGTTGGCCGGCCCGGACAAATCCCGAATTCGTCGGAAAATTGAGTTGGGGGTCGCTGGAAAGCCTCTCATTTTAGTCGTATAATCCTCGATTCCCGTAAAAGGAACGTCTAACCAATTCAAAATCAGGCCTCACACCGTAAGCCAGAACGAGTGGGGCTTTTGTCATTGTTGGTCGTTGTTTGATACGCCCAAGCAGGAGCTGGTAATGACCGTCGCGACTTCTTCCACAACCGATACTCCGCTTAAATCGACACAGGGCCGCGTCCTGGTGTTGGATTTCGGGTCCCAATACGCACAACTCATCGCCCGTCGCGTCCGCGAACAACACGTGTATTGTGAAATTGTGCGGCACGACATCACCGCGGAACAGGTTCGCAAGCATAACCCGAGCGGACTGATTTTTTCGGGGGGGCCCAACAGTGTCTACGACGACGGTTCGCCTCAACCGGACCCGGCAATTTTTGATTTGGATTTGCCAATCCTCGGTATTTGCTACGGCATGCAACTGGTGTGCACCTCGATGGGAGGACAGGTGGTTAGTACGCCGTCCCGGGAATATGGTCCGACCCAGGTATCGGTAACCTGTCGCGATTCGATCTTCAGTGAATTCCCGGCAGAAGCCCAGGTCTGGATGAGTCACGGCGACCAGGTGATGGAGGCCCCGGCCGGATTCCAACCACTGGCCAGTACCGGGACCTGCCCGATTGCGGCCGTCAAACACGAAAGCCGACCGTTGTACGGGCTGCAATTTAACCCCGAGGTGACCCACACACCGCAAGGCAACACGTTGCTCAAAAACTTTCTTTACGAAGTCTGTCATTGCCCCGGCAATTGGCAGTTGGGAGATTTTGCCGAAGAACAAATTCGACAAGTCCAACAGCGGGTCGGCAACGGCCGAGTTATTTGCGGGTTGTCGGGGGGTGTCGACTCGGCGGTGGTCGCGGCCCTGTTGTATCGCGCCCTGGGTGACCAGCTGTCCTGCATCCTGGTCGACAACGGCCTGTTGCGAAAAGGAGAGACCGGCTTGGTCGTCGATGAGTTTACCCGTCATTTTAAGACCGACCTGCACGTGGTCGAGGCCGAAACGCTGTTTCTCGACGCGTTGGCTGGAGTCACCGAACCCCAGCAAAAGCGGACTGTCATCGGACATACATTCATCGACTGTTTCAAACAGGCAGCCGAATCGATTGAAGACGTACAATTCCTGGCCCAGGGCACGCTCTACCCCGATGTGATCGAGAGTGGTGCGGCCGTCGACGGCCCCGCCGCCACCATTAAATTGCACCACAACGTGGGCGGCCTGCCGGACGAACTCGGTTTTGAATTGATCGAACCATTGCGGGACCTGTTCAAGGATGAAGTCCGGCAGTTGGGACTGGAACTCGGATTGCCCGAGGCGATCATCTGGCGGCATCCATTCCCCGGACCCGGACTGGCCGTCCGCTGCCTGGGTGAGATCAAGAAAGATCGTTTGGACATTCTCCGCGAAGCGGATGCCATCGTCATCGAGGAGATTGTCGCGGCCGACCTGTACCGGAAAACGTCTCAATTGTTCGCCGTGTTGCTGCCGATCCAGAGTGTGGGCGTGATGGGAGATGCCCGCACGTATGAAAACGCCCTGGTCATTCGCTGTGTCGACACGGACGATTTCATGACGGCCGACTGGACGCGCCTGCCGTACGATGTGTTGGCCCGGATGTCGACCCGCATCATCAACGAGGTAGCCGGCGTGAACCGTGTCTGTTACGACATCAGTTCCAAGCCGCCCGCCACGATTGAATGGGAATAGGACCAACAGGATGATCTGCATCAAGGCGGAAATTCCTTGGGAAATCTGCCAGATTGACGATGAACTCAAAGCGATCTATCACAGCCGCGATACGGTTTGCATCTGGGTCTTCCGCAGCCGAGAGGACCGTAACCGGTTCATGGACGAAACGGCGGGAATGTCAAAAGATGACCGGACCGAGCATTTCGAATCGTTCTACGAATCGAGTCGATGAAGGGCACCGCCTGCTCCACCTGCCAACAAGACGTAACAGCAGGTCACCGTTAATAACGGAAACCGCCCAGGCGTCCTACTCGGCGGCACGAACTATCTTTTGCGCCGCAGCAGGAACATCCCCAGAACGGGCGTCCAAATCAGAGCCGTGATCGGCTCGGGCACAAAACTGCCGACCGACAACCTGTCGATTTCTACGTCATAGGCGTTCTGGCCATGCACATTCAATTCAATCGACTGGACATCGGTAAAATCAATACCGGCAAATTCGCTGAAGAAATAGTGGCTGGCAGCAGCAACTGAAAATGTTTTGCTGACTTCGACGGTGGAAACAGAATCGGAAACGGTCAGCGCAAAGTTCGTTGGCAAATCCACCGAATCAATGGCCAACGTAAACATATCGTTAGCACCCGCCTGGGTCAGATCGACGTCTGGAAATTGCCCCGACATCATATCGTTATCCTGGCCGTCCCAGCGGATCGAGACAATCGAATGCTGTCCCACGCCATTGGCAATACCAAAGATGCCGCCGACACCATCGTAGACCTTCGTGTCGGTGAAACTGTGGTCCGTGACGTCGACCTGCCACTTGCGGACACCGCCGAAAATGGACGCGTCCGTCGACGTGAAAACGGCATACGTTCCCACTGAAGAAAATTTCTCGGGAACCGCGCCCGAATTGCCAACGTCAAAGTCGTCAATCACAACGCCGATCGAACCATGGCCCACCGACAAGGGAAGTAGGAGCAGCACGAGTAGTGTCAAAAAGAAACGTTGCACTGGTTTACCACCGAAAAAATCATTGAGTTGGATTAAGCCGCGATAGTTTAACGAGTTCAGTCTAATTAACCGCTCTGAAAAATCCACTATTCCCTACAATTGAAACCTTTAAGCTCGTAATAACCGGTAAAACCGTTACTGTTTGCCGATCCGCAGCGTACGTCGCTGGGGACGAAAACCGCCTCGCGCTGACAAACCTGCCATTGAAAACCGGTTAATACTGCGGCGCCCCGAATAGAAATTGCCTTCGTGGAGGCTGTTCTGCAGGGCGTCGTCAACGCCAGATCCGCTCCTCCGACGGTTTTTGACACCAAGCTGTGAGCCGTAACGCCCATTTCTACCCCGCATTCCGAAAACGACGCTACCTGGAAGGCACGGTAACACCATTCGATCAAACGCCAGGCATTTTCATCTAGAAGAAACCGGAGGACCGCCGCCAACCCGATCTTTGCCAGTACCGTCACCCGTTAGCGGTTGGTAGCTCGTATTTGTTTGTTAGAATCTTATGTTCGAAAGACCGCCGAACGGGCGGTCGTCGGCGTTGACCGATCTACCCGGACAGACTCGTCCGAGGGCAAGCTTGGACGTTTGCCCATTGGCTATTTGACCCTTTGAATCCATTACGACTTTGTTGATCAACCAATGAGCAAACAATACATTTTCACCATGGCCAAGCTTACAAAAAAGTTTGGAACCAAAACCATCTTGAACGAAATATGGTTGTCTTTTTATCCGGGTGCCAAGATTGGCGTACTGGGAAAAAACGGCACCGGCAAAAGCACCTTGCTGAAGATCATGGCCGGTTTGGACCAGGAATATGATGGCGAAGCCCGTTTGACGGACGGTTTTACGTGTGGCTACCTGCCGCAGGAACCCCAGTTGGATCCCAGTAAAAACGTCTGGGACAACGTCATGACGGCCGTCGCGCCACGCCGCGCGCTGCTGGACCGGTACAACGAGCTGTCCGCTCAATGTGCCGAGCCGCTGGATGATGCGGCGATGGAAAAAATATATGCCGAGATGGCCAGGGTGCAGGATGAAATCGAAGCAACCAATACATGGGAATTGGACCGCGAAATTGAAGTCGCCTTTCAGGTCATGAACCTGCCGGACAAGGAAGCTTCGGTCGAGCAATTATCCGGTGGCGAACGCCGACGCATCGCCCTCTGCCAGTTGCTACTCGAAAAACCTGATTTGCTGCTGCTGGATGAACCCACCAACCATTTGGACGCGGACTCCGTTCAGTGGCTCGAGCGATCGTTGCATCAGTATCATGGGACCGTCGTCGCGGTAACCCACGACCGTTATTTTTTGGACAACGTGGCAGGGTGGATTCTGGAACTTGATCGTGGAGAGGGCTACCCTTTCGAAGGGAATTACACTTCCTGGCTAGAACAGAAACAGGCTCGTTTGGCGATCGACAAAAAGCAGAGCGAATCTCGCCAAAAGACATTACAACGCGAAATGGAATGGATTCGAATGGCTCCTCGCGCTCGGCAGGCCAAGAGCAAAGCGAGAATCAGTTCCTACGAACAGATGGCGGCGCAAGCCGACCGAGAACAGGAACAGGAACTCGAAATCCAAATTCCGCCCGGAGCTCATTTAGGAGATTTGGTCATCGAGGCGGATGCTTTGCGGAAAGGGTTCGGCGACCGCATTCTGATGGATAACATGACATTTCGTTTACCCCCCGGTGGAATTGTTGGCATTATTGGTCCCAACGGAGCTGGCAAAACAACCTTGTTTCGAATGATCACCGGCGAGGAGCAGCCGGATGCCGGGACGTTGAAAATTGGCGCCACCGTCGAGCTCGGTTACGTGGACCAAAGTCGCGATTCATTGACCCCGGAAAGCACCGTTTTTGAAGAAATCTCCGGCGGCCACGAGACGTTGGAGCTGGGCAAACGAAAAGTCGATGCGCGGGCCTACGTCTCTCGTTTCAATTTTCGTGGTCCCGATCAACAGAAAAAGGTAGGCGACCTGTCCGGCGGAGAACGCAACCGGGTGCATCTCGCCAAGCTGTTGCGGAGGGGTAGCAACGTTTTATTATTGGACGAACCAACCAACGACCTGGACGTTGACACGTTGCGGGCGTTGGAGGAAGCGATTGTAAATTACGTTGGCTGCGTGGTCGTCACCAGTCACGATCGTTGGTTCCTGGACCGGATTGCCACCCATATTCTCGCTTTTGAAAATGATGGATACGTGCATTGGTGCGAAGGCAATTACCAAACCTATGAACAGCAGCGACGAGAACGGCTGGGAATCCGCGAAGATGAGGTTCCCCGATTCCGATACAAGAAGTTGATATCCTGAAGCACGCCCTGTGACGCCAAACCGCGTCGGCTAGGCGACTCGATGGGTCCGTAAAAACCACTTCGATCTGTTGACCATTATCAAGATCAAGTACGATCTCTATTTCGATCAACCTGTTTTCAAACCATCCTAACCAAGGTAAATCATGACTATTTTGCGCACCGGTTCCAACGATAAATACGCCAACAACTGGTCAGCCGTTTTTGGCGGTAAGAAATCGAAAGCCAAGACCACCAAGACCTCCAAGAAATCAGCCAAAAAGACAGCGACCAAGAAGTCGGGCAAGAAAAAGGCTCGTCGATAATGGCGTTTCCTTTTGTTGAAAAATTTGCCTCGGCCCTGCCTTATCAAGAATATCTTCAACAACATGGTTCTGCCAAAGATCGTCAAAAATGGAGCTCGGTAGAAGCATCCCTTGCTCTGTCTGCAGACCAGAGACAGTTGTTGCACAGTTTTCGGCGAGAAATGCAGGTTCTATGCATGGCAGGCGCCTGGTGCGGTGACTGCGTTCAGCAATGCCCCATCTTTCGCCGTTTCCAGCAGGAAACGTCCACGATCGACCTTCGGTTTATTGACCGGGACACCGATCTGGAATTGGCCGAAGAATTGACAATCTGTGGCGCCGCGCGAGTGCCCCAGCTGGTGTTTCTCAGCGAAGAGGGTGCTCTGGTGGGGCGTTATGGCGATCGCACCTTGGCCACTTATCGAAAAATGGCCAGTGAATCGTCCGGCGCTGCCTGTTCCACGGGACTGGTCATCGATACCGATACGACCCAACACCATGTCGTCCAACAATGGTTGGACGAATTTGAGAGAGTCCAATTGATCCTGAGAACCTCCCCGCATCTCCGAACAATCCACGGCGATTAAGGGGCCGACCCGTTGGTTTTCCTTCATTCTGCATTGGGAATTCTAATCGGATTCGCAGCTAATCAGACCATTAATCACGTTTACAAATTTCATAAATCTCGTGTAAACTTGTCCCTTTCCAATTTGCGTCGCTTCGGTATGCAACGCCCAGCCGCATTCGGCCCGGCGACTCCGAAAACGGATCGGTAACAAACCGCACACCATAATCAAGAGTGGAATTCTAGTTCATGTTTGGTTCACTGCAGGACGGCCTCCAGTCCGCATTTAAATCGATACGGGGTAAAGGGAAATTAACCGAGCGCAATATGCGCGACGGTTTGGATTTGGTGGAAAAATCGTTACTCGACGCGGACGTCAGCTATGACGCAGTCAAGGACTTTATGAACCAGGTAAGCCAGCAGGCGCTCGGTGAAAAAGTCCTTCTTTCTTTGCGGCCAAGTGAACAACTGGTTGGCATCGTTCACCAGGAATTAATCAACCTTTTGGGACCCGTCGAAGAAGGGCTACAGCTGAAAGAAGGCGTTAACATCTTCATGATGTGTGGTCTGCAGGGTTCCGGTAAAACCACCACCTGCGGAAAACTGGCCAAGCTTCTGAAGCAACGGGATATTTCACCCATGCTTGTCGCCGCCGATTTGCAGCGACCGGCTGCCATTGAACAATTGCACATCATTGGAGAATCCGTCGGCGTACCCGTCTATAGCGAGCCGGGTGAACAGGATCCCGTCAAGGTTTGCAACAACGCTGTGGCCAAAGCCCGCAAGGAAGAATGCAAGGTCGTTATCCTCGATACGGCCGGTCGATTAGCAATCGACGAAGAATTGATGGGTCAGCTGCAAACGATCGATCGCCAAGTCAGTCCCGACCAGGTGTTCCTGGTCGTCGATGGGATGACGGGACAAGACGCCGTTAACAGCGCCAAGTCCTTCCACGAATCGCTGGAACTTAATGGTGTCGTGATGACCAAACTCGATGGCGACGCCCGTGGCGGTGCATTGCTGTCGGTAAAGCATGTGACGGGTGTGCCGATTCGGTTCATCGGTACCGGCGAACATCTCGAGGATCTCGAATTTTTTCGCCCGGAAGGTATGTCCAATCGCATCCTGGGGATGGGGGACGTGCTGGCATTGGTCGACCAGGTACAGGGAATTGTCGATCAAAAAGAACAGGAACGGATGCAGGAACAGCTGGAAAAAGGACAGTTTACGCTGGACGATTTCCGCAATCATATGCAAAAAATGGCCAAACCTGGTTTGATGCAAAAAATGATGGGCCTGATGCCTGGAATGCCCAGCTCCTCGGATATCAACAAAATGATGAACGAAGGAGACACTTCGGGAGAGATTCGTCGGATGGTGGGGATCATTGATTCCATGACCCCCAACGAGCGGCAAGACCCGAAAGTGATCGAGGTAAGTCGCCGCCAGCGAATCGCCCAGGGAGCTGGCGTCAAGCCGCAACAGGTCAATGAGCTAATCAAACAATACGACACGATGAAACCCCTTTTGACCGGTATGGCCGGCAAGGGGATGGGTGACCGGATGCAAATGATGCAGGATTTGCAACAAAAGATGCTGGATCCTACCAGTCGAATGCCAAAAACCAAGAAATCGACCGGTAAACGACTTTCTCCCAAACAAAGAGCCAAAGAAAAGAAACGGCGAGACAAATTGCTCAAGCAAAAACGGCGGGAAAAGAAGCAAAATTAACCGGATTGGGCCTGACAAACCCGTGCTTCAACCCATAAAATGCGACATTCTATCTAAACCAAAATTCTCAAGGACATAAAGTAGTGGCAGTACGGATTCGATTAAAAAAGATGGGGAGGAAACACCGACCATTTTTCCGACTATGCGCGATGGATTCCCGATCGCCACGAGACGGACGGGTGATCGAAGAGCTTGGTACCTACGATCCAATGGTTCCCGAAACGGATGCTCGAGCAATCCTGAAGGGTGAACGGATTGATTACTGGCTGAGCGTCGGCGCCAAACCTACACAGAAAGTGGGTGTGTTGATTCGGAAGTACGGCACCGACGGTTCTCACTTGGCACAGCAGACCGAGGCCATTGAGCGACTGGGCGGACGACGGGCCGCTTCGATTGATGCAGCCAAGGCAGCTGCCGCAGCGGCTCCAAAACCAAAATTGGAACCCGATCCGGAGGAAACGGCTGAAGAAGCTACCGACGAAGCTGCCACGGAAGAAACGGCCGCAGTAGCTAACGACGAAGCCGCTGCCGAAGCGCCAGCTGCTGAAACGCCTGCTGCTGAAGCACCAGCCGAAGAAGCACCAGCCGCTGAGGAAGAACCAGCCAAGGAAGAAAAGTCGGAAAGTTCCGAATAACAATCATCAAGAATGCCAATTCAACATGCCGATTCATCGGCATGTTTGTTTTTTAAATGATTAATAACCAAATGGAGAGACACGGGTTTTATTCGTGACTCACCGTGAACAAGATGCGTTTTGACATTTTAACGCTGTTTCCCGAAATGTTTCCGGGTTACCTGAGTCAAAGCATCTTGAGCAAGTCAATCAACCGTGGACTTGTCGATATACAAGTTCACGACTTGCGCGACTGGACGACCGATCGGCATCAAAAAATGGACGATCGACCGTTTGGTGGCGGGCCCGGTATGATCTTGATGGTCGAACCGGTCGTTAGATGCGTTCGGGAAGTTCGGGCAATGTCCGAAGATTCCGGGCAGTTGATTTTACTGACGCCCCAGGGGCAGACGTGGAACCAGCAAAGCGTTGAAGGCCTTGTCGAGGCGCAAAAAAGATATATTCTGCTTTGTGGTCGCTACGAGGGCTTTGACCAACGGGTCATCGATATTTTGGAACCGTTAGAAATCTCCGTTGGCGATTTCATATTAAACGGCGGCGAAGTGGCAGCCATGGTGCTGGTCGATTCGCTGGTCAGGATGGTTCCGGGAGTCCTTGGAGACGACATGAGTAACTGGGATGACTCGTTTTCACGGGGAAACCGATTACTCGAATACCCTCAGTACACCCGTCCGCGGGAATTTGAGGGGAGGGCGGTTCCTCCTGTACTGCTGGGGGGTAACCATCAGGAAATTGAGCGTTGGCGCCAACAGAAAAGTTTGGAGAATACACGTAGCCGTCGAAGTGACCTGTTGGCCGATCGGAAGTCAATGGACCCTTGAATGACAACCTTTACAACATTTTTCAACGCACGTTGAAACCATAAACAAACAGGAAAACCCATGAGCCAGGATATAATGAACCGTGTCGAGCAGTCGTGTATGAAAGCCGACCCGCCCGAATTTGAAATCGGTGACACCGTGGATGTCCACTGTTTGATCCATGAAGGTGAAAAAACACGCACCCAAATTTTTTCCGGTACGGTAATCGCGCGGAGTGGCAGTGGAACCAGGGAGATGTTTTCCGTTCGGCGTATCGTGGCTGGCCAAGGTGTGGAAAGAAAATTCCCGGTTCATTCTCCACGAATTGCGAAAATCGATGTCAAACGGTCGGCGGTGGTTAAACGCGCCAAGCTGTACTTTTTGCGCGATCGTGTCGGCAAGGCGGTTCGACTCAAAGAACGTCGACGATAAATCAGCGGCCAACCGTTTCCTGTCTGACGGGCGGGTCCCAGGGGCCTGGTTCAGTCGCCAGTAAAAAAACGAATTCACACGGGCAATCGTTTACGGTCCCGTGTTTTTTTGTCGATGGAACTACCGCATGGATGGCCCGTTTGCAATCGCCCCTGTACCAGTTCTCTCCGACGTCAACGATCGTCCTCAGCTGGCAAACATCGTTGCATCGCCATAATGGCAAACGCAGTGCCGTATTGTTGATGATACGAATACAAGGTGTAATCCCACCAACACCCGTTCGGCTCCTGATACTTGGAGAGGATTTCACTTAACATCTGCTGGTACTCGGCCCGATCTTCTGGTTCCAACTGGTCGATGCACAGCCCGGCATAATAGTGGCCGTAATAATAAAAGTAGCCGGCAACCTGCATCCACGATTCATGCGGTATGGGACGTTTCCTGCCAATCCCCAACCATCCGTTACGGAGGTAGAGTCGGTAGAGCCAGGCCTTCAACACGTTGTCCGTAATCTCCGTGTCACCCCACAGCCGCAGGGCCAGGTTGCAAGCCTGCGACCGACCCAGGCTACCCCCCGGTCGGTTAATCCCCATCATCGGTCGGTTTTTCAGGTATTCACCGTACAGGTATGAGAAATCCGGCTTCTGCTGACGTTTGATCGCCTTGATAGCCCGGGTCACAATCTTTTCAGGGATCTCAATCCCCACTTCGGAAGCTTCGTAAAGAGCGATCAGGACCGTTGCGTTTACAAAACTGATCGAGCTGCCGGTCGGCTTGCGTCCCTGAGCGTTGAAGTCGTAATATCCCCAGCCACCGTCGATCGTTTCATATCGGCGCAACATATCGACCTGGTGTCGCATCAAGTCATCAATCTTGGCGACCATTTCTGGTGAATCGGCACTGTATTCCCTCAATCGAACCAAGGCCTGCAATCCATAGGCGTGGCTCCAGACATTGTAGATGGCATCCCCGGTGGCCCGTTTAATATGGCGGAAATTTTCCAACATCCACTGGCGGGCGGCCTCGATCGAAACTTGCACTTCCGGGTCGTTCCCCTTGGCCTCCAGAATGGCCGAAACCGACAATGCGGTGGTGGCAGCCTGAAACGCTTGATGAGAACCGGGAATCGGGGCATAGACCTCCGTGATCCGATTCGTCTCGTGCGTGCCGAACGAACCGTCCTTGTTCTGCGTCATCATCAGGAACTTGACGCCGCGATCGATCGACCTCTCTATCTGACTGGGCGATGGACCGTTGGGCGGTTTGACAATGATCGGTGGCCGACTGAAATCCATCGGTTTTTCAAGAATCCCGGGACGGCCGGTTGCAGGGGAGTCATCTTGCGCAGCGGGTGGATCCTGTTGACCCAACACCGACCAGGCCATCACCAGCGACAGCAGCAAAGCCCAGCCATCTGGTCGACGAGCCAACATAAAAAAAGGGTAGAACTGCATCAAGAAACTCCGCGGATAAAGTTGGATCGATCAATCAAGGTTTGGTTTTGCGGATTTTTTCGCCGGCCTTCAGCCCGGCAACCACTTCGACGTCATCGCCGTCGGTAAAACCCAATTCGACATCCTGTTGTTGGCCATCCAGTTTATAGACATAGTGGCGGATACCGTCATCCGAAAACAGACTCGCTTTGGGGACCATCAACGCAGTCTCGGTAGCGTGAAGTTTAAGCGAAACGGTGCAGTTCATGCCTGGCAGGACTTTCTCCTCTTTATTATCGAAGTCAACCGGTGAAAACAGACAACCGAACGTCCCGGCTCCACTGGGGACCTTGTCGATCCAAACCAGTTTCAAAGGTACCACGATCTTGTTGTCGGATTTCATGACGGCCCTGCCAACGTCGCCCACATTGACCCGCGACAACTTCTCCTCCGACAAGGAAGCCCGAATGACCAGGCTACTGGGGTCGATAATCGTCATCACTATCTTTTTGGCTGGTATTTTCTTGCCCATTTCCAGCGTTCGGGCGGCCGTTCCACTCACCCCTGACCATTTGCCATCGACACATCGGCCGTAATAAATAATGCCTGCCATCGGCGCGGAAATCACCATCAACTCTTTATCCTCGGTAAGCTCCTGCAATTTCTGGCTGCCTTCCTTCAGGGCAATCTCGGCTTTCTGCAAGGCCGTCGCAGCCTTCTCTTTTTCATTCGGCAGTTCAAGCATCGTTTTGGCAAAATCAAGCGCCTGCTGGTCCAACGCATTCTTTTGATCAAAGTCCTCTCGGGGAATCTCAACATTCCTGGATTGGTTGGTCGATTCGACACGCCTTTCCAGACTGCGTTCTGCCGATTCGACGCTTCGTTGGGCTCGTTTCAGGACAATCTGTTCGGATTCTTCGGTCAGCTCATCCTCGTTATACATCTGCATTAACTGGTCCAGTTCTTCCCTGGAATATTCCAAGCTGTACTCTGCCATCTTGAGACTGTAATCAAGATCTTTCAGCCGCTGTGGCCGTTCCACGTCCAGGTAATACTGGTAATCGTCTCGGGCATTTTTCATCGACCGTTCGGCAATGGAACGGCCAAGGTCAAATCGCTTAACCGCCTGTTCGGCAGACAATTTTTTGGCAGCCAGGTCCATCACCAAATCCTGGTGGGACAGCTGCATATCGCGCAACGCCTTTTCAATGCCTTCGGTATCAAACGCGACCAGCTGTTCACCCTTTTCCACCGGTACACCCTGTGGGATGACGTAGGATATTTCAAAATCTGCCCAACCATTGGAATCGAGCTCTATTTCCGCATAGTTGGGTGATTCGATCACACCCTGTATTTTCTCAAAAACGACTAACGGCCTGGCCTCCGCCGTCACGGTTTCCGGTGCGGCCGGTTTGGCCTCATCATTTTCTTGCGGACAGGCAAACAGAGGTGCGGTTAGCGATGTTACAACGAGGCAAATCATCAATTTCATAAGTATCTATCCTGGTTTTGAAGGGTCGTGTGCAGGCTAACAGGCCCGACACTTCCGATCACACAATAATAGTCCAAAAGTTAACGGTTCAACGGCACCCAAAATTTCCACTCGGTAACATCTGTGTGCCCGCTCGGTGTTCCGATTGCCTTCCAGAATGAAGATGACCAGGTCTTGGCCAGCCTCTAGTTCCAGGTCCTGCAAACTCATCTGACATGGACCCTCCAGCAATCGAAAAATTATCCTACTATTTACCAGCCGCCTTTTCCATTCCCCTCACTTACCAACAGATGGTCACCTCGAGCCGTTTCGCATCACGCGCTATGAACTGGCACTTCAACCCGAAACGCCCGTGCCGACTGTCTAAATCCTTCTCATCGCGTTATTATGTTTTCTGTTTTTTCCTGCGGGGTTGATTCCTGCAGATTTCCATCCCCCTCGACTGGCCAGTAACACACGGTTGGCGAGAACTCGGAAACAGGAGAACGGTCCCTTGCCAATTCTCGGAGCTCACATGTCCGTCGCGGGCGGCTACTGGAAAGCAGTGGAAGCGGCGAGCAAGGTCGATTGCGATTGCGTCCAGGTATTTACCAAGAACAACAACCGCTGGAAAGGCACTGTTTTGACGGACGAGGACTGTGACAAGTTTCAATCGTCTCTAGACCAACGCGATATACAACACACGCTGTCCCATGCATCCTATCTGATTAATCTGGCAAGCAACAAAGACGAGTTGTTAGAAAAAAGCATCGATGCACTGGTGGATGAATTGCAGCGGGCAGATCGGCTGGGGATTCCCTATGTCGTTTTCCATCCGGGCAGCCATACGACAAGCACGCCCGAGGAAGGGCTGGCTACCATTGCCAACTCACTGGCCATTGTTTTGCAGCGAACATCCGATTTGACAACTTTCCCGTTACTTGAAAATACCGCTGGTCAAGGATCGAATCTGGGCTTCGAATTCGGACAACTAAGTTACATTATCGAGCAGGTCAACCAACCGGAACGGCTGGGCGTCTGTATTGATACCTGCCACACGTTTGCGGCCGGTTATTCTTTGGCAAATGAGCAAGACTACGAAACAACGATTCACCAAATGGAATCGACGTTTGGTATTAATAACATAAAAGCGATCCACCTGAACGACAGCAAAAGACCTTTCGCGTCCAAGAAAGACCGTCATGAGCATATTGGACAGGGCGAAATGGGTGACGAGCCGTTTCGATTGTTGTTAAATGATCCGCGTTTCTCCCACATACCGATGTACCTGGAAACGGAGAAGGGTGAGATCGACGGTAAAGACATGGATGAAATGAACCTGGAAAAACTGCGCAGCCTGGTCAGTTAGATGATTTCGCAGCGGCCGGGCAGCCAAAGGATTTCGACCGGCCTGTTCTTTCGGATCAATGCCTCGGTCATCGACCGGGTCGACGATGGAAGCCAACTGCTTTCCGCTGGCAACCAGGACGTGCTTCCGGGAGACCCATTGACCATCGGCGCTGCACCCCTCGCCTGCCACTCCGGCAAAACTGTCAAACAATCTTAGCGAGGTTTCCGACGCCCTGCCCTGCTGCCACACCGAGTCTTGGATTCGCGAAAAGCTGAAAAGAGTTCGCCCCTGCAGCAATCGATCATCGGCCGTCGCTGGCTGTCCATGTTGTTCGTTCGCCTTTCAATATGGGAGCGTCTATAATGGGCCGCCTATTTGAATGAACAAGGATGGGTGTAGAATACGTAGTAATAGATTCGTTTTCCCCAAGTTTTTCGTTTCGGCCCAGGGATTTTGATGGCTGCCAATTCATCTAGACCGCACCAACCGGAATCCTCTTCGTTTTGGCCGGTCACACTACTTGTCGCGGCGGTGCTGATCATCGCGTGTGCCAGCTATTTCTTCTGGAAACCGGTGACAAGAGATGACGGCCAAGGTCCGGGAAAAAATGTCGAAAACGTCAAGAAGGAACCTGTCGGTGAAACGGATCCGGACACCAGTGACACCGATTTTGATCAGTTGGCAGATATTGAAGAGGTTCAGGCGACTCTGACGGGACGACTGAAAAAACTGAGTGAAAAATACGCGAACGCGACCGGTTTGAAACCGGACCAGGTCGGTCAATTCGCCGTGTCAGGTTTCTCGGCAGCCCCCTTGGACGCAACGCACCTCGAAACAGTGTTCCGCTCTCCAGCAGAAGCCGCATCGAAGATCACCGCCCGTCGCTTGGTGGAGATGGATGATGTGGCTGGTACTGCAGCAACCATCGACCCGAATGACGACGCATCACCGAAGGTTGATTTTACAGCCTTTATGAAATCCGTTTTCGACCCGATCGTGGGAGACTCGGGTGAATCCAGATTGAGGTCGAAATTCAAGATTTTTCGAATTGAAAGGGACCAGGACAAAATCCACACGGGTGTATTGGCCAGTTTTTTCGCATTGAATTCAAACCTGCAAAGCGGCGAGTTCAATGCCACCCTGGACATCACCTGGGCGCCACAGGCTGACTCCCGTTATCCCTTGATCGAGTCCATCAGGATTACTGATTATGAATGCGCAACGTATACCGGCAGTAACCCGGTTGGGTTCGAAGATTATACCGCCAGTCTGTTTGACCATGACCCCCAGTTGATCGAGCAGTTTGGCCAGGGCGCCGACCAGTGGGCCGCAAAAATCGCCGACCACGGCGTCTTTGGATACAACGGGATTTGCGTGGGTGATGTCAACAGCGACGGGCTGGATGACATTTATCTTTGCCAACCATTTGGTTTACCTAACCGATTATTAATCCAACAACCAAATGGGACCACCAAGGATTCCTCAGCCGAATGGAATATCGACCTATCGGACCACACCCGCAGCTCGTTGTTGATTGACCTCAACAACGATTCAAAACAGGACCTGGTGGTGGGTGCAGCCAATGGATTGTTGGTATACGAAAACAACGGGTCCCGTTTTGTGCTTAAATCAAAATATCCGGACATCCAGGATCCCTACTCGATGTGCAGCGCGGATTTCGACAATGACGGAGACCTGGACGTCTATGTATGTGGGTACTATGACAAACGTGCCGAAGGTCGCCGATTTCCCTTCGCCTTTCCCATGCATGACTCAAACAGCGGTGGTCCCAATACGTTGTTGCGAAACGATGGAAATTTCCAGTTTGTCGATGCGACGGAACAAGTCGGTTTGAATGCCGACAACCAAAAATACAGCTATGCCGCCGGCTGGCAGGATTTTGATAACGATGGTGATCAGGATTTGTACGTTGCCAATGATTATGGTCGAAATTGTTTCTACGAGTTTGAAAATGGCAAATTTCGCAATCGAG
The DNA here is from genome assembly GCA_014237975.1 of Mariniblastus sp. Classification (GTDB taxonomy): domain Bacteria; phylum Planctomycetota; class Planctomycetia; order Pirellulales; family Pirellulaceae; genus Mariniblastus. The sequence goes on along the minus strand of JABACA010000012.1, from coordinate 4,948 downwards.
CGGCAGAATTGGAAATCGAAGACCAGTCGTTTGGAATGTCAGTCGACTGGGCTGATATCAACCACGACGGCCGGATGGATCTTTATATCTCCAACATGTATTCGACAGCTGGCAATCGGGTCAGTTTCCAGGACAACTACCTGAGCCGCCGACCGGAGCTACAGAACCGGATGCAATACATGGCCCGTGGAAATTCGCTTTTCCTTGGCGCGGAAAACGGGTTTGACGATATTGGAGGATCGGCCAATGTGTTCATGGGACGCTGGGCGTGGGGATCCAAGTTTGTCGACATGAATAATGACGGATGGGACGACATCGTTGTTCCTAACGGATTTCTGACCCGCAAAATTGCCGATGATTTATGAAGTCTTTTCTGGCGGCAAGTTTTGCCGAATTCAACGGGTGACTCCAACAAGCAATCAGACATTGACCGGATGCGGGAACAACACGAGTTGTTTGACCACGAGATGCGGGTTGGCCGTTCCTTCAGTGGACAGGAACGGAATTGCGCTTTTCTCAATCTGGGCCAACTGTCGTTTGCCAATGTTTCGTCCATTACCGGCTTGGACTATCTCGAAGATGGTCGCGGTTTGGCGCTGTCCGACTGGGACCTCGATGGTGACGTCGACTTCCTGTTGACCAACCGGAACGCCCCGATGTTTCGTTTCTTGCGAAACGACATCCAATCGGGAAACCATTTTGTGTCGTTTAAATTAGCCGGCACCTTATGTAACCGAGACGCGATTGGCGCCCGCATTCGCGTCAAAATCAAGGACGGTGACTGGTTAACCAAGACCGTGGCGGCCGGCTCCGGTTTTCTGAGTCAATCGAGTAAACGGATCACGTTTGGCCTGGGCCAAGCCGAACAAATTGAGAAGGTTGAGATCAACTGGCCGGATGGTTCTCAGAGCAACCTGGCCAATCTGGCAATGGACCAACACTACTCCATTGAACAAACCGACGAAGCACCTTTGGTCAAAACGTTGGTTCGCCCCGAACAAACGGATTTACAGGCGGGCCCGCTGGCTTTTCCGGAGCGCACCGCCGTTGCGACTTATGTCGTACCGCCTATCAGGATGCCGATCACGGAAATGAAAAACCATGATGGCACCCATTCCCGGATTGACCTGGCGACGGCAAACGATGCAACCCAATTCACATTGCTGAATTTATGGGCTAGTTGGTGCGAGCCGTGCAAGGTTGAATTGAAAGAGTTTTCGGAAAATTACAATCAGTTTACCGAGCTGGGGATCCGCGTGATTGCCCTCACGACGGACGGGTTGCCCAACCAGGACACCACGTTGGAAGACGCTAAATGGGTGGCCGACAAATTGAAGTTCCCGTTCGAGTGGGGAACGGCCGACCAGGACTGGATTGAGAAAATGTCCATTCTGCGGGGCGCCTTTTACGATGTGCAACAACCTTACCCCATTCCCACCAGTTTCCTGATCGATTCCGCAGGCCAGCTCCGGGTGGTTTACCAGGGAAAAGTAGGGCTTGAGCAACTACGGCAGGATATTCAACGACTGGCGTCGCCCCAAGACGAATTGCGAAATCTGATCACGCCCTTCAGCCAGAGTTGGACATCCAAACCGAGAACCGCCAATGACCTCCGTTTAAAAAGCTTGTTCGCCGATCAAGGCTACCCAGCGGATGCCGCCTTTTACGACGGACATGCGGGTCCTGAAAAAGCAAGACTTGAATACGCCAATGCGGTCAAGAGCATCATGGCCAACGATTTCAATTCCGCTAACGGTTCGCTGTTGGCGGCGATTAAGTACGACCCGACCTATGCTCCCGCCCATTTGAATTTGGCCGATATCATCAGCAAGGCGGCCCAACAGGACCGTGGCCCCAACGCAGTTCAATACTTTAAACTGGCGGAACACCATTATCGCCAGGCGGTCAAATATGAACCGGATAATTTCGATGCCAATTTCGGTCTCGGTTTCGTATTGGCACGCCAAGGCGAGGTTGATAACGCCATTAAATGGTTCGATTTTGCCAGTAAACTCGCTCCCACTAAATGGGAATCCCAGTTAGCCGCGGCCAAACTGTTGGCCAGCCAAGGCAAGCTGGCCCCCGCGATCCAGCGTTTGCAAACTGCCGTCTCACAATCTCCCGACGATGAAACGCTGGTGGCGGAACTTTCCGGACTATTAATCCACAGCGGGCGCTACGATGAATCCAAGGTGCTTTGCGAGGCATTTCTCAAGAACCGCTCCAATCCGTTGATCCAAACCCGCCTGGCGGATACGCATTTCTTTGCCGGCAAACCGGAAGAGGCAGTCTCCCTCTACCAACAGGTCCAACCGTCGCCCTTGCTTGCGCTAAAAACGATGTGGATCTACTCCACTTCGAGCGTTCCTGCACTGCAAAAGAAGGACGCGCTCCGACCGTTCGTTAAAGACATGCTGCAATCGAACCGGGCCAATGATCCCTTGTCGCGACAGGTGGTTGCTGCGGCTCTGGCCCAGTTAGGGGATTTCGAAATGGCATCGCGAATTCAGACGTCCGCGCTACGCCTTTACCGACCAGGAACCGCCGATGCCCAGGCAGCCCAAAAACGACTCACGGATTACCAAAACAAGAAGCCCGCTCGTCAAAAAGGTGCCCAGGATAATCCGTTCGCACAATCCTTGCTACAGACACCGATGTAACGACCCGTCAGGCTGTTTCGGCGGTCAATGGTCCCGTCGAATATCTTCTTCGGTGGTCATATGATTTTCAATGAACCACTTTTTCCAACGATTTACGTCGAATCCAAAATCCTGACCCGAGTAAATTCGCAAGGCATCCAGTGCTTCATGGTTCTGAACCTCGACCAACTTGTGGGTTGGACCACCCCCCGCCCCAAAACTCTGCAGGTCACCCGAATTGGAAAACGAGCCCTGGGTTCGCCCCGGCTGATTCCCGGTTGCCGTCTTGTGTTTGGTAACCAGCACCTGTTTTAAATAAAACGGACCATTGTCAGCGCCCAGTATTCCGATCAAGCGGGCCGTCCGACGAACCACCAGATTTTCCGGACTGGCCAGGTAGGCCGCCGCAATTGTGGTTGACTGGAAGGGTTCGTAATGCGGCTGCTGTAGCATGGTAATGGCCCGGTCACGAACCTTGGCCTCACCATCCACAATTGCATATTTGACCAGCAGGCTCTGAGCGTAACTCGTTGGCAATCGACCGATCGCTTCTACGAACAGCCGCCGAACATCGGGACGTTTTTCCTCGGCCATCATTTTGGCAACCAAGTCGAGCGAATCGGCATCGACCAGGGCATAAAGCTGCTTCTCAACGACACTCGGATTCTCGTTTCCCAAAACGTACCTGTTCCAGCGCTTAAGCTCTCCATTGCGATCACCTTTAGCCTGTTTCTTTTGCTCGGCCCGCTGGTTCACCTGTAACTGCAGCTGCGGCATCCATTTGCCACCGTCTGAAACGTAACCGTGATAGGCATGCAACAGGTCCTTGTCGACCCATTGACCATCCAGGTTTTGGAAATCCAACAGGTTCAAAGCCCGCTCATCCGTGGGATCCAGTTCAATGATCCGCCGCAGGTGAAAATCCCTCTCGTGCTTGAACCGGACAGCTCCGCCCTTCTGGCGACTCAACCATTGGTACATGGTCCAATGACTGTCTGTATTATCCGGAAGATCCGTGACCTTGGCATGGTATTCCTTTTCGATCGGTTCGGCAGGGTAAGAACGCTGAACCACTTTACCGCGCTCCAATTTAAGCACGCCGCCGTTTTCCGTTCTGAAGAGTACGTAGGTCCGCCCTTCCTGGATGACTTCCTGCAGGATTTGACCACGTATTTCAGCTCCCGATTTCAAGAGCAATTTATCCAACGCATAGGAGGGAGGATCGCCGTCGTCGCTGGGATCCTGACAAACGCCTGCCGCAGTCATGATCAGCGCGCTCAATATTACGCTGCCCAGCAGTTTCATTGAGGAGGATGGTTTCATCGTTTCTCCGTAACTGGATACCCATCACATTGTACCGTTCAGACGATCGGCAATCAAAAAAGTTCCTTCTTTTATCAACTCTGCCGTACTATCGCTCTCCGCCGGCGGGTCAAATACAAACCAAACATCACCGATGCCAGCAATCCGCCACCCGGCTCCGGGATGGCATTAATCTGCCAAGCCAAACCAAAATTCGTGGAGGAATCGCCTGAAACACGAAAGCGGTAGGAACCCGGGTCGAGATCTTTCAGAAATAGATGCTCCGAATTACTAACGGTACTGACGCTTTGGTCGATGACATTGCCCAACGAATCCAGCAGGGCCAAATCCAGATTTGCCAGTTCCGTGGATGCTTCAAATATATCGGTCGATAGATCGTTGTCGATGACATTAATATTCCACGTCAATGCAACCGACAATTCTTCCAACGGCGAAGCGGCCGATATCTCGAATTCGTAGTATAAATCGTTGATACCGTCGGTCCGTCCGCTATCCCAACCGAGTAAGGCAACATCGTTTCCGAACAAACTCTTCGAACCTTTGAATTCCCCCGACTGCAATATGTGGTAACTGTTATAGATGTTCAGTTCGCCAAATCCAAATACTTCATCAATCGGTTGGGTGGTCGTCCGCGACCAGTCCTGGAACTCGTCTTTGGTAGCACCGGCAAACAACACGGAACGAATGGTAATCGAATCGGTACCATTGGTACCTTCGGCCGCTTGCCGCAAAATGGCTGCCGCGCCCGCTACCCGGGGAGTCGTATAACTGGTGGCCGAATCACCGGCGACGATATCCGGTTTAAAACGACCGGCACCATAAAACGTGGTCGCCCCTCGCGAATGGTTACCGTTGCTGCGCCCAACGGAAATGGCATTGTAACTATGGGCCAATAAATCGGGCGTAACTTTGTCAGAGCCATTATTGACTCCGACCGTCATGATGCTGTCATCCCGGTTGATGACAAAGTCGAACCGTTGCAGCAT
>JABACA010000129.1 GCA_014237975.1 Mariniblastus sp. | reverse complement strand
TCACTCAATGCCGATCCTTCCATCAAGAATTTCAAAGTTCCCGATCTACTGCCGCCCGATCAGATTGGCGCCGCCCGACTGGACCGTCGTCGCAAGTTACGGGATATCGTCGACCAGTCGGTGAAGAACTTTGAAGCGACCGAAGATGCTCGGCTTTTGAACGACAATTTTGAATCGGCCTTCCGCATGATGACCAGCAAACAGGCCCGCGCCGCCTTCGACATCAGCCAGGAAAAGGATTCGGTCCGAGAGCGTTACGGTATGAACCGCCTGGGACAATGCTGTCTGTTGGCCCGTCGATTGATTGAAAATGGCGTTCGCCTGGTCACTGTCAATAGTTTTCTGACAGTCTTCGACCAACTTTCCTGGGACATCCATGGGTCCAAACCATTTATCTCCGTGCCCCAGATGAAAGATCAAGTTGCCCCGATGTACGATCAGGCTTATAGCGCCTTGATCGAAGACCTGGACCAGCGAGGTATGCTCGGAAACACGATGGTCAGCACTTTGTCAGAGTTCGGTCGCACACCCAAAGTAAACCCGGCCGGTGGGCGCGATCATTGGCCGCAGTGTTTTACCGTCTCGTTTGCTGGCGGTGGCGTACAGGGCGGGCGGGTTGTCGGCAAGAGCGATCCGGTGGGCGGTTTCCCGGCGGAACGACCGGTTGAACCGGCCGAAGTAGTCGCCACGATTTTTCACAGTCTTGGCCTGGATCACGAAGCGATTTTGCCCGGTCCCTCCGGCCGTCCTTTTCCGTTGGTAGATTTTGGTTCGAAACCGATCATGGAGCTGTTCTGATTCGCTACTTCGTCTCCCTCATCACGATTTGCATGACCCTTTGGATGGTAGCTGGCAGCCCCGCCGAGGAATGGAATTTTCGCCACGACGTGGTGCCGATCCTGTCCAAGTTGGGTTGCAACACGGGCGGCTGCCATGGAGCCCTGGCCGGCAAGGGGGGCTTTCGGCTCAGTCTCAATGCGTACGATCTGGAGTCTGACCACTACCAGATCACGCGGGCCATGCTCGGGCGGCGGTTGGAGTTTGGAGATCCGGCCCGCAGCCTGGTTTTAGTCAAGCCAACCGCGGCCGTTCGCCACAAGGGCGGTAAAGTATTACAAGAGGAGTCGCCCGAATACCGCATCCTGTTGGAGTGGATCCAACAAGGTGCCCAGGGTCCCACCGACGCCGATCCGGATCTTCAACGTTTAGTCGTATCACCCTCCCAGTCCCTGTTGAAAAAGGGCGACTCGCAGCCGTTGCAGGTCGAGGCGTTTTTTAGCGACGGATCGAAACGGGATGTTACTCGCTGGGCGCGGTTCAGTTCAACCAACACCAGTGTGGTCGAGGTGGATGAAAAAACCGGCGACGCCACGGTGACCGGCCACGGGCTGGGTGAGGTCACGGCCTGGTACTCCGGCCAAATCGCCATCGCCCGGATCGGTTCGCCCTGGCCCAATCAGATTCCCGACACGGTTTACGCCGAAGCGCCACGTCGCAACGTGATCGATGAGAGGGTATTGGACCAGTTGCGGCAATTGAATCTGAAACCATCTCCCCCTTGTACCGACACCGAATTCATTCGTCGCGCCTATCTCGATGTGATTGGCATCTTGCCGACTCCCGAGGAAGCCACGGCCTTCCTCGATGACCCCGCCCATGACAAGCGGGATCAATTAGTCGAAAAACTTCTGGAGCGTCCCGAGTTCGTCGACTATTGGACTTACCGTTGGTCGGACCTGTTTTTGATCAGTGGCAAGAAACTTCGCCCGGATGGACTCAAGGCTTATTACTTGTGGTTGCGAGGCCAAATCGAACAGAACGCACCCTGGGACGAACTGGTCCGACAGGTCATTACGGCCAAGGGCAGCAGTATTGAAAACGGTGCATCGAATTTTTACGCGGTCCACCAGGAACCGGAGACGATGGCCGAGAACGTGAGCCAGGCGTTCATGAGTCTCTCGATCAATTGCGCCAAATGCCACAACCACCCGATGGAGAAATGGACCAACGACCAATACTACGCCTTCGCCAACCTGTTTGCCCGTGTGCGGGCCAAGGGGTGGGGTGGTGATTTCCGAAATGGAAATGGGGTCCGCACCCTGTTCCTGGCACCACGAGGCGACCTGCTGCAGCCACGTAACGGCAAACCGCAACCGCCCGCGCCACTCGACGCTCCGCCGATTCCGCTGGATGCCACCGCCGACCGCCGCGAAGTCCTGGCCACTTGGCTGACTTCACCCGACAATCCATACTTCACTCGCTCCATCGCCAATCGTGTCTGGGCCAATTTTTTTGGCCGTGGCATTGTCCATCCCGTCGATGACTTGCGGGTCTCCAACCCGGCCTCCAACGAGCCGCTGCTGGATGCCATCTCGGAACATTTGGTCGCCAACCACCACGATCTTAAATCACTGATGCGGCTGATTCTCAAGAGCGACACCTACCGCTGCAGCAGCGTTCCTTTGCTGGAGAACCGGCAGGACGACCGGTATTTCTCCCGCTATTATCCACGCCGGTTAATGGCCGAAGTGTTGCACGACGCCATCACCTCCGTCACCCAGGCGCCTGGCAAATTCGATACGATTACGCTGTTCGACGGCAGTCTCCAGGGGACCGGTTTGTATCCCAAGGGGACCCGCGCATTGCAATTGTATGATTCGGCCATCACGTCCTATTTCCTCAGTGTGTTTGGTCGCAACGAACGGGAAATTGCCTGTGAATGCGAACGATCCAACAAGCCCAGCATGGTGCAGGTGCTGCACCTGTCCAACGGCAATACCCTTAACGACAAATTGCGCGGCGCAGACAGTCGCGTGACCGGGTTGCTGGACCAGGCAGATGACAAGATGATTGACCAGGCCTACCTGCTTTGCCTGTCGCGACAACCGGGTGAACAGGAACGCGAACCGATTCGCCAACTGCTGGCGGCCGCATCCACGAAAAAAGTTCCCGCGGCACAATTTGTTCGAATTACGAATCATGGAACCAAACAGATACTTTCCTTGGCCGAGGTGCAGGTCATCAGCGGCGAAACGAACATCGCCTTACAGGGAACGGCCACTCAACATTCCACAGATTTTGGTGGTCCGCCCGAGTATGCGATCGACGGCAATACGGATGGAACCTTTACCAACCAATCGGTTACCCACACCGCCATCGTCGACAACCCGTGGTGGGAACTCGACCTCGCTGCACCCCAAACGATCGACAAAATCATTCTCTGGAATCGTCTCGAGGCGCCGGAGCGGCTTAGCAATTTTACGGTACAACTTCTGGATTCTGACCGACAAGTCGTCATGACCCGCCATGTCGAATCCCATCCCAGTCCATCGCTGGAATTGGCAACCGATAATGTCAGGGAACAGAAGCGTGAAGTGATGGAAGATCTGTTTTGGGCCCTGATGACCAGTCGCGAATTCCTGTTTCAGCATTGAGCCATGAAAATCCTGAATGTATCGATAAAGATTCCAGTGGCCATCTGTGGTTTACTCATCACGCTGCCCGCTTTTACAGCAGCGGATGATTTTCACCGGAACGTCGCGCCGATCCTGCGGCAGTACTGTGCCGGCTGTCATAATGACAACGATCGGGACGGCGATTTTTCGGTGGAAACGTACCGGTCCCTGATCAAGGGTGGCGATAGCGGTTCGGGGATCGAGCCAGGCAACCCCGCCAGTTCTCTGTTAATGCAGCAGATTAAGGGGGAGGAAGAACCCTCGATGCCACCTCCCAAGGAGCCACAACTTTCCCCACAGCAGATCGCCACGCTGAACGCCTGGATTAAAGCGGGCGCCAAGGGACCGAAAAATGACTCCTCGATCCTGACGACTCTCAACATTTCAAAAACACCACCCGCGGCCGGGATTGCCCAACCCGTTACGGCCCTGGCCGTTTCCCCGACAGGCAACCATGCCGTCGGCCGATACGGTGTAGTGCAAACCGACCAACAGAAATTTGCCGACCACCCCGGCAAGGTCAACGGTTTGGCGTTTTCACCCGACGGCAACCAACTGGCCGTCGCATCCGGCGTCACCGGCCTGCGAGGTACGGCGACCCTTTGGAACGTGGCCGACGGCCGTCGCTTGTTGGATGTTGGTGAGGGCCATCGCGATACGCTCTATGGCATTGCGTTTTCCCCTGATGGCAAGACGCTTGCCACCGCCGGTTACGACCGTCTTATCCAGTTGTGGAACGTGACCGACGGGAAACTAATACGGACCTTCAAAGGGCACAACGGCGCCGTGTATGACATCGCCTTTAGTCCCGACGGATCGGTGATCGCCAGTGCCAGCGGCGATTCCTCGGTCAAACTGTGGAATGTTGCCAGCGGGCAGCGGCTTGATACGTTTGGCCAACCTACCGGAGAACAGTTTAATGTGGCCTTCACTCCCGATGGACAACATGTCGTGGCCGCCGGGGCCGACAAGGCAATTCGTTTGTGGAAATGGGTCAGCAAAGAAAAACCCCAGGTCAATCCAATGGTGCTGGTACGGTTTGCCCATGAGCAGGAGATCACCGACCTGGTCATCCATCCGCAGGGGACCATGCTGGCCTCCGCCTCGGCCGATCGCACGGTAACCGTTTGGTCGCTGCCGGAATTGAAGATCCTCCAGACATTTCCCGATCAATCGGACGTGGTCAGCGCCTTGGCGTTTGCACCCGCTGGCGACTCACTGTGGGTGGGACGCATGGATGGTTCCCAGGATGCGTTGAAACTGGCCTTGGCCTCGGCCCAGTCCACCGTCGCCCAGCCCGGTCGTCAACCGACGACCTCGATCGCCGAGGCAGAGCCAAACGTTTCTGTGGAAGTGGAACCTAACGATGTGGCCGTGACGGCCAACGCCATCGAGTTACCCGCCCAGATCACGGGTGTCATTCATAACGAGCAGGGATCCGACGCGGACCTGTTCCGTTTTACTTCCAGGGCAGGCCAGCAATGGGTCGTCGAAATCAACGCGGCTCGCAGTAAATCACCGCTGGACTCCAAGGTCGAGGTACTCGACGCAGAGGGAAAGCCGATCGAACGGGTCAGGCTGCAGGCGGTGCGAGATTCCTGGCTGACTTTCCGTGGCAAAAATTCCTCCACCTCGGATGACTTTCGTCTGTTCAAGTGGCGAGAGATGACCCTCAACCAGTTTCTCTACCTGAATGGCGAAGTCGTCAAACTGTGGCATTACCCGCGTGGCCCCGATAGTGGTTATATGGTCTACCCCGGCGCAGGCAACCGTCACGGCTACTTCGATACCACCCCGCTGGCTCACCCGATGGGTCAGCCGGCTTACGTCGTGCGGGCACTTCCGGCGGGCAGCACGACGCCGCCCAACGGATTACCGACCTTTCCAATCTATTACGAAAATGATGACGACAGCCACCGCCGCCTGGGTAGCGATTCCAAGTTGACGTTCACCGCCCCGTCCGATGGTCAATACATCGTCCGCGTGTCAGATGTTCGAGGCGATCACGGACCGAAACATAACTACACCCTGAACGTGCGGCCGCGGCAACCCGATTTTGCCGTCACCCTGGGCGGGTTCTCCGGCGGTGTTCCCCAGGGGAGCGGGCGGGAATTCAGCGTCACGGCCCAACGGATGGACAACTACGACGGCGACATTCGCGTCGATATCAGCGACGTTCCGCCGGGATACCGTGTCACGACGCCACTCATCATTGAAGCCGGCCAACGCGTTGCCTACGGAGCGGTGACCAGGATGGATGCCGTGGCACCGCAGTCGGAGAGACAAGTAATCGATCCTCCCATTCGCAACCTGACTTACAAGTTTTACCATGGCACCTGGACCGCCATTCCGGACTTTAGCCAGCTTGATCCGGTTAAGTCTGGCGAATTGCCCCTCGGCATGGTTCACCTCGACTCCCGCGATCGAGACGATCATTTTGGTTTTCAGTTCGAGGGTCAAATCGAAATTACTGAAGAAGGTGAATATGAGTTCATCCTTGAATCCGACGATGGTTCCGCTCTTTACATCGACGGCAACAAGGTGGTCGATAACGACGGTGCGCACGGCACGATACGAAAGACTGGCCAGGTGAAACTGGCAGCCGGCCAACACGCGATACGCGTTGACTATTTCGAGGGTGCCCGCGAACAGACACTGTACGTCGCCTGGCAAGGTCCCGGTTTCAAGGAAACCTCCCTATGTAAAGACCGACGCAATTTGACCACCGTCACTGCCACGGCCATGATCGACGGCAGGCAGGTCTCCCACGACGTCAACAGCCTGGCTGGCTTTACCCCGATGGAAAACCCGAAACTGCGGGTCAAGGTGACCGCCGACAAGCAAAATCCTTCCCAACCAACCTCGACCGATCAACCACTGGAATTGACGATCGCTCCCGGCGAAACGATCTCGGCCCACGTATCAATCGAGCGAAACGGCCTGAACGGTCGCGTCAGTTTTGGCAGTCACGACTCTGGCCGCAACCTGCCGCACGGTATTTACGTGGACAACATCGGGCTGAACGGATTGTTGATCGTGGCCGGTCAAAACGAACGAGAGTTTTTCATCACGGCCGACCCTTGGGTCCCCGAGACCACGCGGTTGTTTCACCTGCGGGCGGCGGCCGAGGGAGGCATTACCTCCTATCCGATCCTTTTGCACGTACGAAAGAAGTAGCCACTCGGTCAGTTTTTCGATGCGGTTATCTTTTTTGCCGGTAACAAGTCGGGCCGCGGCGCCTTTTCCCGGGCCCCCAGGATCACGATCAGCGCCTCGGGATGTGTCAGCTGAAGGTAGTACGGATCCGGTCTCTTGCCGTCGACTGAAACCCATACCGGTGTCTCGTGCCGCAACCTGGCCAGGATCTGTTCGCGATTTAACGGCTGGCCTTTTAGATCGACCACGTAGCTGGGCGACAGGGCCGAGGGACCGTCCATCCGCAACATTATCGTCTGTTTCTCGAGGCCTGTCTCCAATTTTGGCCACGCTTTTATCGGTTTGTCTTGACCCTTGATGTGCCAGGAAATCTTGGGCAGCGTCAAACGAATTCGCCATTCACCAACCTGATTTGCCAAACCAGCATCGTGGACCACCGCCATACCGATCAGCGGTGGCACCGTCGTGGGCAAGGCGTCGTTTTCCTGGGCCGCCGAAGTTCCCATTAAGCAAAAGATATAGACGACACTGACTGAAACAACTTTCATTACAATAACTCCCAAAGGAAAAACGGCGGGCAGCCCAGGCATGACCGACACGCAAAGAAAACAGTCAAGGCTCTTCTTGGACTCGGCAAACCTGGCTCGAGTTCCAATCAAGCGATTGAAAATTTTATTTAACGCCGGTTTTCACTACTGGCATTTACATCCGCCAACCATTCTTGGTGAAAACCGTATAACCTTTGCACCATGGCCGGATTCTCTTTCAAATAATTTTTCGCTTCCGGTTCTGGATCGGACAGGTTGCCGAGTGAAACCAACTTGTCCTGCTCGCCGATCAGTTTCCAGTCGCCCGCCAGCACGGCCCAGTGGTTGCCCCACTGCCAATGCATCGCCTGGTAGCGGGAGTCGGCCGATTCGGACTCGATCAACGGCAGCACGTTTTGGCCATCCAGCCGGTTTTCCGGTAACGGTACTTGGCAAAGTTCCAGGATGGTTGGCATCCAGTCCATCGCCGTCACGACCTGCTGGCGGACCACGCCCTGCGGAAGCTTGGCAGGGTAGCTGATGATGGCCGGTACGCGAACGCCACCTTCGAGGAACGAACCTTTCTGTCCCAACCATTTGCCCGTATTTCCGCCGCCCCCATTGGCGCCATAATTCTGGCCTTCTGGAAATCCACTGACATGTTGTTTCCCCTTGATCTGGTAATCTTCGCCCGAATGCCCGTTGTCGCTCATAAAAATGACCACCGTGTTGTCTGTCAAACCGTGCTGGTCGAGGCGGTTCATGATGGTTCCCATCCGGTCATCGGTGGTGGATATGATCTTGGCATACGATTGCCGCGGCATCGGCAGATCGCGGTAACGTCGGTCGAATTTTGCGTCGGCCTGTTCGGGGTAATGCGGAATGTTGAAGGCGACCACCATGAAAAACGGCTGGTCGCGGTTCTGGTCGATAAATTTCAGCGCCCGTTCGGTCATCATGTCCGGAAAATATTCACCCTTGGCGAAAACTTCCTGCGTCCCTTCGTACAGATCGTGAAAACCGTTTTGATGTAAAAAGAAGTGGTTGTAATTGTCAATAAAGCCGCCACGCAATCCAAAAAACTGATCGAACCCCTGCTTGGTCGGTCCAAAATCGGGGTGGGCGCCCAAGTGCCATTTCCCAAACAGGGCCGTTTTGTAACCCGCACCCCGCAACGCCTCGGCCAGCGTCACCTCCGACAGGTACAGGTTCCGGCCTGGCGGACCCTTGGCATTGCCCTGCGTCCACATATTCACATTGCCACGTTGCGGGTACCGCCCCGTCATCAGCATCGCTCGAGAGGGACAACAAACGATGTGTGCATAGGCCCGTGTAAAACGCACCCCATGCTGGGCCAGTCGATCCATCGTGGGCGTGTAAAGATCGGCCGAACCATAACAGTTGACATCCAGTGTGCCCTGGTCGTCGCTAAAGAAAATAACCACATTCGGTTGTTCAGGATCGGACCGGCCGTCGGCGGAGGGACAGGCAACGCCAGTACTGCATGGGATGGCAATCCCTAACAGCCAAAACATCAGAATCACTTGGCGGACCGATTTAGGCATGTTTGCTCAACCTACAAATGGCGGTTTGGCCTGGCAGCGTTATTGCAACAGGCGATAACTGGTCGGGTTGTCCAACATAAACGCATGGAAACCTGTCTGGAAAAATACGGCGACCGCATTTGCCAAAATCACCAGGATAAACAGGTAGAGGATCAAGCGGGAGAGGATCGGTGGATGCACCGGAATGATCGGTACATCTTCCCGGATAAAGGTCAGGTGCAAACCGGCATCCAATAACAATGCCACGAATACCAGCAAGGCCCAGGTATACAGATGCATTCCGAATACGGGACTGCCGTAGCCCACATCACCCGGTTGGATATGCAGCAGGATCTGGCGAATCGAAATCGCGGCACCCAAGATGGAGGCCACCACGGTCATCCCAAAAGCGGTCGTGAAAGTATACGGCCCGAGGTGTTTTTTTCGGTGACCAATCGCGATCATCCTGGCCGGTCCCAGAACCGCCAAGATCATCGCCATCCGTTGCAGGTAGCACAAAGGACAGGGAAATTCCTTGCCGATGAACTGCACAGAAAAGGCGCCCAGGATGACACAACTCACCACCAATACGGTCAGGTGGCCCGTGACATAGCTAATGTGTCGGATCCAGCTCGAATTCATAGGTTGATATCCAATGGGTCCGTGGCGTGATGAAGAAACAACAGTGCGATTGCCACCCAACTTGCAAAGAACAGCAGCAGCGTAATCCACGACCGATCCTGAAAACCGGACAGCGCCGTTGCCAGGAGTAGCAGGAAAATACCTGTAGCAACCAATTGATTCCCTCCTCAAGATGAACGACACAAAACTTCTGTAACCGTAGCGGCGATTGTTTCCCATGTTTGGCCGCGCCAAACATGTTTTGGATTTTGGCAACCTGGTCGACTCAACACGGCCCGACTGCAAAACGGCCCTATCTTACGTCGGTTTCAATACAATTGCCAGCGCCACAAAAACACCCGCACTCAGAACCAGCAATGCCCACCCGGCCAGCCACCGGTTTTTAAGAGCCAAAACACTCCCCACCAATGTGGTCAGGGCCAACAGGATACTGGCACTTCCAAGACACCAACTAGACCAAATCCTATTGTCACTCTGATTGCGAAATGGGGGCAGGTAATTCAAACGCTCCGCCTCCAGACCGACCGCCTGAGAAATCAACATCCAGGCTGTAAAGCAAAAGCCCGCGAAGGCCAGCACAGACAGACCAACACAGAGATAGCAGCTGGCCCGCAGCCAACCGCTCGGCTTTTTTCTTTCCGCCAGGCTGGCGCCGCCACTCTGGCTTGGCGGTTGGTATGGATTCTGTTTCGACATGATCGGCAGTTTACCAACTGCCAATCGGTCGGGCCAGAGATTTCGGTTCACGTCGCTCGGATGATCCGATCTGGAGGATCAACCGTTTAGCGAGCGTCGCGGACGTAATATTTAACACCCTCTTTCTGTTCGACCAACCTCATCCCGGCCGATTCGGCGATCCGCGAGGAGGCTTGATTCCCGCTTCGCACCTCCGACCATAGCCGGCCCTCTAGCTGGGCGACCAATTGCAAAACCATCCGCTGGCCGATCCCTTGTCCCCGTGCCGCGGGCGCCACGGTCCAGGAAATTTCGCAACCTTCGTCACCCCGATCGGCGCGGACCGTTCCCACGGCCACGCCATCGACCTCGGCAATCAGTAGTTGCCGGTCGGGGCGTGAAACGGCATCTTCCAGCCAGGCTTGGTGCTCTGCGCGACCCAATCCACCTGGTTTGCGGGACGCGGCTCGCGTCTGGGGATCGTTTCTCCACTGAAACAGGCGATCGGAATCGGTTAGCTCGGCGGGCCGCAACACGATGTCACTCATCAGAAATCCCCGCGCGATGTATTGGCAATCCGCCAAAGGCGATTGAACCGGGACCGGTTAACCTGGCAACCGATCAAGTGGTAGAGGAATAAACTAGCACCCGGCAAAAAATTTTTCCTCGCAGGTTGCGACAACAGCCTTATCTCGCCACACCGATCGACTCCGCTTTATTGATGGATCATCGTGCCGGCACCATCGTCGCGACGGCAGGCATTTTGAAACACGGTAAGGTCGACGTCGTTGGTGATAAAATGGACCGAGCCATCGACAAAAGCAAAATTCACTCCCACCCCATGAGCCGAGCCAAATCGCCATTCACAGCTCTTGGGCGGGACGGGAGCGGGCGGACCCAGGTCTTGGCAGTAATCAGAAACGGGCACTTGGTCGCCCCAGCGAACCGTATCCCAATCCCATCCGCAGGTGTAACCTTGGTCGTTTGAACAATTGGGCACGAAATAAAGTTCTGGAGGGACCGATTTTTCACCGGCCAGGATTGTATTGGAACCACCGTCGCTGATTAGATTGAATCCTACCTTCGGTCCATAACCACCACGCGTAATAACGGGTCCATGTCTACCGTCGCCCCAACCAACCTTGTTGATAACGTGACAATAACCACCAATTCCACCGCCGTCGCCAATCAAGCCACCATTTCCCGCATAATCATTTAACGCTCGACTGCCACCCACCACCGTGGGCGGTCGTCGGGTCGGACAGAAATAACCGGGCAGGATTGCCTTACGAACTACCGCGTCCGATGGTTCATTGTACAAATTGCCCTGTTCCATGTACGGCAAAATCTGGTACAGCCAACCCCAGTTCTGGTCGGGAGCCATTTGCGGTCGGTTCGCCTGTTTATTTCGCCCGGTCCACCAGTTCTTGCCGCCGTCGGGAAAATACCCGAGGGAGCTGTCGTAATTGTGGACCGCAATACCAATTTGGTGGAGGTTGTTGTTACAGGTGACCCGCCGGGCCGCTTCCCGCACCGCCTGGACAGCCGGCAACAACATGCCGATCAGGATCCCGATGATCGCAATCACGACCAGCAGTTCAACCAGTGTGAAACCTCGTCTGGATTGACTCATCATGGTAAACCTCTATTTAATTAATCCTAATTGGCAGGCTTTGAAGGGGCCTGGTGGCCGGGTGGAAACGGCGCTGAATAGAACTCTTCATCCAGCATGGGATAGACTCCCATGCTAGTCATTACGATCCGGCTACCGTCGTGGGATTTGGCTTCGTAACCGAGAACTATCGGTTCGTTCGACTGGACTTGAGGAATCTTGAAATTCCACACGACGACAAGAGAACCATCTTCGGTCGAATTCAATAGATCATCTGTGTTATGCCCCGCCTCGGTGAGCAACCGCATCAAGTCATCGAGCGAACTGGGCCCCTTTTGATGCTGGTGACTGTATTGCTGGTAGCATTCCTGGATCGCCATCATTTTGCCAAACGCATCATCCTGCGATTCACTCATGACGGGCGGACTGGAGCAACCTTGGGAAACAACGCCAAGCAGACTGAATAAGCCAATTATGAAATACCGCGTCGTGAATATCATAAAGTTCATCAGCTGCAATTACGGAACGAGGCAAAAAGGTAAAACAGCTGGGCTTCATCAAGCATCATGACCATCCTTCAGACTGATCCAAGCTTGATCACTCAGCTGTTTCATTCATTGTACGCAGGAACGTCAACTATGCCAAAGCCGATATTTATGCCAAAGTCGACAAACTATTTTATTGATGGATCATCGTTCCGGCACCATCGTCGCGCTGGCAAGCATTCTGAAACACGGTAAGATCGACGTCGTGGGTAATAAAATGGACCGAACCATCGACAAAAGCGAAATTTACTCCCACGCCATGGGCCGAACCGAATCGCGGCTCACCATTTTTCCCGGGCGGTTGCGGCGATGGAGCCGGCATAGGTTGAAGACGATCCGAGACGGGCAAACGATCCCCCCAACGTATGACGTCCCAATCCCAACCAGACGTATACCCTTCATTGTCACACCGACTCGAAATAAAATAGTTGTCAGGGTGAAGTGATTTTTCCCCGGCCA
>JABACA010000128.1 GCA_014237975.1 Mariniblastus sp. | reverse complement strand
GATCCCGAAAACATCTTCTTGTCGCGAAGTCCCCGGTTCCGTTTGCAAGGAGAATTGATTCGGGATCATGCCTTGACCGTCGGTGGACTTCTGGTGGAACAGGTTGGAGGTCCGGGCGTCAAACCGTATCAACCGCCCAACATCTGGAACGAAGTCAGCTTGAATGGAGGTCTCCGGTATCCGCAGGACAAGGGAGACAACCTCTATCGAAAATCGATGTACACGTATTGGAAACGGAGTGCCCCGATGCCCAACATGATCATTTTCGATGCGCCCTCACGCGAAAAGTGTGTGGTTCAGCGGGCCCGTACCAATACGCCATTGCAGGCGCTGGTGACTCTCAACGATCCGCAGTTTGTCGAGGCAGCTCGGGCATTAGCCCAGCGGCTTTTGACCGCCGAGTCCGATGATCGAAAGCGGGTTGATTTGGCCTACCAGCTGTGTGCCTCGAGATTGGCCAGCGCCCGTGAACAGGACGTGGTGTTGAAATTACTGGAAGACCAAAGAAATCGTTTTGCCAAATCGCCCGAGGCGGCCAAGCAGTTGCTGGCAGTGGGTGAATTCCCACGAGACGAGTCTCTGGAGGCGATGGAGCATGCAGCCTGGACGGTCATTTGCCAGATGATTTTGAACCTGGATGAAACCCTTACACGAGGCTGATCATGGATCTTCTTACCGAAGCACGTCGTCGATTCCTGCTCCAGTCAGGTACCGGAATTGGGGCGATGGCATTGAGTACACTTTGCAACCCGGCCCTGTTGCGGTCGGCCGTTGACGATCAGCGATCTCATCCGGGCTTGCCGCAATTTCCGAATTTTGCACCCAAGGCGAAAAGGTTGATCTACCTGTTCATGGCCGGCGGTCCCAGCCATATCGATATGTTCGATTACAAACCCGAGATGCGGGAACTGCATGGAAAAGAGTTGCCGGAATCGATCCGTCAGGGCCAACGATTGACCGGTATGACCAGCGGCCAAAAGACATTTCCTTGCGTGGCACCCATGTTCAATTTTGAACGATTTGGTGAACACCAGACCTGGGTCAACAAGGATATCCTTCCCCATACGGCTGGAATCGTCGACAAGATTTCCATTGTTAAATCGATGCACACCGAGGCCGTCAATCACGATCCGGCCATTACCTATATCAACACGGGAGTGCAGCAACAGGGCAAGCCCGCATTGGGTTCCTGGTTGAGCTATGGGCTGGGTAGTGAAAATGACAATATGCCAGCCTATATCGTGATGATCTCGCGGGGCCGCGGGCAATTGCAAGCCTTGTACGAAAGACTTTGGGGATCAGGGTTTTTGCCGGCCCGGCATCAAGGCGTCAAATTGCGCAGTAATGGGGAGCCCGTGTTATACCTCAATAACCCGCCGGGGATTGATCGTGAGTCGCGCCGCAGGATGTTGGACAGCCTGGCGGAATTGAATCGGGGTACCTACGACCAATTTGGAGATCCGGAAACGCAGGCTCGAATCTCGCAATTCGAAATGGCCTTTCGTATGCAGAGCGAAGTTCCCGGCCTGATGGACATTGTGGACGAACCCCAGCATGTCAAAGATCTCTACGGTCCCAAGGTGGATCAACCCGGGTCGTTTGCCCGAAATTGTCTGCTCGCGCGGCGGATGGTTGCCAAGGGGGTGCGGTACGTTCAGCTATTTCACCGTGGCTGGGACCAGCATGGTGCCCTACCCTCCAAGCTTCGTCAGCAATGTGAGGATATCGATCAACCGGCAGCCGCCTTGATCAAGGATCTTGAACAACAGGGAATGTTGGAAGACACGCTGGTAGTTTGGGGTGGTGAATTTGGCCGGACCATCTATTCCCAGGGGGCGTTGACCGAGAAGAATCACGGCCGCGATCATCATGGGCGCTGTTTCACGATCTGGCTGGCCGGGGCTGGAGTCAAACGCGGCTGTGAATACGGAGTGACCGATGATCATAGCTATAATATTGTGAAGAATCCGAGACATATTCGTGACTTGAACGCCACGATTTTACATCAGTTGGGTATCGACCATAAAAAGTTGACGTACAAGTACCAAGGACTCGACCAGCGACTGACGGGCGTCGAGGAAGAAGCCCAGGTCATTCGCGGAATCCTCACCTGATCAGCATTTCCGTTCGCGAGCGAGTTTACTTTGACAACTGCTTGATCGGCGTCATCGTAAACTTTCGGATCTCGACCTCGGAGCCCTCTGCCTGCAATGCGATTTGTCCGCTGGTTGCGGTGCACGTGTGACCGTGATTGACGAGGTCACCATTAACCCAGACTTTGACTTCATCTCCAACGCATTCAATGACCATCTTGTTCCACTGGCCGACTGGCTTCTCGGAATCGTCGGTCAAGTTAAGGATGCGACGCGCTTTACCTTCGGTAATACCCCATTTTTCCTCCGGTCCACGACGCTTGACCATATCGGGGACCGTGATGTCTTCGACAATGCACCAAAAATCACCTGCATGGGTATGATTCATTTGAACTTCGATCGACTGTGGAAACATCTTGTACAGCGCCCGGGGCTTGGAGGCGTGAACAAGGATGCCGCAGTTGCCCGGTTTTGCAGCAAACCGGTATTCGATATCCAGTCGGTAGTTTTGATGTTTGGCATCGGTGATCAGGTGGCCATTCGGTTGGCCCAGGCTGACGAGATTGCCATCGCGGACAATGAACGTATCCTTGATGTCAGGATTCTTGTCCGCGTTGGGTACATCGACATGCCACCCACTCAGATCCTTGCCATTGAACAGACTGACCGTTTTTTCATCGGGTGTGTCAACTGGGACGGTGAGTGCAACGAGCAACAGGATACAAAACGTCATGTGCGTTCTCCATTCGTTATGAACAACCGGTAGGTGGATCGAAGCTCCCGATATTATGACCATTGGTTGGTCGCAATGGGAGTCGGGGACAACGCAGCCAACTTGCCGGACCCGTTCTTTTAGCGGGAGTTTTGCAACCCGCTTGCTGTTTTTTAACGAGCGGTAGCTTGGGGAGACGATCTATAATGGGTTGCCCATGCCATTTTGGCTATGATTGCCCCGCTGCAGTATCGCGAAAACCGTTGGCCTACCCAGTTCAGATGAAAATGCGGTTTTGATGAAAGTAACTTTCATCCAGCTTGATTTTGGACAGGTTTCGATGCATGACTGAATCAACCGACCAGCCTGAATCCCACGTTACACATCCTCAATGTGTGGCGGAGAGTGGGCCTTGGCCTTTCATTACGAAACGGATTTTCGAGGCGGGAGACAAGAAAAAAACTATCTGGAGTTCGCGCCATCATCGGAAGCACTTGCGAGTTTCTCTGGACAGTCGGACGGTTTTGCCGAAATTGAGGTTGGCTGAAGTCGTCTGGTTTCCGCGCCGGATGAATTGGTGGATGGGTGTGATTTTTTCGTTGGGCGCATTGTTGTTTGGGCTGGCAAGCCTGCTGAGCTTGGATTCTACCGCCATGAATGAAATGTCGGGATGGCGGGAGATGGTGGCCGCGACGTTTTTTGTGGGTTCCCTGTTTTTTACAGCGGCAGCCTATTTGCAACTGTTTCAATCAGCCAATGCCAGAGAATTTCCATTGCAAAAACCAGGTTCGTCCAGGCGGAAAATTCTTTTCGGTTGGCGGCCTCGTGATATTGGTTGGGTGAGCAGTGCGTTGCAGTTTGTCGGGACGATCTGGTTCAACCTGAACACGTTTGACGGGATGCTTCCAGACGTGGGCTGGATTCGGCAGGATCTCCTGCTTTGGTTTCCCGATATGATTGGCTCGATCTTTTTCCTTATCTCCGGTCGACTTGCTTTTTTGGAGACGTGTCACAAGCGATGGAGATGGCAACCGAACAATATTTCCTGGTGGGTCGTGTTCTCAAACCTGCTCGGTTGCGTGGCCTTTATGATTGCCGCCGTATTGGCCGTTTCGCTGCCGGTTCCGGTTGCATCCTGGATATCGGTTTCATCGGTGGTATTTACCTTGGTAGGATCGATCGGATTCCTGATCGGTTCCCTGTTAATGCTGCCCGAGTCGACATCGACGTATTCTGAATAGGTGGAACTGGGTCGATAAGTTGATTTAGGTTCATGGCGAGGGTGTGAATTGCGTCTCAGTCCGGTGGATTGGAAACCGTCGATGATGGTGATTTGCCGGAACCTCCTGTTTCCGGTCCGGCCAGGCGAAACAGGAGCTGAGGGAGCCAGCCACTGTTCCAGCTGTGTGTTCGTAGTGGCCCATCTTCGTAGTGGATTTTGAGCTTTAATGTCTTGGCCAGGTCGTTGACCTGTTGGTGGTCGGTTTGAAAGTTGGCAGATCTACCATGAATCAGGCGCGGGCTGTCCCCCAATGTGCCTGGAGCCGTTTTGAGCAATTCGGATATTTGATAGCCCTGGAAATTTTTCTGGCTTCCGTAAATCGGCCCCATTCCGTATCGGTTGGGTTTTTGCATCATCAAGGGGGCATCCCAAGCGGCCGCTTTGCCAAACATGCCGGGGTTCCGCAACAAGAGACTCCAAGCGCCGTAACCCGATTTACTGAATCCAATCAACAGGCGTTTATCCGCCGAAGGCTTAACATCATAGTGTTGTTCGACAAAAGGGATCACGCATTCCAGCAAGTAGGTTTCTTGCTGGAGCGAACGGTCGGTCGGATGGTTGGCAAACCAGGGAAGGTCTGAAAAGGTCGGGTAAACGCATATCAGCCCATACTTGTTGTGCAGGTCGTGTTGGATGATTTCTTGCAGTGCATTTCCCCACTTTTGCTCCCCCAGTTTTTCTACCGGAAGTAAATACAGTACGCGACGGTCGGCATCGGCAACCGAGATGCTGGGCGACAAGACATGGATTTCTGTGGGGCCAGACTGGTTCGGTGAGTTCATCTTATGCACCACAATATTTTCCGCGATCGTTTCTTTCGCGGTTGGATCCTGTCGTGGTGAACTCGAGGAGTGTGCTGTTGCCGTTGGTCCCGCCAAGCTATTGGTTGGACATGCGCCGAATAGGATCATCGTCAGCATGGGCATTGGGACAATGATTTTGAGTAACATTGCAACCAACCGTCGCTCCCTGCCCGAGGGCGAAGGTTGCCTCGGCTGAGTTTGAGTTCGATGTCTCTGGGGAGCATTTGTCATTGTTCGTTTTATACCCACGACGATGAAACGGGGTGAAATCGCTAGAACTGTCAGATCGATTCGATTCCCCCTGGTTTGCCATCCGATTTCACTGACTACCTGAACCACCTATTTTAGGCATGTTAACCGTTTGGGTCGTGGTGTGAAACGGAAATAATGGTTTTTCATGGTGACTTGAGTCCTTGGCGGTAAGTTTTTTGAACCGCGGCCAAGTCATCATGTCGATACACGTTTGTGTAAGGATTATTTCTGCCGGACGAACTGGATGAAAGCGGTGGATCTTCTTTGCCTGGTTTGAATCAGTTCTATTTAGACGTTACAGGGTCCCTGTTTATTCCGATGGTTGATTTGAATTCCATAATGCGTCGTTTGACGTTGTTGGCCTGTCTGATTTGGCTGAACGGCAGTTTTCAGGAAAGTTGTGCACAAACGTCCGGCGACCAAGTGGCCCATCCTCAAACCGTGGTCCCAACAAAATCCAACCGGCCTCAGTCTGGTCGCAATGCGGGACTTGTCGGCTGGCAACCCGCGTGGCGTCAAGCCCATGGTTCCGTCAATGGTTCGAAACCGAACCAGATGGCTGACCACCCAGTGGCGAGATTATTCGATCGCATGTCTGAATGGGGTGGGAATGGCTTCCAATTATATGGCTATGTCGATCAAGGATTTACATGGAACCCGGCTTCTCCAGCCAATCGAACCAACGGTCTGGTTATGAATAACTACCGGTCCAATGATTATCAAATGAATGCCATTTATTTTGTTGCAGAGAAAAAAATTGCGGCACAGCTTCAGCAGCTCCAGCTGGGAGGCCGGGTCGACCTGGTTTACGGAACGGATGCGCGGTTCATGACGGTGGATGGCTTGGCTGACAATATTGTTTCGGACAGTGCCAGCCGCTATTACAAAATGGCTTTTCGACAAGCATATTTGAACCTGTTTTTACCCGTCGGTCGTGGTGCGAGTGTCAAGATTGGTACCTATGTCAGCCCGATTGGCCAGGAAACGGGATATGCTCCAGCAAACTTTTTTTACTCTCATCTACTAACCGATAATCTTCAGCCAGGCGCACCGACCGGGTTTCTTGCCGAGTATCCATTGACAGATAACTGGAACGTCAGATTTGGCCCGAATTTTGGTTGGGGCACTCTGAACAACATCAACCATTCCGTCAGCTATGCCGGTAGCGTGACCTGGACATCGACCGACAAGAAAACACAAATCCAATTTGACTATCAGGATGGTAAACAGAGGACGCAGGTGGTCGAAAACGATTCGTTGGTTTTTTATTATTCGCTGATATTGAATCATCAAATCAATCAGCGTTGGAATTACATCATGGAACACGATTTGATGACCAGCAGTTCCCGACATCAGATTGAAAATGACACCTATCAGTGTTATTCCCTGGCCAATTTCCTGATTTATCAAATCAATGAAAAATGGAAATCGGGGATCCGAGTCGAATGGTTGCAGAATGATGGTGGCCGATTAAGCGGGGTCGATTTAAAGCCTCTGGCAGCTTCGGGAGATTTTTACGATATCACGCTTGGATTAAATTGGCAGCCGCTGCCTCATTTGCGATGGCGTCCCGAATTGCGTTACGATTGGCAATCTCCCCGATCGCCCTACCCGACTAAGGAACGGCAACTCTCGTACGACGATTACACGTCGGCCAAGAATTGGTTAATCGCCTGCGACGTTCTCTGGGAATTCTAGTCGAATCGAAGGTCAGGCAGGATTCAGAGTCCAACCTGCTGACGGTCAGCTGTCAGAGGGAGCAATCGAACCGGGGTCGACCTGTTTTCGTTCGATCAAGAGGGGTCCCACCGCAATCATGTCCATGGCCGTTCGCAAGAAGCAGGAGATTGCCTCCATCGGTGTTCGGACGATCGGTTCGTTTTCATTGAGCGAGGTGTTCAGCAGGATCGGTACGCCGGTCCGCTCCCGAAACCGGTTAATCAGCTCCCAATAATCGGGAGACGTTTGTCGACTGACCGACTGCAGCCGGCCCGATCCGTCGACATGGGTGACGGCCGGGATTTCGTCATGTTTTTCCGGGCGAATCGGCAGTACCCGTTCCATAAAAGGACTCGGCTCATCGATCTCAAAATAGTCTGCCACATATTCTTCCAGGATGCTGGGTGCAAACGGTCGAAATTTTTCGCGGAATTTGATTTTCAAATTGATGATATCTCGCATGTCCGTTCGCCGGGGGTCGGCCACCAGGGAGCGATTGCCAAGTGCCCTTGCGCCAAATTCCATCCGCCCCTGGAACCAACCGACGACTTTGCCGTCACAAATGGCGTCGACGACCCGGGTCATCAACAGGTCCTTGTCCAGTTCGGTCACCGAGAATTGATCCGCGGGCAATTCGCTTGCTTCGACCGCGGCGCGACATTCCTCTGGCTCCACATCATTGCCCCAGCTTGAATGTTTCAGCACGAATTTGCGAGGCTGATTCAGTTGGTGATTCCAGACATGAAATGCGGCACCAATCGAAGTGCCGTTATCAGCCGCCCCGGTGGGTATATAGACGTTTTTAAAAGGCGTGTTGCTGGTCACGCGACCATTGGCCACTGAATTCATGGCGCAGCCGCCAACCATCACGACATTATCATTTCCCGTCTGTGCGTGGAGTTCATTCAGCAGATGAAAAATAATCTCTTCGGTAACGCGTTGCATGGAATGGGCGATATTTTCATGGTGGTCCGTAAGGGGTTCGTCGGGTTGCCGTGGTGGACCCAGTTTTTCTTCCATCAGCGAACTGTGGAATGCGTCAACGTTGGGACTGCCGTTGTCCCAGCTCATGGAGATGCCATTGGCCACATGCGTAAAATAGTCGAGATTCAATTCAAAGGTGCGACCCTTGGGAGCGATGATGTCCCGAAATTCATCGATCAGCGTGGGGCGGCCGTAAGGAGCCAATCCCATTACCTTGTACTCATCGCCGTAATGATGGAACCCCATGTAAATCGTGACGGCGTTATAGAGAAACCCCAGGGAGTGTGGGTAAAAAACCTCATCCAGTTTCTTAAATCGATTACCTGCTCCTTCAGCCGTAACCGTACTGACGAAATCCCCCATTCCGTCGATCGACAGGATCGATGCATTCTCAAAGGGTGAGAGAAAAAAGCCGCAGGCGATGTGGGCGTCGTGGTGTTCTACATTGTGGATTTTGGCAGGGATGTCGGCGGGACTCCGGGAAAACAGAGCCGCGTATTGTTGGGCGATGGAAAGTGATTTGCTTTGCCTGGACAAACGGTCCATGATGTTTCGGAATGAAGGCCGGTTCTTCAGGGCAAACAACGCCTTGCGGCTGACGTTTGCTTTTGGATTGAAGCTGACGGCAATGTGATCGATTTCCTCCGGCTCGAGACTTGCCGCTTCCAGGCAATAACGGATCGAATCCCCCGGGAAACCGGCCCAATGCTTGATCCGATTGAAACGCTCTTCTTCAACCGCTGCGATCAATTCACCATCCACCACAATGGCTGCGGAGGAGTCGCCGTGAAATGCATTGATTCCCAGAATTTTCATTGGCTAGGTTGGTCAAAGGGTGGTTAGCGGGCCTCAACTGGTAGCAAATCCAGTTTATTTAGGTAGCAGGTTGTCCGGCTTGTAAATCAAGGGAATCATCAAGTCCCTCCACGGCTGCTTCTGAAAAAAACAAACATGAGGTTTATAGCGTTGCCGCACACCATCATTTAATTCTAGCATCAAGCCTATCAGCATAAAGGCGGCTTGTTTCCGTAATCAGCGGGAAGCCGGTTTTCGTTTCTTGGCATGTCGCCTTATTGGCCTGGTCGAAAAACAACAGTCCAATTTTTTTCGTGACCGGGATGCCACGAAATTGGTTGACTGACGGTTAAAAACAAGTACGGTAACAGAGACCGGTATTGGTTATGAAACGGGTTTGTTTGAATCGACACGCATCCAGGTTGGGGAATCAATGAAAAATATTGTATTGATGGTGGCCGTCACAATCTTGGCGACAGTTACTCGAGGGGATGAAAGTGCTTTATGCCCAGCCATGCAAGGCACGTTCCTGCAGACACATGCCGCGATCAACAGGCAAGTGGGATGCGGCGATATGGCAATTTGTACCATTCATCAAGAGCCGGAATTTAAACAGATGTTCAACGGCAAAGACCTGGCAGGCTGGAAGACCGACGGAAATTGGGTGGTCGAAGAAGGAAACGTCGTGACGCTTAAACCGAGGCCGGGTGAAAGTGGTTGGCAACGTTACCAGGATTACCTGACAACGGATCGCAAGTATGGCGACTTTGTACTGGACCTGGAATTCAAATTCAACAAGAAAGGTAATTCGGGTGTCTTCATGCGGGTTGGTGATCTGAAAAACCATGTCAAGAGTGGTTTTGAAGTCCAGATACTGGACACGCACGGGAAAAAGAAATTTGGACATCATGACTGCGGTGGTGTCATTCAAACCTCGCCACCTGCCAAGATGGTGGTCAAGCCGGCCGGGGAGTGGAATCGTTATACGATCACCTTGCAAGGCCAGCAGTTGCAGGTCGTTCTCAACGGGGAAAAAATTCAGGACCTTGATTTGAGCCAAACCGGTCTCAAGGACCGCCCAGCGACCGGTTACATCAGCTTCCAGGACGAGGCCAAACGGATCTGGTATCGCAACGTGCGAATCAAAGAACTCAAAAAATAGAATGGGTTAATTTGAAACGGTCTGTTCAACCGTTTGCTAAATAATGAGTCGATTTTGAAAGCATCGGCGGGTGACCCATCATCTTGGCTGTTGAGTTACTTTTGGATCAGGTTTTGGTAAGAAAAAGGCTTGCGACAACTGGTCACAAGCCTTTTCATGGCAAGGTAGCCGAGGCGGGACTCGAACCCGCACGTCCTATCGGACACAGGATTTTAAATCCTGAGCGTCTGCCAATTCCGCCACTCGGCCATAATCACTCCATTGTTCATAATGAACAACCTACCCGTGTCGACGATCTTGTTATGTTGTATCGCTTCCGCGTGGCTTTTCAAATAAACTAATCGCTTCGGCGTCTTAAGAAAAGTGGTCGAGATGTATGCTGTGAGATTTGAATCTGAATTGAACCGAAGGTTTCATGAGTGACTTGATAGCTCTTTCATTTCAAAACAACCAATTATTCCTGTTGGGTTCCCGCGGGTTTCTGCCGGCTCGAGGTTCCCTGATGCTGGATATCGTTGTTTGCGCGATGTTGTTGGTGGTGGTGGTTCTGGGATTCAGTATTTTCCTGGTCCGATCGAAGCGGGAATATCGCCTTCACCGTGCCATTCAAATTACATTGGCTCTGGTTCTGGCGGTTGCCATTATCGCGTTTGAAATCGATATTCGATTTTTTTCGGATTGGCGCAGCGCTGCCGAGCAGTCCAGGTTTTATCCGAGCGGGTTGGTGGACTTGTCCTTGTGGGTGCATCTTGCGTTTGCAATTCCCACCCCGTTTATTTGGGCGTACGTCCTGACCGGCGCCTTGCGGAGGTTTCAGCCTGTGGGGCCAGGTCGTTACAGTCAATTTCACCGAAGGTGGGGCTGGATCGCCTCGATCGCCATGCTGTTGACGGCGTTGACGGGTTGGGTTTTCTACTACCTGGCGTTTGTGGCCTAGTTCGAAATGCCGTTTCCCCGCTTGTTGCTGTTAGCGGACGAGGGCCTCGTCGATGCTGCCAAGCTCAACGGGGATTGTAATTATTTTGCCTTCGCGCTCGACATCGAGTTCAAGGCTCTCCCCGACACTGTGCTGGGTGATGAACATCCGTAATTCTTCAAATTTCTCGATTGGTTGTCCACTTACCTTGCGAATAATGTCACCCGGTTCGATTCCCGCCTTCGCTGCTGAAGAGTCGGCCACAACCTGTTCAATCAGGCAGTCTTCTTCTCGCTGATACGAACTAATTGTCTGCGGCCCTTGAACGCCAAGAAATGCAACCGGCACATTGTTAAACCGGCAACTGGGTCGCTGTTGGTCAAACCGCTTTTTGTCTTCGTGTAGAAACTTGCTGACCGACAGGTTGATTGTTTGCAATGCGGGCAATTTAGCCATCGCATCAAACAAATCACCGCTAATGGGTGTTCGAGTCCAACTCAATTCACGTATCGACGCCAGCGAAGAGAATGCCTCAACCGCGCCAGGACTTATTTCGCATTCATCCATGCGCAGGGAGATTAGTTTCAGTTTGGCCAGCATTTGTACCGTCGGTTCATCCAACTGGAACATGCCTAAATCAATGACTTGTATGGAATTTGGCAGTGTCAAATCATGCAGCTTGAATCCACTAGTTTCGCACCCGTTGATTGCCAAGTACTGAAGTTGATTCAATTCCGAAACCACAGCTGCTTCTTCAAGCATTATATTTCGGTCCTTGAACCGCAAACCGCTCAACTGGTAAATCTGGCTCAACCTCTTGAGATCCTCTGCGTCACCCTGCCAATTCTCATCCAACGTGACGAGTACGCCGGTCGCGCTTGCGAAATTAAACGCGACTCCATTGGGTTGTAAAAAGATCTGGTCTCTCCGATTCATAATGATCGGGTTGCCCGCCAGTAAATTTCGGTTGTTTCCCAACGGATCCACCGCAACTTCCGGTTGAAGCTGCTTGTAGAGTTCCCAGACAAAATTCTCATTGTCGGCCAGGCTGCCATTCAATATTTGATTGACTTTCTCGTATACGACCTTGGGATCATTCTCGGCAGGTTGACTCGTGACGGTTTTCGATTCGGACTGCGCTTGTTGTTCGCGGTCTTTCAGTTCCCGCTCCAGAACTTCACGAATGTCGACGTCAAGCCCGCCGATTTGGCGGTTGATGCCCATGAATTCATTGCTGAACCGGGCACCTCTGGCCTGCAAGTATTCAACGGCCTTTTTGCTTCGATTTTCTTTCCAGTCATTCAGCAATTCGACAATTCTGTCACCCACATTCGAGTCGAGGACAAACAGTATCCCGATCGATTTGAAACAGGTATCTGGATCGTCGTTGGTTGTCCCAATATCTTCCAGGACGCGTTTGATTCGCCAGGCTTTTTCAGGGGACGATGCAAAATAGTGTTGAGCCAATTTCCGCAATGCCGGACCGCCCATTTGGACAAGCTGACGGGTTGCGGATTCTCGCACGGCAAACTGGGGACTATCGAGGGAGCCAATCAGCTGATCGACATTGTCGTCACTGATAACCCACTGACAGGTCAGCATTAGTCCCATAGTCGCCATGATCCCTAGGCGGCGGTGGAAGCCTGCGATCCAGTTTTTAACGATTGCCTGCAACATGTTGCTATCAGTCAACTAGAAGATCATTCGAAATGACGATGTGGTTAATGGTACCCCGCAAGTCCGTCGAGTGTCGAGATGAATCATAATAGGCCCAAAAAACCGGGGTTTATGGGGATCCGCGGAGCATTAGTAACAGGACAAGTCGTGTTTTGAGTTGGTGTTTTGCAGCGAAGTGTATGGGGCGTCACGGGTGCAGTTCAACCGATAATCGGAATGATGCACCAAACCGGCAGGCTTTTACTGGATTTCCTGACCCGAACCAGACGATGCATGGATAGGCAGTCAAC
>JABACA010000127.1 GCA_014237975.1 Mariniblastus sp. | reverse complement strand
TAACAGAATAAGCAGAGAAGTTTTCATTGATTGATCCATGACTTGCGATTTAAACGGAAAAAGGAAGGTTTTGTGATTCACGTTTTGGTACCTCTGCATTTTGGTTGATTCACGGCCCATCGTGCAATGAATTGGACGAAGTGGTTTCTCTGGAATTCCCTCTTTTTTGAAGGAGTTTGGCATGATTGTGGGGAATAACTGTAAACCGTTAAGTAGTTGGGTTTCATGCATAGCGAATCAATTGGGTCGCGAGTCCTCAAGCGTCATTGGTTTATTCCCAGGTCAGGCCTTGGGGCAGCTGGTTGAGATTGTCGCAACCATCAGCTGTTACGATAACCATGTCCTCGATTCGAATTCCACCAATCGCCTTGCTGTAGACCCCCGGTTCAATGGTCAACGCGTCACCCACCACCAGTTCCGGACCCTTGAAGTCGAGCAGCGGAGGTTCGTGTACATCCAACCCGATTCCATGCCCCGTACCATGAACCATGGCACAGTAGTCGTCCGGCATGGTATCGTCGGGGATGCCCACATCAAACCGATGTTCCTGGATTGTGGCAATCACTGCTTTGTGTACGTCCTCACCGGTCACACCCGGTTTAACCGTTGCCTCACCGGCCTGCTTGGCAGCAAAGACGGCGGCATGCATTTTTTGGAGTTGTTCCGAAACGGGACCATTGACGACGGTGCGGGTACAGTCACCGTTGTATAGCGTGGTTCGGTTTTGCGGAAAGATATCAACGATCACGGGCTCCTGTGTTTTGAGAACACCTGTCCCGATTTCGTGGCAATCGGCGGCAACCGAACCGCCGGCAACAATACTGGGAACATTCGAATAACCGAGTTCCAGCAGCTTGATATCGATGGCATTTCTGACACGCTCACTGGTCAAGTGGTTTCCTTCGTGAACCAATAGTCCTTTCTCGTCGACATCGGCGCGACCGATCAATTGGCATGCCATTTCCATGGCGCTTTCCGTTGCAGTTTGCGCCTCTTGTAGCCAGGCAATTTCCTGGGAATCTTTGGACCGCCGATCCGTGACTCCGAATTCCGTGTCACAGACGACATCGATCCCTCGACCGCGGATGATTTCAGCATAAATCAAAGGGAGGGTTCGATCTGCAGTGACCGAGGTTATGCCGTGCCGTACCAGACATTCTGCTGCTGCTTGAGCGGTTGCCGTTTCACGGTCTCCTGACAGTCCATTTTCGGGTGTGAAATCGGCCGGGCAGGCGATTTCATCAGCTCTTGCCTGTTTCTCCGCTCGGTGCATCTCAATATCGCGCAAAATGAATATTGATTTTGAGCCTTCGTTACTTTTTAACGAGATCAGGGCAACGGGATCGCCAACGTTAAAACGCAGCATGCGATAAAGTGCGGAATTGATGGCGGGGATCCCCGCCATGATGGTTGCGTTGAATGAGTTCATGTATGAAATTCCTGCTTGAGATTTCTAGTGATTATCGGTTTTTCCCGACAAATCTCAAGCAGTCGGCACAAACTATCGGGGCATCAGGTAGCCGCAAATAAACCCAACCAATACACCCAGCGCAACGGCGGAAAGCGTGGCCAGGAACAACAGCTGAATGGAAACCCGGGGACCATCTTTGGGTAAACGTTGAGCCTGCATGTATTGTCCACTGATCGTGGACAGTGGCGGAGCAGGTGATAGTTCTGTTGTGCTCGAAAACGAACCCGTTTCGGCAGCAACATCGTAAACTCCGTCCGGGCCGGGAATCGCATTGGGGCTGCTCAATTCACTCATTGCCATTTCGGCCACGTCGTTGGGGTCCGTGTCCTGATTGTCTTCAACCGGTGCAGGCATCCACCGAGATCGTTCCATATCTTCGTTGAGCAATGGACTGTCGTCACTTGCCCACGGAGCCAGGCGTTCCGCCACTTCTGCTGCTGTTTGGATCCTCTGAGCAGGATCTTTCTCCATCATGTCACCGATCAAATCAACGAATTCGTCACTGACTTCTTCGTTAAACCGTCTCGGATGCCAGGGAGTTTCCTCCAGATGTCGCCGCGCCTTGCTTTTGGGAGTTCCACCGGGAAATGGAACTTTACCAGTGATCGCGTAGTAAAGCGTACATCCGAGCGAATAAATATCACTGACCAGTGTCACATCCAACGGTGTCTTGATCTGCTCTGGTGACAGGTAGTCAGCCGTTCCGACAATTTTTCCCACGCGGGGGTCATTGGGATCATTTAGGTAAAATGCCAGGCCTAAATCAGAAAGTTTTGCGACACCATCTGCCGTTACAAGAATGTTTCCAGGTTTTATGTCCCGGTGAATCAGATTGTCTAGATGAGCGTGGTGTAATCCTTCAGCTGACTGTTTGATAATATTGGCCGACTGTTGCACGGACAACTTGCCCTTGGTTCTTACCAGGCGTCTCAGGTCTGTCCCCGGCACATATTCAACGACCAGGTAATGGACATTACCATCCTCGCCAGCATCGTAGGCTCGCACCAAATTATGGTGGTCCAACATGGCTTGAGCACGAATCTCTCGACGGAAATTTGCGATGGCATCGGGCGTTGTTTTGTGTAGCGGCAGAACTTTGATTGCCGATTCACGTCCCAGCATCTCATGAGTGCCTTTGAAGACTTGCCCCATTCCTCCCTGACCGATCCACCCAGTAATGATGTAGGGACCCAAATTCAATTTGGTGCGGCCCGTCATGAGCTGGTCCGCCTGATAGGCCGTAACGACCTTCATCTTGATCAGCTGAGTTGCCAGTTTTCGGTCCGATACATCGGTCGCCGTTTTGTGATGAGTCTCATACTGTGCCAGATGGCTGGCAGCCAGGCGCAGATGCTCCTCGGTAACGAGACCACTGGTGATGGCTGATTCACGGAAACTGGGACGTTCTGAACTCATTTAGTCGGTATCGATCGAGATTTGGCAAAAAAACAAGAACAGCGTAACGAGTGCATTCTGATGAGAAGCCTCAACGTAAGTTTATCCCGTAGGTAGTCGCCTTTTCAGGTGGGAATAAAAAAAACAATTAATTTCACAAAAAAATCAGTTCGATAACTCACCAAATCGATCCAATTGCCACCAATCTCCCGGTAATGTTTCGAAGGACATTCGTTTTTTTGACGTGGGGTGGACGATTCCTAGTCGACGGCTATGCAGCGCGATACCCAAGCGAAACGAAGCGGGACTGTTGTATTTTCTATCCCCAACGATCGGGCAGCCGATCGCTTCGAACTGGACCCGGATTTGGTGTTTCCGACCCGTTTCAAGGCGGATTTTGACCAGGCATTGGTTGAGGTGTTTCCCGATAACCTCGTATTTAAGTCGAGCTTCTTTTGCCTCATCAAAGCGGGCATGGTTTTTTTCAACCGTGATCATGCGACGTTGACGGTCGTCTTTGACCAGCCAATTCTTCAAATTGCCCCTTTCCGAGGGCAAGCTGTTGGGAACAATGGCCCAGTAAATTTTTTCGACTGTGGCATTTCGGAACTGTTCATTCAACCGGGCCGCGGCCTTGGAGGTTCGCGCGAGAACGGTGACCCCTGAAACAAATGAGTCCAGTCGACTGACGACACCCAGGTAGACATTGCCCGGTTTTTGGTATTTTTGTTTGAGGTATGCTTTGGCCAATGACACCAGGCTGGTCTCACCGGTTGACACGCCCATCGTGGCCAACAAAGCTGGTTTATTGACGACCAAAAGGTGATTGTCTTCGTAGATGACTTGTAACGGTTCTGGCATCCCCTTTTTTTAGCAGGCAGAGGCCGGATCAATAAGATGGCGCATCGATTAATCTTGGCCAGCCAATCGCCTCGACGGCAGCAATTAATGCAGCAGGCAGGATTGGAATTCGAGGTCATACCGGTAGATCCACTGGTAGAAGAGGGGGTTAGTTCCTCTTGCCCGCCCGAGGAATATGTCCGCAGGACGTCCTATTGCAAAGCTCAGTCGGTGGCACCTTTGGTCGACCATGGATTAATCGTGACGGCCGACACGATTGCCGAATGCGACGGTCAAAAAATAGGCAAACCGCTTGACCGCAACGATGCGGCCCGGATGTTGCGATTAATGAGTGGCCGTTGTCATCGTGTTTTGACCGGTGTTACTTTGTGGCACCGACCCTCCAATGTTACTGCCAACCATTTTGATCAGACGGTGCTCGAAATGGATACGATCGACGAGTCGATGCTACAGTCCTATCTGGATACGGGTGACTGGGTCGGCAAAGCCGGAGCGTTCGGCTACCAGGATGGCTTGGACTGGGTCCATATCCAACAGGGCAGCGCAACCAACGTGGTTGGTCTGCCGATGGAAAAACTGGCGATCTGGCTGAGGGAAATGGACGACGCAATAAAATGAGACGGATCAGGCATAGCCGTTTCAGGGAATGCAACCAATCATCGCGGCCCACGATTGGTTCAGTCCGCCTCAATATCCAGATGACGCGCTTTGGGAAACTGCGATTGAATCTTCCGCTCAATGTTGTCAATTTCATCGGCCAGCAATTCGACCACGTCATCCGCATATTCCTTTGCAAACTGCTGAAATTGGTCCCGTGATTGTATCTCGTCATAGGCCTGGTCGATTTTCGAACTCAGTTTTTCAGCCAACGTTTCACCGTCAAAACGTATGTCCGCCTTGATGCGATAGGTCTCCGTATCGAGCACGCGGGTTTTCAGGTCTACAACTTCTTCAACGGCTGGATTTTGTTCGATGATCCGTCTGATTTGACGTCGGATTTTTGGTGGAACCGAGACGCCGATCAACAATTGACTGTTCCGCCAAATCAGCCAAACAGCAATGGCGCCCAGAAGACAGCCAATCAAAATGGAACCGATGGCATCCCAGTAAGGGCTGCCTGTCCATTCGGCGAGCAGTATTGCAATCATGGCGATTACGCAACCGAGACAAGCCGCACTATCCTCCAGTACCACGGCGACGGCTGCCGGATCAGCTTCATCGCGCATGTAGCGAAAAAAAGGTTTGCCCTCGGCCTGCCTTTGCACGGCTCTGATGGCCACGAACAATACGTAACCTTCCAAAATTAACGAGAACAACAAGAC
Source organism: Mariniblastus sp. (assembly GCA_014237975.1). Classification (GTDB taxonomy): domain Bacteria; phylum Planctomycetota; class Planctomycetia; order Pirellulales; family Pirellulaceae; genus Mariniblastus. Next base: position 7,867 of record JABACA010000127.1, on the reverse strand, counting down.
GCCTATCGCCCAATTCAATTCCTGCAGTTCGTGTGGGTAGAGCAACGACTGGATGCCGTGGTAGATCGTGACACCACATCCAAGAAAAAAAATCCCCACGGCGGAGATCAGGGCCCACACGTAGCGTTCCGCCATATAGCCATACTGGAATTCCTGGTCGGGAACTCGATCGGAGCGGACGATCCCTACCAGTAACAGAATTTGATTAAGCAGATCCGCCAAGGTGTGGATCGCTTCGGAGAGCATTGCTCCCGATCCCGTGAACAGGAATGCCACGAACTTTGCCACCATGACCAGGGAGTTGCCAATGATGGCGGCAACGACAGCACGTGTTGATCCCTGGGTTGCCATAGTATCTGTAGCCCGACGCGACACCTGTTTTCTGAACTGTAGGACCTCGACCCATGCATCCTTGCTGGCAAACGCCCTAAACGCATCTTGATTGTACATTCTGATCAACCCACGGAAACATCGGAGAGTCACAAACAGTTACGTCTGAGGGTGACAGCAGATTTGGGTTGGTATCGCCAACGTCGCCCTGCCCTTTCACGAAGATTTCGACATGGGAGAGGAGCAAGTTGGCCGACCCTTTGTGCCTGATTGGCCTGCGAATTTCCAACCTTGCTGAATTATCACCGTTTTTATTGGCATTTCTCTGATTCGAGCGAGCCGCCTTGAATGGAAGCTAACAAGTTGGGCAGTTTATGGAAAATAAAGGTGGCGGTTGGGGGGGGCGTCCGTATCACTAGCATCCGTGGAGCGGGTTGCGATTCACATTGACTGGAAAACATAAACCGGGCAAATTAAGCAGGTCGGCCTCCATCTGGACTGTGGACGCCTCATCAAACGACCCAGACCCAAGGGTGCACGGATGCAATTCGCGGTACGGTTAAACAGCTATCGAATCGTCATTATCCTACTTTCAGTTGCCGGACTTCATGCGGCCCAAGGCCAGGAGCCGCCACCTCCTGCGGCCACCGAGTCAGCCCAAAATCCATCCTGGCCAGCGGTGCCAGTTGCGGTCACCCAAGCACAAAATTCTGCTGCCGATTTGAACCAGCCGACCGTCCCGCAAACACTGAGCCCTGTTGCCAAGCCGTTGAGTACACCTGGCATGCCCAATGGAAATCTCCCCGGCGAACCGATGCTCCAGGCATCGACGATCGACCAGGCGCAAACGGCGCCCAGTTCTGACCGGGTCAACCCGATTGCGACCTCGGTCGTGGAGGGTTTGGTGCAGCCGGCCACGTTCAATCAACCTCGGACACAGAACCCTAGTTCATCCAATACGAAAAGGGTGGATTTGGATCTGCCTCGGAAAATGATGGAACAATTCGATTTGTCGCACGCTTCAGCCGCCTTGCCGGGGCGGCCCGTTACGTTGCTGGAACTACTCAAAAAAACGCGCGTCGCCTATCGTCGTGATATGATCAGTCAATACTGGAAAACTTACGCTCAATGGGCCATGTTGCAAAATTCGAAGGAATACCAGAATTGGTTGCAACAAATGGACCGTCCTCAAACTTCGGCCGAACAGGTCTTGTTGAGTGCGGCTCAAAACGAAGCGGAATCGCAAGTCATGTCTTCGCAAATCCAACTCGGCATATCCCAACAGCGTTTGCAGGAACTTGGCGGCATGCCCGCCGATTGGTTGCCTTTGCCCAAGGATGTTCCTTTAGTCAAAGGTTACCAAACGCATTACGAATGGTTTGCCGGTCGCAACCTGGTGCCCTCTCATTTGCGAGGGATCAACCACCGGTTACCGCTGCAGTTGAATTTGATTGCTCAACAAGCGGAAACCGTGCGAATCGCAAAATCTGCCATGAATCAAACGCGAATGGCATTTGTCTCTGGCCAGCTGGGGGTGGCCGCCGTTTTAGAAGCGGGGCGCATGTGGAGCAGTGGCAATCAAGAGTTGATTGAAACGGTGACCCAATACAATCAGTCGATTGCCGATTACGCAATTGCCATTCACCCCGACTTTAAATCCCCGGATCAGATCGTTGCCATGTTGATTAGTCGGCCCGATTCCGTCACGCCTGGAAATACAGCTCAGTCCGTGCTGGACAATACCCTGCCGGTTGCCCGGGCAGCCGATCGTTCCTTCGGCCAACCAGGGTTGCGATCGAGTTCCGCACAAAATCGGCAACCACTTAATACGACCGTGAGTGGCAATGCGGTTCCGTCCACAGGGTCATCCGTCGCTCCGCAGCCTCTTCGTACGGCACGGGGAGGTCCACTGGCACCCTTCCCATCGCAACCCTCCCCGTTGGGAACTACGCCCTCGCGGGGTTCGGCAACAAACCCCACGACACCGTCGTCCAGTGCCAGTGTGCTCGAACGTGGTTTGCCAGGTGGTCGGCCCAATCTGATTCCGTTGTCGGCGACAAGTCCTGCACCGAAGGTGTCGGGGAATGGGTTTAGTCCTCTACCATCTACCACTCCCAAAGTACAATCACCAACCAAACCATCGCCCAATGGTTTCGACGGTGTACCCGTCAATCCGCAATCCGTGACCCCTCCTGCGACGAATAACAACTCGTTTGGAGGAGGTTCGTTCGGTGGATCCTGATCGAGACTGGAAGGTCCCGTTTGAATTCTGAAATGACAGACTTATAATTTTGAGCAAGCGTGGTGGTTAGCGGCTTCGTGGCAATCGGCAGGAGTGACCGGGGTCCCAACCGATCATGGCTGGATATAGGCCAATCACGCGATTCGATTTTCAACACTCATTGATTTCTCGACTCTCATGAAATCCATTCCCAAACGAACGACTCGTATGTCTCCAACTGGATCCAGGTCAACCGTTTCGCATCGAACGGGAGTTGCCCGTTGCCCGCGATTGGGATTTTCGAAAGTGGACCTGCTGGCGGTGATTGCGATGCTCGGCCTGATTCTACTGTTGGCGCTGCCCAGTTTGAATCTGCTGCGGATTAATTCGCGCAGGACAACTTGCCTGAACAACCTGCGGATAACGGCTTTGGCAGTAATGTCTTACCAGGCTGATAGTGCCGTAGCACACTTGCCGGCGATGGCTCAAGTCCCGGCTGAATTTGTCGGAACGCCCAATGAGTGCGATGTGACGGTTCCCAGTTGGTCCTGGCAAGTTTATATCCTGCCGTACATGGAGGCCGATGACGCCTTTGAATTGTTGCAGCCCCATTCAAATACCGCAGCTGAGATGGTTGATCAGGCGGTTGGTTCTGGCGGAGAAAGTCTGCTGAAAGTGTTGCAGCAACCGTTGTTCGCCTGCCCGGGCGACCAGGGGCCGTTACTGAATGAAACGCGTTGGCTGGGACCGGATCAGGCCCAATCTGCCGATGATGCTGGTGGACTCAAGGTAGCCAGAGGAAACTACGTAGGCGTCAACACGGTGGGTGCGGCGACCAGTTTTGTCAATGTGGATCCGCTCAAGTATCCCAACATTCCAACTCCCAACGCGGGTGTGTTTGAGGCAATTAATCAGCCGGTAAACTGGTCGGCCATCACCGACGGCCGCTCGAACACTTTCATGATCGGTGAACGGTCTTGGAAATACAAAGCGGGTGACCAGGTTTACGAGTCGGCCGCTGCCAACCAGTTGGTGAATCGAAATACGATCGTACCCGGAGTGGGCAATGTGCCGTGTGGTTATTTCGGCGTTGGCAACAGCGACACGTGTGCTTCCAGTAACTTTGGAAAGGGAATTAATTTCCCCCATACTGATCCGTTGCAATCCAGATGCACCTATTCCTCGCTGCATCCCGGGGGAGCCAATTTTGCCTACTGTGATGGAAGCACACAATTTGTCACGGAGACGATCGATCCGATCACGATGATGAACCTGACCGAAAAGTCCGACGTCGATGCTCCCGTGGCAAAATAGTCCGGCTATTGGATCGTTTCAGAGTTGCCGTACTTTTTTCCATTGCTTGTCGAGCCGCTTGGCTGAGATGGTCAGGCTCGTACCCAGCTGTTGGGCAAACCGTGAAACCCTGTATTCTTCGATCATCCAGCGAAACTGGTCCAGGTCCGGATCGACCAGGGACTGGTGGGCGTGATGGACCCGCATCTGTTCGTACTGTTCCCAGTATTGATCGATTTCCTCGATCGTTTCCTGTTCGGAATTCGCCGGTAATTTTTCGATCCGCGATGTGATGGCATTGAAATACCGGGGGTAGTGTTGCAGCCATTTCCAGGGCGTTTGTGCGAGGAAGCCCGGCTCGGTCAAGCTTTGGATCTGTTTTTCGATCCCGGCCTTTGACGCCGAGAATTGCCTTGGCATCTGTTCCAAGGCGAGCAATGACTGCTGGACGGCTGAAGAAAACCTGGGCAGCCAGCGAGCCACGTCCTGGGTAGCTACCGAAACTTTCTCAATCGTATTTTCCTGCGCCGTGGCAAATTCTGTTTCATTCCGGGGAATGGCCCGGTTCTCGACCAGTCCGATCCGGACAATCAGGTCACTCAATTGCTGTCGTAGTTCTTTGGGCGAAATCAATCGTGACAGGAGTACCGCGTGCTCATCCAGGTTGGGTAACCAGGCAACCTGGCTGCGAACCAATTTTCGATTTCCGATCTGGAACAGACGCGTCAGACCTTTGCGAGTCTCGAACTCGGCTGCCGCCTGTGAGTCGACCAGTTTCAGGCCGACGCTAGAACCATCGTCAAAAATGGCCGGGAAAGCTGCCAACTCGGTTGTGCCACGGGTAATTTGCACCTGATCAGGGAGTGCTCCCCATGTCCATTGCGTCAGTCCCGTCTGTTGCCAATCGCTGTTGTCGACTTGCACGACGTTGGATAGATGTTCGCCACCCAGTTGTTCTCTTAATTCGGCCACGCTTCGACCTTCGGCCACCACCTCACCTGTTTCGTTGACAACCTGAACGTTGACTTTTAAATAGGGGTCTGACCTGGTGGGATCAAACAGTTCCGTGGAAATATTTTCCCCGGAAATCCGGGTCAATTCCCTGGCGACGGCTGCCACAAACGACCCTTGTCCGCGACGTAAATTTTTGGCAATGATTTCCGCGGTCGCGGGAGCGGGCACAAAATTACGACGAATGCTCTTGGGCAAGCTCTTGATCAAACCGACGATGCGTTCCTGGAACAGCCCGGGAATCAGCCAGCCGGCTTGCATGTCGTCGATTTGGCTCAGTCCCTCCAGCGGGATTTTGACGGTAGCTCCATCATCGAGTTGGCCCGGTTGAAACTGGTAGTCCACTGGCAAATTCATGGAACCGACAAGTACCCGATCCGGGAACTCCTCGATCAGTGCAGTATCGACCTGTTCGGGAATCAAATCCTGCTGTTTCATCTTGAGCTGTTCGTTCAGTGCCGGGTCCTGCTGCATCAGCCGGTGCAGCGCGGCGGAGTCGACCGCCTGGTTGGGCAGTCGCTCATAGTAGAAATCCATGACGCGGTGCAAATCGAGGATCCAGTCACGACGTCGTGTCTTGGCGGCAAGATTGGCAAGATCGTCCATCAGGGATTCGTTGTGCAGGTAAAAGTCAAAGTGGGTCGTGACTTGTCGTTCAGTCAGTCCCTGTTCGATGAATAAGTCGCGGGATTTTTCCGGGTCTGCTTTGGCGATGCCCGTCAAACGACGGGTCACGATAGGCAGTCCAAACAGGGAGACATTTTCGTAGGCCATTACGGTTTGTCGCTTCTTGCTCCAATGCGGGTCAACCGAGTTGCGTTTCAACAGGTGGCTGGCAATCGGTTCGATCCAGTCAGGTGAGATTTTCCCCACCGTTCGTCCGTACCGCCGGGACGTTTCCAGGATTTCACTCACCACCGTCCATTTCGGTTTTTCCTCAAAGACACCGGAGCCGGGCCACAGGTGAAACTTGACTCCGCCGGCACCCGTGTATTCGTGGCGATCCCCCAGCATGGCAATGCCTGACAACAGGCCCGCCAACAGACTGCGGTGAATCGCGTTATAGTCGTCTTTCCTGGGACGCGGCGCAAGTCCAATCGATTGGCATATGGAATTCAGCTGGCGATAGACATCGTGCCATTGTCGCAAGTGGGAGACCGACAGGAAATTCTGTTTGCAGGCCAGGTTGTACTTGCTGCGGGAAAGGTCAGTTCTCAGTTTCTGGGTGAAATCCCACAGCTTGAGAAATGACATAAAATCGGACTTGGGGTGGGAAAATTTCTGGTGCTGGTCGTCCGCCGCTTTCTTTTTGTCCGCCGGACGAATCCTTGGGTCCTGGATTTCCAAAGCGGCCGCAATGATCAGGATCTCGGTCAAGCAATGTTCGTCGTCGGCTGCGAACAACATTCGTCCAATGCGTGGATCGACCGGCAGCCGGCCCAGGCGACGCCCGAGCGGTGTCAGTCTTCGATGGGTGTCAGTCGCACCGATTTCAAACAAGGTTTTGTAGCCATCTCGAATGGCGTCCGGGTGGGGTGGATCGATGAAGGGAAATTCGCTGATGTTTCCCAATTTCAATACGTGCGTTTGCAGGATCACCGAGGCCAGGTTGGTTCGGCGGATTTCCGGGGTTGTAAACGCCGGGCGGGCGGCAAAGTCTTCCTCGGAATACAGCCTCAAACAGATACCCGGACCGACTCGACCGCAGCGGCCTGCCCGCTGATTGGCACTCGCTTGGGAAATGGCTTCAATGGGTAATCGCTGCACCTTGCTTCTTGGAGAATAGCGGCTGATCCGGGCAGTTCCTGTGTCAATCACGAAACGAATGCCGGGAACCGTAATCGATGATTCGGCGACGTTGGTGGCCAAGACAATTCGGCGGCGGGCGCTTGTTTGGAAGATCAGGTTCTGTTGTTCTGTAGAAAGCCGGGCATACAAAGGCAGCACCTCGGCCTGCCGCCCGGATATTGTTGCGCCTTTGAGTTTGCGACTGACGATTCGTATATCGTTCTCGGTGGGCAGAAAGACAAGCATGTCTCCAGAGTCGATCTGCGCCAATTCCTGAACCGTTGCGACCGCAATATCGTTGGTGTCGGATTCGTCCATGTCCAGAGACGGTTCCCGGTGGAGGATTTCTACAGGGTATGTCCGGCCCTCGACATCGATAACTGGCACGGGCCTTTGCGAGTCAAACGTAAAATGATCTGCAAACCGTTTCGTATCGATCGTTGCCGATGTGATGACGACCCTCAGGTCGGGACGTTTCGGGAGTATTCGACGAATGAAACCGATCAGAAAATCGATGTTGAGCGATCGTTCATGCGCTTCATCGATAATGATCAGATCGTAAAGATCCAGGAATCGGTCACTTTGGGTTTCCGCCAGTAAGATCCCGTCGGTCATTAATTTAATTAACGTTCCCGCCTCGGTCTTGTCATCGAAACGGATCTTGAAACCGACTGATTTGCCAAGAGGCGTTTTTAAATGTTGGGCGATTCGTGATGCAACACCGCGGGCTGCGATTCGACGAGGCTGCGTGTGCCCAATCATCCCTCGAACCCCGTAGCCAGCCGGTAACGCGATCAAGGGTAATTGCGTCGATTTACCGCTGCCCGTTTCGCCGCTGACCACCACCACTTGATGGTCGCCAATGGCAGTCGCGATTTCCTCGCGCCGATCAAAAATGGGAAGCTCTTGATCGAGTTCGATGTGAGGTGATTGGACGGCACGAAGGTGTCGCCGTTGACTGGATGCGTCCAATTGCTGCTGGATTCGGGCCAGCAGCTCTGCCGCCTGGTCTGCCTCCAGCTGCTGGCCTTTCAATCTGCCAATCGATTGGCGCAGCTGATAGTGATCCCGTTGCATGACCTCGCCAAGCCGTCTCTCAAGGTGTTCGATTTGTTGACGAGTTGGGTGGTGCATTTTTCGTGAAAAACAGAACTTTTTCTTGTAATGGTCGGGCTAACTGTCCGTCTTACCTTTGCTGGCTGAGAACTCATCGACTGAATGCTA
>JABACA010000126.1:6992-13137 GCA_014237975.1 Mariniblastus sp. | reverse complement strand
TAGGCCGAGGTGAGCCGCAGCCCCTCGTGGGCGAGCCGGTCGATGTTGGGCGTCTCAAATTTCTGCTGACCATAACAACTCAGGTCGCCGTATCCGAGATCATCAGCCACGATGTAGATAATGTTGGGCGGGCGATTCTCGTCCATACCAGGCAGAACCGAAGGCGTCATGATCCCCAGCCCAATGGCGATTCCTGCAAGGAACATGAAGCTCCATCTACGATTGATCTGATTTGTCATCCTGTTTTCCCGTCAGGGACCTTTCTTTTTCAAGTTCGTCCGCCAAGCCTGGTAAGACCCAACCCGATGCGGTCATTCGTTCTGACTACCACGATTATAATCCTCTGTTAATTGAATCCAAAAACAAAACCTGAGTTTTTCAGCCTCGGCTGTTTTGAGCTGCATAGCATGTTGCGGCCCTCGCCACTCGGCGGTAACCGACTCGAGTCTCGCATGCAGGCCCTGCCCGGATTCCGGCCAGGCGTCGATCAGACACAGGTCGTTTTTTAATACTGCGTTTCCCACAACAACCGTCCCTTGACCGTGAAGATGGACAACGCAATCGATCACTGTCTCCACGTTTTGTGGTTCCGTGCGCTCTGCATCCAGCTGCCGCGCCATTTGAACCAGCCAGGAACCAGCCAGGAAAAAGCCAGCAGGTCGTCCTGTAACTGTTCCTTTGCCTCGGCAATCAATTTTTGGTCTAGATTCATTGTTGGTAACTCTTTGGAACCCTATTTCAATGCTGGGCGCGTTTTCGAAAAAAGCCAGTCATAGAATTCAGGAGTCGATAAAACAACTTGCCTGGCATTATGCCCCTGATCCGGGTAGATCTTCAATTTCGCCTGCTTGCCCCCTGCCTTGACGATCGCTGCGACCAGGCTTTCCGATCGTTCGGCCGGCACAACCTTGTCCTTGGCTCCTACGAAAGCGTAGACAGGCACCTTGGCCAGGTTCTTGGCCCAAACGTCGATTTGCGGGGTGACATCTTTCGGGCCACCCCGACCGGTGCCACCGGAAATCGGCGCGACAGCCGCAAAGTGTTCCGGGTTATGAGCGGCCCAAACCCAGGCGCCATACCCTCCCATGCTGTTGCCGGTCAAGTAAACACGGTTGGAATCGACAGGAAGGGTTGCGCTGACTTGCTCAAGGAACTGGTTGAGGTCTGCGGGAGTCCAGGTGCTTTTTTCGGCGCCTTCTACTTTGGCCGCGCATTGTGGAGCCACCACGATACAAGGCGCCTTGCCAAATTTGTTGAGCCCACGCCAAGCACCCATCGCCTGGCCTTTGACCTTCTTGATATCGCTTCCCCGTCCACCACTGCCGTGCAAATAGATCAACAAGGGGAGTTTCTTTTCGGACTCGGCTACATCCGGTAAAAAAACCAGGTATTCGGGGTTCAGAAATTTCGTTTCTTTTTGCCGCAGTGGATCCATTTTATGAACCACGGGTACCTCGTTCATCGAACCGTCCGGCAAGAAAACGAGCAAGGTCAAGGTCATCAAGCTCAACGTGGTCACAGGGATACCTTTCTACGTAAATTCAAACTATGAAAAAAATCATTGACGACCGACACAACAATACTCGCGTTAAGGGGCGCCGGCACTGGGCCAATCTCGGGTGGGCTTATCCAAGCATATACATTATCGAAGTTATCGGAAGCGGATATTCTCGCGGATGCTGAATTCTTCATTATCACGGTCGTCGTTGGCATTACCGCTCTCGTCTTCTTTCAACATGCCCAGGATTCCTCTCAGGACGCCCGGTTCCAGATTGCCGTCCACAACTCCATCCAGTTGATCGATTTCGTCAAGCAAATCCTGCAGGTCCGACAGATTCATCGTTTCGGTTTCAGAAAGTCGTTTAATAATGGCAGCAACCACGAGCGTCAAGAACTTCATGTCCTCGCGCAATTCCGTCAAATCGCTCAATTGACCGCTGACCCGGCTCGATGTTCTTCTCGATAAATTCGAACTACGCGCGAGATCGCGCAAATGGGTGGCCTGGGCCTGTTCCGGAAAGAAAAAATCAAAAAAATCCATGCACTTCTCCAGTCGGGTCGATGTAACGAACAGCAACATTCTACCGACCGGTTGGGGAAATCGAAAACCGATTTTGATGGATTTGGCTCAATTGCATTGAAACGAATTCGGATCAGCTGGCGATTTACCGGGATCGGTCACTGGGTGCTAAAAAACGAAACCGAGACACGGGCGACATCGTTTTTCAATTATTTTGGACCATCCTCGATGATCAACTGCGCAGCCCATTGCCCACCATGCCCTGTCTCGGCAACATCGGTCCATTTGGGCCTGGGGCCCGAACCCCTGCCACTCACATCGCGGCCCGCCAATCCCGGTAAACGGGGCAACGAATGAAACGATCATTCCACTTCCAGTAAGTCAACACAAACAGGACTGGCCATCCCGTTCAACGGCAATCCGGTGAGCCGGTTTGACCCGTTGGCATGCAGAAAAGCGATCAGTCGGGGCGGATATGTTTAAGACGAATCACGATGGTCTTGTCACGAATTGTCTTCAAATTCACGAACTTGCCAGGGAAGCAAATAAAATGGTTTCCAAACCTTAATTCGAATCGTTTTTTCTTTAGCCGCTCCCTTGATATGAAAATCGGCTCCGGCACTTCGTCCAAAAAGGTTTCTCGAATACCCGCCGGACGCGAATTCCAAATCACCCCGATCGAAACCCGTCCGTTGCTGGACCACAGCATAAACCCCGTCGAACGGATCGCCTAAAAGATTACCCGCACTATCAACGAGCAGCGTGATGAAAACCACAATCCCAGCGGCCCACAACCATTTTCTCATCGCGAATGCTTCTCCTCGGCATGCCGATCCGTGAGTTTAAGAATCACTGACTAACCACTTGCCCCATAAAACAAAACGACGACCGGACCGTAGACAAAGGCGCCTAGTCATTACCATTACGGGTGATCATATTAGCAAAGGTTTGGGGGTCAGTTGATTCGGAAATCGCACGCACGCTCCCATCCAAAAACAGGCCAACCACAACCCCGGGATGAAACCCGTAGACTTCGTTATTATTGGTGCAATTAATTACGTTGGGCCCGGGAACATACAGACCATCGTTGGTAAAACCATGGACGGCAATAAAGTTTTGCCAGCTAGCCCAGGCAGCACCATCAACCCGGCCGTTGACAACGTTTATGTTAGGACCTCCGTTGTTGACGTTGTCAGGCCCGATCCCACCCCACACGTAATGAATCGGTCGACCGGCATCCTCGGCCACGACCAACGTGTTGGACAAACCATCCCGGACATCTCTTAGTTCAACTCGTTTTTTCCATTGCATCGCGCCCGCTCTACTTCCGATGAGATCCGCGTAACCCGCCAGGTAGAACTTTATACTCACCCCGCCAATCGCGCAGTAATCGCTACAGGCGGCCAGGCGACCACTGGGCAACTTGTCGAGCCGTTCCGGATTAGGCGTCGAAGGACAGACGAACGTTGGCACCCTGGTGGAGATGGCCGTAGCATTATCGGCGTGGCCCCAAGGCTTGTTAAAATCATAAATATCGTAGAGGTTTTTCTGCTACAAATGCGGCAGGATTTGCGTCAACCAACTGCCGTTTTTTTGATAGCCCGCCGGAAGCGACCCCATGGCCGCCTCGTAATTCAACAAGGCCAATCCAATTTGCCGGACGTTGTTCATACAGCTGGTCCGACGGGCAGATTCGCGGACCATCTGCACAGCCGGCAGGGTCATCCCGATCAAGATGCCAATAATGGCGATCACTACCAGCAGTTCGACCAACGTAAATCCGTCGCGGAACGCATGATCCGGACGTTGTCGATAGACGGCGTTGTTTTGCATGACGTTTCCCCAGGTTAATGGAACAATCAATCAACGAATACGAGTTGTCCGTGTAGACGACCGCATCCACCAACGGCTTGGGCATTTTACACGAAATCGGTGGCAAACACAAAAATAATCGGATCGGATTTCGCGGTCGATCTAATTGCCGTTTTAATTGACTGGCATTGCTTCGCCCCATGCAGGAAACCAGCCAGTGTTAAATTTCTAACAACACAAACATGCGTCTCAGGAAAACACATAACGACTCCAAATTTTAAAAACCGACCGAAATCGTTTCAAAAAAAGGCAAGGCCTTCGCAAGCAGGCCGGCTGTCATGATGAGCAGCAAGCTGACCTGGAACTCAACCACCCATTCAGGCCTGGGCCTTCTGGACAACTTCCGGTTGCGGCGCCCATCGCCTTACTGGCGTTGGGCAATCAGTTTCCCTGGATCAAAGTTTCGTTTCGATTTGCCACGGTTAGTGCTCTTCGGTTTCCGTTTAGCGGCTTGGCTGCTTGCTTCCCGGACAGGAACCAGACCCATTCCCTGTTGCAACAGCCATTCCAGCGCCCGCCAAAACCGAACCAACTCGAGCACAGGATTCACAAAACTGGTCAACGTACAGTAGTACTTCATGTAGGGTGGTTTGTGATGCAGCGAATGTTGCCTTTGCGATTGAACCAAACCGGTCATCTTGATGAATGTGGGAAACCAACCGAGCTTGGTCGTATGGTTCCAATAATGCACTTCATTGCCAAAGGACGCCAATAGCAACGTCAGGAATAACGGGAAATAGCCAAAACCGATTAACCACAAAAACCCGTAAACGGCGCCACAGACCAACCACTGGATGCAATTTCTCGACAAGAAATTACCCGTTCGCACCATCAGGTTCGGATCTTCGTGGTGTAGTTTGTTGGGCTCGCAAATCAAACTGCCGATGAGTGGGTAACCGCTCTTGCAATAAGTGTCTTCGGCCCAGTGGACGAAACCGGTCAAGAAATCAGCCGCCCATAGACACAAGAAAAATATTCCAACGTAACTGCCGATCGTAACAAACATTTTTTCGTTCCCTTTTTCCCAATGAATCCCTCAACGTTTCACCGTCTAGTCACCCAGGGCCCGATCCAACTGTTTGACATACAAGAAGCCCTTCAACACGGTGCGGCCCAACAAGAAAACTGAATAGAAAGTGATGAATCCCAATCCACCCAAGGGAAACGATCCAGCCTTGTTTGACGTCGATTCACTCATTGCGCTCGCTCCATCTTTGGCTAATTGGAATTTGGGCCTGGGCGACCTGGCCCCCTTCAACAGTGCGATGTTCCGTTGAAAATCGTGCCAAAAAAATAGCAGCCGTAATAACTGGGCTGTCTCAGCCGAAAAAAACCGCCCTTTACGGCTGGATCGACAGGCAGAGTGATGGGCAAATGAAAACATCGCCGACGAACCTGAATCCTGTACCAGACGGTTCATTTTCGTGACGAGGTTCACCTGTCGACGGAATCACGGGATAGTAACGTCGATGGTCAACCGATGGTCCGGATAAAATTTTCAAAAGCCGTATTGGAGAATTGGGAAGGGCAATCCCCTTGGCTTCCCTAAACGTGCCTGAGTCCCGTCACGATATCAGCTCGGGCCGCCTGCCAGGCCGGCATCACTCCCGCCAGGATACCCGTCAGGAACGCGACTGCGAGTCCGGTACCGGCCAAGGTAAACGAGGGCGTAAATGCAATCGTAACCGCCTCTGCTCCAACCGAGAGACTACTTAACTGCAGGACACACATCGCCACAATCACGCCAAGTATTCCGCCCATCACGGAAAGTGCCACACTCTCGGCCAACACCAACTGAAATACCTTCCCACCCGAATAGCCCATGGTCTGCAGCACTGAGTGTTCCTGAATTCGGTCCTGAACCGACATCACGGTTGTTGTCGCCACCAACGCCAATACCAAACCAACGCATGCCAGACCCAGGTAATGCGTCATCCCGATCAATTCCGTAAGATCCCCCAGGCTCTTAGCCTGGAATACACCTTTGGGTCGCGTGTCCGTTTCTACCGGGCCGGCCAGATATTTTCCATCGATGTTACGACAAATCAAATCGGCATCCGCTGCTCCATCCAACAGGACTTCCAACTGGGTGACGGTACCCACCAGATTCATTCCCTTACTTCGTTGCAAAAAATCGAGATGAGAATAGATATAGTTTTCCTCGGCGGGATCATCCGCATCGAAAATACCGGCTATTACGACACTCAAATCACCGATCGAGAATTTATCACCCACCTTTACACTTCGACGATT
>JABACA010000126.1:0-6984 GCA_014237975.1 Mariniblastus sp. | reverse complement strand
TACGACACTCAAATCACCGATCGAGAATTTATCACCCACCTTTACACTTCGACGATTGGCCACAGCTCGTCCCATCACGGCCGAATCCTGGTTCGCCTCGAACTCATTCCAAGAACCATCGATCATCCGAAAATCCGGTCTGGCAACTTGCAATTTTTGTGGAGGAACTCCGTAAAACACCACCACGTCCAGACTGGCCCGGCAATTATTGGTAAACACCTGGATCGGGACGACTTCCCGGACCCCGTCAATTTCCAGGATGTCCGATTCGTAATCCTGGGGTAAATGACTGGTCGCCGGGCAAAACTTGTTTGCCTGAAATGTAATCAGCGATCGATTATCCGATTGGCGTCTCTGCAAATCGTTCATTCCTTCCTGCACGCTGCCGACGAAACAGAACACGAACAAGGCAACTGCCGATCCGGTCACCGTCAAAATGGTTCGAGAACGGTGCCGCCATAATGTCTTGAAAATATAGGGGATCAATTTAATCATGATACAGCAACTCCCTGTTCTACCAGCTTTCCGTCAACCAGTTTGAATTGACGGTCCGCAATCGTGGCCGCTTCGGCGTCGTGCGTTACCATTAACAATGTCGTGTCCAGTTCCTGATTCAACCGTTTCAGAAGTGTCAAAATTTGTTCAGACGTTTCTGGATCGAGATCCCCGGTCGGTTCGTCGGCCACGACTACTTTTGGGTTGGCGACGATCGCCCGGGCAATTCCCGCCCTCTGTTCCTGGCCCCCCGACATCTGCCGGGGATAGTGCTCGGCGCGGTCCAACAAGTCCACGGCCGACAGGGCCACTTCAATACGTCGACGTCGTTCCGCCCGACCCATCGGCAGCAGCAACAGGGGCATCTCAACGTTTTCGTAAGCCGTCAAAACGGGAATCAGGTTGTGCGTCTGGAAAATGTAACCAATGTTGGCAGCTCTCCATCTGGCGAGACGTGTACGAGACAGATCCGCAATTTCCACACCATCGATCTTGATCGAGCCACTATCGGGTCGATCGATGCTTGCAATCACATTCAGCAGTGTCGATTTTCCGGTTCCGCTGGCACCCATCAGGGATATGAACTCACCCGCATCAATGTCCAGCGATACGCCATCGAGTGGCTTTATCGTCTGGCCACCCTTGTGATAATGTTTGTTAACGTCTTTGATTTCAACTAAAGCCATGACCCTGTTCCTGACCTGAACGCACTGATCTTGTTTCAACATTGAGACTGCCATTCATCCCATATCGGCAACGCGCGACATCGACGAGAAGGCACTTACGCGCCCCCATCCTGTTACTTCCGCCACGGTAATTACTGTTCAACACTCGCTTCTCCTGTCACTTGCAACCGGTCTCCATTTTGCAAACCTTCCAAATTCCCGCTAATCATTCGACTGCCAACGTCCAAACCGTCCACGATTTCCCACATGCCATCGTTCCCTTTCCTGCCGGTTACGACGCTTGTCTTCACCGCGTAACCGCCCGACTGGTCCGCTAACCAAACGAAGGGGGCACCATCGTCCATGACCACCAGGTGTTGCGGAACCATCAGTTTCAGTTCCTTGTTCGACGCGTCTTCACTGGTTCCAACCTGTTTTGGCGCCAGAAAGGTAACGTCGACCAACATTTCAGGTTTGAAAAAACTGGGCGGATCTTCGATCGCCACTTTCACCTGTAACGTGTTTTTTTGTATGTCTGCTTCGGAGCTGACAAACAGGACGCTTCCCCGTATCGGCTCTGCCAGCGCCGGATTCGATATTTGGACTACCTGTCCAAGACTAACTTTGGGAATATTTTCAAACCGGACATCCACCCGAATTTGAAGACTGTCGGGCCGGTACATCGTGATCACGCTGCTACCGTCGTGATCTGCCATGGCTGTCATTACGCCCGCCCCGACCCGCGCACCGGGTGAGGCCAACAATTGATAGACTCTTCCATCGACCGGGGCGCGAATCGTCATTCGAGTCAATCTTAGCTGGGCCTCTGATTCGACAACCGTTTTCTGTTTGACCCGGGCCCGCGCTGCATCCACCATCGCTTTGGATTCATCTCTTTCCTGGGTTTCCTCGGCAAGTAATTGCAGTTGAATGTTCAAGGCCTCCCGTTTTTGTCCACTGGCATGGAATTCCCGTTCCAAAAACTGGTTGCGATTATTCAGCTCTGCAAGATGTGCCAATGCCGTCTCCAGATCGGCAAAGGAACGGTCCAACTCGCGATCCGAGACCGAAGTCGAGGCATTTTGATGCCGTTCATAATCACCCTGGGCAAATTTCAACTCGGCTTCTGCCCGCTTCGTTTCGTAGGGCAGGTTCTTTAAAAGGGTTTCAATTTTTGCCAGGTTGGCATCCGCCTGGGCCAACATCGCCTCCAGGTGGACCGGTTGTTCAAAACGCGTTTTGGCTGCGGCGTAGGCAGCCTTGCTACGCTCAAGTTCGGCTGCGGCAAGTTCCCGATCCGCAACGGCCCGTTCATGAGCAAGGACCGCGTCATCCTTAACCAGCTCGGCAACCGGCTGCCCCTGTTCGACCAGTTGATCTTCCACGACAAACAGTTTTTCAACCACGCCGGTCGCCAATGCAGCCACCCGAATTGGAGTGGGCCGAGGTTCGATCCAGCCGGCGGCGTTGAACAATGTCGCGCCTTCGGTCCGCACCTCCGATTGGGTCGCAAATACCGGCACCACCTGGACACGGCGGGCCGGGAATATCAGATCCTGCGAACACCATCCGACCAGCGCTGCAAAACCGAGTATCAGGAGTGCAGGAAATCCATAACGGAACACGAGGCGTCTGCGGTTGGAACGCAAACGCTCTCCATCCGGACGTTCTACCGCCAACTGTGAAAGATCGACTTGTGTCATGATCACACCTTTGGGATTTTACAACTCGGGCATTGTCCTGCCCGGATTTCCGTTCTATTTTTTTACGTACAACCCATCGGCGATGATGGTTAAATTGCCCGCATCGTCTCGTTTTGCCGTACCCTTAACGACCACCGTTTGCAGTTCGGCCAGGTTAAACAGGGATCTCGCATCCTGCTTGATGACATTGCCGCCTGCATCTGAAAATTGAACCAGCGCCATTGCCGTGGGCAGTTTGTCGGTTTCGCAGCAATAATCCCAAGGGGTTTTGCAACTGCACGACTCCCCTTCTTCCTTGTCATCACTACAGGCCAACAGGGAGGGGTCGACAATCTGGAAGGCGGCCCGCTCGTCCACCCATGGATTCAATCCGCCACCGATGCGGCCAACGACGACAACCTCATCGTTGTCCTGCACCGATTCCCTGGCTGCCTTGACCCCCACAACACCGGCCGGTTCGGATGCCAACAGGAACGACGATCCATTGACGGCGTTGTCCAGTTTGGAAGTCGTATCCGTTTCGGTTTTGCCACAGCCAACTAGGATTCCAACGATCAATACAAGGCAGCCGATCAGAACTAAATTCTTCATAATAAAAATCCTTTAAACAGATTTAAGCCCATCAACAATAGGCATTCTTAACGCACGGATAGCAGGGGGAATGGCGCCCAGAAAACCGAGCATAAAACCAACCCCGCAGCCGATTAATATCGAGATGCTGTCAATTTGCAATTGAAACGCACCCATCGTAAAACGAATCGCCGATTCATTAACCAGTGTCAATGCAATCAACGAAGCAAACAGGCTGGCGGCCAAACCGAGGATGACCGCTTCCTGAATCAAACTCAAAACGATCGCCCGTCGCACAAAGCCAATCGTTTGCAACATGGAAAATTCTGAAATCCTCCCAACCACCGAGCCGTACATCGTATTCAACCCGGCGAAAACACCCGCGCCCGCTACCAACAGAACAACCAGCCAGGCCAACCAACGAATCGGTTCGTAATCTCGTTGCAAACCAGCGTAATATTCTGTCTCCGGCATCGTTTGCAACTCGAGGTCCAATCGTTGTTTGCAAAAAATATCCAGGTCGGCAAAGTCGGTGTTCGGCTCGAGCGTCAAGGCAACGATACTCAAATCCTGACGTTTCATGGCTTGTTGCAGTTCGTCCAGGCGACACCAAACCTCGGACTCAAAGGCTGCCCCGCCGGCAGAGAAAATACCTGCGATTTTCCAATCCCGGTTTTCCAGTCGGATCGAGTCACCGATGCCGACTTCATCTTTGTCGGCACCCAGCTTGGTCGATGCGAGACGACCCAGGATCACTTCACCCGCTTCCGGCCAGCGGCCCTCTTCGAGTTCAAATTGGCGGCGGACCAGGCAAGCGGTCGGTGTTACGCCACGTACCAACCCGAGTGTTTCACGAAGCCCCGACCCATCATCTGAATTAATTCCAATTTGGGTGCCTAGATAAAGCTCGGGGGATACGTATTTTGTTCCATACCGCTCTTGAATCCCTTGAATGCTAGCCGGTACCAGGTCATTGGTTCTCATCGCGATCGAGGAGTATTCCAGGTTTTCACCCATTCCCAATGAAAACACGATCGCCGTCCGCGCGTCCCCGCTCACGGCCAACGAACTCTCCAACCCCCGGATAAACCCGACCACTACCAGCACGAGTAGGACGACCGTGGTCAGACCGACGAAAGTCAAAAAGGTACGAAATGGCCTTCGAAACAGGTTGCGCACCCCGTATTCCCAGGGGAGCAATCGAAAGAACATAACTACAAGCCAAATTTCAAGGATTGGTTGGCAAGCGCAATACGGCGCTGCAGGATACAAACGAACGTGCATTTAAATCAATGCGGATCGCTCGTTAAATAATAAGAGAACCTTGAAGCTGGCGGATTTGCCGACCCACATTTTGCGCGCAGGGGAACACAGAAATTCGCGACTGCAGCAACAGGACCGTTTCACCGGCGGACCCCACCGATTGCACGGTTAACAACACCGATGCATCCCAGGCAAACGCCTGGCTGGCCTGGTTCAAAACAAAGTCGGCAGCGTCGGGCATCGTGGCGCCACTGCAAATACACTTGCAGTCATCACTTCGTTCGGCCGGTTTGGCCGGGGCTTCCGACTCCGTGTTGCAGCAACATTTCTCGACAGAATCGACCACCGCAGGAGCCTGGCCACAGCAATCACTCCAGCCCAACTGACACCGCATGGGACAGCTGACGACAATCAACGCGAGGCAAAGGTTGAATAATGTTTGCATGACAGTTTGAAGCAAAACGACTTGGAAACCTGACTGATTACATTTTAGTCATTTAAACCGACAACTTCAAATAGCAACTGTTTCAATTGGCGTTATGCGGGTCATTTTATTTACGAACCGTAACGATTTTCCCGAAAAACCTGCCCCAGCCCCCCAGCCGTCATGATGTGTCACCATCGAAGATCGGCCCATTGGCAGCGTTCCGATAGCGAACGGACGGTAGCCATGGGTTCAGTTTACTTGGTTGGACTGGGAACCTGTTTCGGTTCTTTGCTGTTTTGCGAGTGAATCTGAACCATCCAATGCAGTGCCGCATCGGCGATCAATTCGTGCTCACCCTTAAATATCGTAACGGTGGCGTCGCCGGAAGTTCGGCGAAAAAGGGGCCGCTTTTTCCCGTAACTCGAGTCCTCAATCCTTGTTTGCAAGTGGGACGGAACGGCCGCCTGTTCGACAAAGAAACGAATGTCCTCGTTCGAAATGCGGTCTTGAGACTCGGCCAGTTGGTTGAAAGCTCGCAGTGAATGACTGACAGGAACGCTGCCATCATGCCCATCCCGGATGCCCGCATGGATATGAACCTGGGTCCCCTTGGCATGTTTCAAGTACGTCAACGGCGACCGCTTGCTATATTGTTTGTCGACTTGCGGGCTGTCGCCAGGCCGTCCCCCACAAGAGGCGACGATATCATCGGCGTAACCAAGGTTGGCCGTTCTGCACTCATGGTACCAGGCGGCCAGGTCCGATATGGGAACCCAGGCAGACACGCCGGCCCAGATTTCGGGATGACGCCCCGCCATCATCAGCGCCGCATGGCCACCTCCGGATGTGCCGACCAGGTAGATCGCCGATTTATCGATGGGGGCATTGGCTTGGGCGTACTTGACGGCACTCACGATATCCTGGACGACCAGGTCCGAACCGGTCGCGGCAGGTCGTTTGTTGGGACCTCGAAAATTGGGGTGGATATAGGCCCATCCGTTCTCGACACACCATTGTTCGATCGCCTGGTGGTACGTCTGCTGGTAGTCCCCGCTCCAGGTATGTAGCGCTACCATCAGCGGAATTTTTTGCTGGCTGGTCGGGGCATAGAAAAGGGCTGATTGTTCCGTATCATCGGCCGACGTCCGATAATGGATCTCGTTCGCTTGCTGGGCCAGCAATGGGGGGCTTGCCGCCACGATCAGGCAAACCAATCCAGCCAAAAACGTGTTCCTGTTTGGCGTATCAACCATTGTATCTTACCGTTCCCCTTTTTTCAGTGCCTGTTGACGACGCAACACGATTTGACAGGGCAGGTACAAGTAATAGGGCGCCAACACCAGACCCGCCAGTAAATAACAAAGCAGGCTGTTCAAAACGTTGTCCACGGTAGCCACCACCACCACCGATTGCAACATGATCCACAACGATCCTAAACCGAGCAGAGTCCCGGCCAAGACGCCTATCAAGAATCCGTTCCGACCCCGCCGCAACAGGGGAACCCAAACAAATGCCCCATAACCATAAAAAGCAATCATTGCCGCGCCATCCGCCAGGGAACTGTCCAACAGGTAATGAAGGAAACCCATCGCCAACAACGAGCCGGCGTTGAAAAAACCGATCAAAAGAACTACGACCGCCATTGCGCGGGCCGCCGCGATGCTGCAACGGTAAAGTTGTGGATGGATCATAGTCGATTAACTGGATCATTCGCAGTTTAAAAGCATCTTTGGCAAGCATGCCGTTTCCCCATCACGACCTGTCAAGCCGCGAGGACGTCCTGTTCCATTTACATGTAGCTCGTTACCATTCCCATTTTTCAATTGACTCTGCCAATGCAATAAAGTTTGACAGAGAATGC
>JABACA010000125.1 GCA_014237975.1 Mariniblastus sp. | reverse complement strand
TGACCAGGCCCGGGTTGGTACAAAATTGCCCCGTCCCCATCAGGCAACTACCGGTGAACTCATCGGCAATCGCATCGGACCGTTCGGCCAAGGCACCCGGCAGGACGACGGTGGGATTAACCGACGAAAGCTCCAGGTAGATCGGTTTACCGACCGCGTCCGCGGCCGCCTTTAATTTCAAGCCGGCCGACCGCGCCCCGGTATAGCCGATGGCCGCCAGTCGCGGATCCCGGGCCAGTCGTTCCCCGTCCTTGTGATCGAGTCGGTAAATCAGCTGCACCGTCGCTGCTGGCAGGCCGGTCTGGTCGGCCGCCAATTTGGCTTCCCGCGCCAGCAACTGCGTGGTTCCCGGGTGCATCGAATTCGCTTTGGCAATCACCGGATTTCCAGCGGCAATCGCGGCGGCAAAATCTCCACCCGAAATACTGCCAAAGGCGAGTGGGAAATTATTGGGACCAAACACGGCAACCGGACCGATCGCGGCCAGGCAGGAACGTATGTTGCTGGCCGTATCAATCACCGGGTGGGACCAACTCGACGTTCGACAAGCCTCTGCTGCTTGCCGCAACTGGCCGCAAGTCCGCGGTAACTCCCCCGATGCCAACCTCGGCTCCACCGGCAAAGCCGTCTCGCGATGGGCCATTTCACAGATCTCTTGGGCCGAATCTTCCAAACGACTTGCAAACGTTTCGAGGAACTTGGCGATCTGTTCGCGGGGCAGCATTTGCAGTGCTTCAAAGGCAGCGACCGCCGAGTCCAGTGCCTCGTCACAGTCGGCCCAACCGCTGACAGGGTACTGTTCCGACAGCGGCTCCCCGGAAGACGGGTCAAAAGCGTGAAACGAATCACTGGAATTAGCCGCGCGCCAATTTCCATCTATTAACACATGTTCTGTTGACATCTTTCCACATCCCTTAAATATCAATCTTTCGACGCGAGTCGATTGCTGTAAAGTTGACTTTGGTTGCAAAATACAATATCGTCACGTTCTCTCAAATTGCCGACGTGTTGTCAATTGTCGCAATTTTCTCTGACACAGCTTGATGCAAAAGGACCATGTAAAATGAACGTCAACTGGAAAGGCGTTTTGCCGGCAGCCACGACCCAGTTCAATGACGACCAGTCACTGAACCTGCCTGCCACGATGAAGCATCTTGACGCCATGATCGAAGGTGGCATTCACGGTTTGATCATGCTGGGAACCGTCGGTGAAAACTGTTCGCTGGAATATGAAGAAAAAATGGAGTTGCTGAGGGCAACGGTCGAGCATGTAGCCGGACGCGTCCCCGTTCTTACAGGCGTTGCGGAGTACACGACCGACTTGGCCTGCCGGTTTGCCGCCGATGCGGAATCTGCCGGCGTGGACGGCTTGATGGTCCTGCCCGGAATGGTTTACTACTCGGATCCACGTGAAACGGTGACCCATTTTCGTGCGGTCGCCGATGCGTCCAACCTGCCCATCATGATTTACAACAACCCCGTCTCCTACAAGGTCGACATCCAACCGGAGACCTTTGCGGAGATGGCCGACGAGCCAAAGTTCGTAGCCATCAAAGAATCTTCCGAAGATGTTCGCAGAATTACGGATATCAAGAACGTCTGTGGCGACCGTTACCTGCTGTTTAGTGGCGTCGATGACCTGGTGCTGGAGAGCATCATGCTGGGTGCCATTGGCTGGGTTTCCGGCTTGGTCAATGCGTTTCCCGCTGAAAACCGACTGCTCTGGGATTTGGCGATGGAGGGAAACTATGATGCGGCGGTCAAGGTCTATCGCTGGTACATGCCGCTACTCCACTTGGACACACATCCCAAACTGGTGCAGTATATTAAACTGGCAGTCCAGGAATGCGGCCTGGGGAGTGAGTTGACACGCGCTCCGAGGTTACCCATTATCGGAAAAGAACGGGACGACGTTTTAAAAATCATTCGCGAGGGAATTGCAACCCGTCCCTTGCCGCAGAATGTCTAATACGTCCAGGAAAGTTGCGATAGCCTGATGAAACAGATTCGAGTCATCGATTCGCATACCGGCGGCGAGCCAACCCGAATCATTATTGCCGGTGGCCCGGACCTGGGCACGGCTTCCATGGCGGAGCGCGTCGACATTTTCAGAAGTGGATTTGACGACATTCGAACCGCGGTGGTTTGCGAGCCAAGAGGTTCGGATGTCTGGATTGGCGGACTCCTCTGTGAACCGTGCGATTCGAATTGTGCGACCGGCATCATCTTTTTCAATACGGCCGGATACCTGGGAATGTGCGGCCATGGAACGATCGGTCTGATGATCACACTGCAACACCTCAAACGAATTGGTTTGGGGGATCATCAAGTTGAAACCCCGGTTGGCACGATTCAAGTCCGGTTGGAATCGGGGAACCGGGTCAGTTTAACCAACGTGCCCAGTTACCGACTGCTGGCCGACGTGGAAATCGAAGTGCCAGGTGTGGGCCCGGTGGTGGGTGACGTCGCCTGGGGGGGGAACTGGTTTTTCTGTGTCAAGAATCTCGTCGAAGACTTGAGCATCAAGAACGAGCCGTATCTCACCAATTTAACGATAAGCATTCGCGACCAATTGCAGGCCCGGAATGTTACGGGAACCGAGGGTTGCCACATCGACCATATCGAACTTTATGCACCCGCTCGACAACCGGAAAACCATAGCCGCAATTTCGTGTTGACCCCCGGTGGCTCCTATGACCGATCCCCATGCGGCACGGGGACCAGCGCCAAACTGGCCTGCTTGATGGCCGATGGCAAAGTTGCACCAGGAACGACCTGGCGCCAACAAAGCATCGTCGGTAGTGTCTTTGAATGCTCCTACCAAGCGGACGGCGACCGGGTGATTCCGACCATTACCGGCCAAGCCCATATCAGTGGTGAATCAACTTTGATATTGGATCCGACTGATCCGTATTGCACGGGGATCGTGTCGTGAGCCCATCTGGTGAAACCGTGGTTGTGATTGGCGGTGGGATCATCGGAACGATGTGCGGCTGGTACTTGCAACAAGCGGGCCAGTCGGTGACGCTCGTTGACAGCGGTGCCTTCGGAGCGGGCTGTTCTCACGGCAACTGTGGCTATGTTTCTCCCAGCCACGTTCTGCCGCTAACGCGACCCGGTGCCGTTTCAACCACCTTCAAGGCGATGATGGGACGCAACTCTCCATTGTCTATCAAGCCACGACTTTCACCCAGTCTTTGGAAATGGCTATGGAATTTCTCCCGCCATTGTAACCAGGCCGATATGCTCGAAGCGGCCAACGGTCGTCACCTGTTGCTGCAATCCTCCAAACAGCTTTATCAACAGTTGATTACCGAACAGGAAATCGATTGTGAATGGGAGGAACGTGGCATCCTGTTTGTTTTTGATTCGGCAGAGGAGTTCGAAGAATACAGTCATACCCATGACCTGCTGAAGGAGACGTTCGGGGTCACTGCCACACCGTATACGGGTCAAAGTCTGCTGGAACTGGAGCCGGCCCTGAAAGAGGGGCTGGGTGGCGCCTGGCACTACGAATGCGACTGCCATTTGCGGCCAGACAAACTGCTCTCTGAAATGCGGAAACGGCTGGAAGCTAATGGCGTCGAAATCATCGAACATTTTCCGGTCACCGATTTTCGAACTGAAAACGGTGGGGCGCGCGCCGTCAGCGACGGGAAACGCTGGCTGGAAGCGGACCGGTTTGTGGTGGCCACCGGTTCCATGACACCTTTTCTTAACACGCACCTCGGTTGCAAAATCCCGATCCAACCTGGCAAAGGCTATTCCCTGACCATGCCACAACCAACACATGGACCGTCCTACCCAATGATTTTTGAAGAACACCGGGTGGCCATTACCCCGATGCAGTCAAAATACCGGATCGGTTCGACGATGGAATTTGCCGGCTACGACACCTCGATTAACCGGAAACGCCTGCAACTTCTCCGCACCTCGGCGGCCCATTACCTACACGATCCGGATTGTGAACCGATCGAAGAAGAGTGGTTTGGCTGGCGGCCCATGACCTGGGATGGTAAACCGATTATCGATCGTAGCCCGGCCATGAACAACGTCTGGGTTGCAGCCGGCCATAACATGTTGGGTTTGAGCATGGCGACCGGAACGGGCAAATTGGTGCGGGAAATGATGCTGGGTGAACCAACCCATGTCGACCCCGGCCATTATTCGATTTCCCGATTGCAGTCAAAATGACGAACCTTCCGCCCCGACTCGAGAGGTTACAGCGGATCAACGTCGTGGGAACCAGCAGTAGTGGAAAATCGACATTCGCGCGTCGTCTTGCCAATGTTCTTGCTTGCCCCCACGTTGAATTGGATCGACTGTTCTGGAAACCTGGTTGGCAACAGGCCACACCCGATGAATTCAAGGTCCGTCTTGAGCAGGCAATCGGTGGTAAGCGGTGGGTGATTGACGGGAATTACAATACCACCCAACCGATCCAACACGATCGATTGACGATGGTTGTTTGGCTCGACTACTCTCTGGTCAAAACATTTTCGAGAGCTTTTCACCGCGCCATCCGGCGATCCTGGACTGGGCAGGAAGTCTGGCCCGACACGGGCAACCGGGAATCCTTTCGTCGAAACTTCGCGAGCCGCGATTCAGTCCTTCTCTGGGCGCTTACTTCTTTCCGTCGGAATCGGAAGAAATACCTGGCGATGATGAAGAAACCAGAATTGTCCTCGATCGAATTTATCCGCCTGCGGCATCCCCGCCAGGCCGAGACATTTTTGCAGACCCTGGAAGATACAACCCGGACCGCCTGATCAAGCCAGGATGGGTTCAACCACACTGCCATGAACGTCGGTCAAACGATAGCGTCGTCCCTGGTGACGATAGGTCAAACGTTCGTGGTCAATGCCCAACAGGTGCAACAGGGTCGCCTGTAAATCGTGAACGTGAACACCGTTTTCAGCGATGTTGTAACCGTACTCATCCGTTTCACCGTAGCAGGCCCCTGGCTTGATACCACCGCCAGCCATCCAGATCGAGTAACAGCGTGGATGATGGTCCCGACCAAAGTTACCTCCATTCAGTACACCCTGAGCAAATGGTGTGCGGCCGAATTCACCGGCCCAGACCACTAAGGTATCCTCGAGCATTCCTCGCTGTTTCAGATCCTGCACCAAAGCGGCCGAGGGCTGATCCGTCTCGCGACACTGCGTGCCAAGACCACCGGGCAGACCACCATGTTGATCCCAGCCCGGATGATAGAGCTGGATAAACCGCACGCCGCGTTCGGCCAGCCGCCGTGCCAGTAAACAATTGGCGGCATACGATCCGGGTTTGGCAACATCCGGGCCATACATCTCGAGAGTCTCTTTGGACTCACCGGAAACATCAACCACTTCCGGGATCGACGATTGCATTTTGAACGCCAACTCGTATTGCACGATGCGGGTTTCCAACTGGGGATCCGGTTGGCCCGCCAGCTGTAACTGATGCAGTTGTTGCAAGGCAGCCAGCATTCGCTGCCGACTGGATTGATCGATGCCACCCGGATTGTTCAAGTACAACACCGGCTCTTTGCCCGACCGAAAGCGTACCCCTTGATGGCGAGCGGGAAGAAAACCGCTGCCCCACAGCCGAGCAACCAGCGGCTGGCCACCCTTGTTCTTGGTGACCATCACCACAAAGGATGGCAGGTTCTGGTTGCCGCTGCCCAATCCATAGTCCAGCCAGGCACCCATGCTGGGCCGCCCCGAAAACTGGGAGCCGGTCTGCATGAACGTGACGCCCGGTCCGTGGTTGATCGCCTCGGTGTACATCGACTTTACAATGCACATCTCATCGGCAATCTTGGACGTATGGGGCAGCAAATCGCTGAGCCATTGTCCCGATTCACCATGTTGTTGGAATTTGAACGGAGAGCCAACCAACGGCAGACTCGATTGGTTGCCGCTCATCCCGGTCAGCCGCTGACCTTTTCGCACCGTCTCGGGCAGCTGTTGTCCATGGACCTTGTTCAGGTGTGGTTTGTAATCCAACAGGTCGATTTGGGACGGACCACCACTCTGAAACAGGAAAATGACCCGCTTGGCCTTGGCCGCGTGGTGCAATTGTTTTAGCACCCCATTTCTAGCCTGGGAATCGTCGTTGGCCTGCGCCTTGGCACCGATCAGATCGGAAAGGGCAAACGCACCCAACCCCATGCCAAACCCGCTCAACAATTGGCGGCGAGACAAACCCAGAGTGGACTCATAACCAGTGCATGCATGTTTCATATTGTTACTACCGTTTGGTGACACATTCGTCGTGGTTGATTAGTGTATTGGCCACACTTGCCCAAGCTGCCAAGAGCGGAAGATTTTCCTGGGAGGTTGGTGCTGCGTCGGGACCCGCACCGCCGGCCGGTTCGCCATCCAGATAAATCCGCACCCTGCCATCCAGCAGGTTGACGGCACAAGCGACATGGGTCCATTGACCCGCCGGCGGTGAACGGTGAGCCATCACGTGGGTTTTACCACAGATGAACCTCAATCCTCCATGCAAATCCAGCAACAGGCCACCGCCGTCACCCCCACCTGGCGTGATCTTGTCCCAGATCCTGCCAGTGCCAACCTGGTTCGGCTTGACCCAGGCTTCCATTGTGAAACCCTCTGGAAACGTCAGCTTCGAGGTCTCCTTGAAAACAACATGGTCATCTCCAAACTGGGGATCCAGGTTGTCAACCGACTCGACCGCATACTTCGGTTCGAGGTTTGAAATCTCAGGTGTCATTCCGTCCGTTACTGGTTTGTCCGGGCCAAGCTCAACCAATTTCTTGACCTGGGCAGCATCCAGTTCCGCACCAAAAACACTGGCTCGCCCCAGCTCGCCCCGAAAAGGCTCTTCCCCGGTCGGTGTGATGCCCAGCCGAAAATCATGCTGGTTCACCGGCATCTGGATCTTTGCTGTGGACGGACCATAGCTGCCGAATTTCCCGTTCGATAAATATTCCCGCGCGGTCTTGGGATGCTCCCTGAAATACTCCAATTGTGATTCAAACAGCTGGAGAATGACGGCCATTTCCTGTTGACTCGGTCGGCGGCTGGTCAAGGTTCGAAACATGTCCACGACAATCTTCTCTGCGTCGCCGTCCCCGTGTTGTTGTATGAGCTTGTGGCTGAGGGCTCGAGCCGCCTCGACGAATTGAGGTCCGTTGAGCATCGCCAGTGCCTGCAGTGGCGAGGAAGTGCGTTCCCGCTTGACACGACAAACGTCCCGTTTAGCAGCGTCCAGCGCCATCATGACCGGCGCCGGCCCGGTCCGTTTCCAGTAGGTATATAAGGAACGTCGGTAAAGTCCTTCGCCGGAATCCGGATTCGAAGGTTTAAACGACGCAGCCAGTTCATACGGTTTGGCAGGTGCTCCACCCAATTTATCCACCAACAGACCGCTGGCTGCCAATACATTGTCGCGTAACATTTCTGCCGGCAGCCGATGCGATGGCGCCCGACCCAGTAGCTTGTTTTCCGGATCGCGCTCCAGCAACTCGGCAGTCAGCGAACTGGATTGGCAGTAAGCGTTCGACATGACCATCTGTTTGAGAAGTCGCTTCAAGTTCCACTGATTGGCAACCAAATCGTTCGCCAGCCAGTCGAGCAGTTCCGGGTGCGTTGGCAGCGCACCTTGCCTGCCAAAATCTTCCGGGGTGCGAACGATACCCGCACCGAATATCAACTGCCAATAATGGTTCACCGCGACCCGCGCTGTCAGCGGATGAGCCGGGTCGGTTAACCAGCGAGCGAGACCGAGTCGATTCCTGGGAAGCGACGAATCCATCGCTGGGAAAACGGCAGGAGTCGCCGCGGATACCTGTTCCAATCGACTGCTGTACAGGCCGCGTTCCAATACATACGCCGGCCGCGGTTCGGTCATCTCGCGCATCACCATGATTTCTGTCGCACGATCCAGTGTGGCGCAAAGTTGCTGGCGTGCCGCCTTTAATTTTTCACGATACTCAAGCCGGGAAGGCGAACGGTTCAAGTTAAGATGCTGGGTGATCGCTTTTTGCTGCTGTGGCGCAAGCCCCGATTCGGTCGCCTGGGCAAGAAACTGTTTCTTGAAACCTGCCGGGTCGTGTGCCACCGCCACCTCGATATCGGAAAGTTGTCGGTCATAGACCTTGAACGACGAAACCTGGCCATTGGTAAATCCCCGATCACGGAAACGTTCGCCAATCGCAATGTTATCGCCGCCGCCGCCCGTGATGTTCTTGGTAAGTTTATCCCTGACGATGTCGACCTCTGCCCGCTGGCCGTCAATGAAAATCGACAGGCCAGACGCCGAAATACTGCCGTCGTAAACAACCGAAACATCAATCCATTGATTGACGGGCAACGGTTGGCTGGTTTTTACACGGATGGAATTACCAGGCCAGAAGTGAATCAGCGAGGCACTTAACTTTCCATCCTCGATCAATAATTGATAACCCCGGCTTCCGGCATCGGTCCAGGCTCGCGACCGGTGGTAAATAACAGCCCGGTCCTTCACGTCAGGTGTATTAATGGACAAGGCAATCGAGAAAGGCTGGTAACGGGCGAAATTCCCCGTCTTCAAGCCGACGGCGTTATCGCCTGTCAACTTGACGGCCGGACTTCCCTGATCGTCTTGCGTCTTGGTATTGCCGCCACCCACATTGGAAAAATCCACGATCTCGATGGGGTCCTGGCCTGCCAGGTCCAAGGCCTCCTGAATCAAGGCAGGGTCGTCCAGGTCAAAGGGCTCGACCGGCGGCTGGCCCTCGATGTCTGCAACGCTTTTTTTCAAATCTACAAGTTGCTGTTTCTGGTCGTCGGTCATCAACTGCAAGGTGGGCGTAGGAATCGAATTGGTAAAATAGGAATAAAGCCCCGATTCATCGACGTTGTTGAAAAAAGAAAAAAGCTGGTAGTACTCTTTTTGAGTGACCGGGTCGAACTTATGGTCGTGACAGCGAGCACATTCCATCGTGAGACCCAAAAAAGCGGTTGCGAATGTATGGGTCCGGTCAGCAACATACTCCACACGAAATTCTTCCTCGACACTCCCCCCTTCGACCTTCTGAGGATGGAGTCGACTAAAGGTTGTCGCCAGGACCTGATCATCGGTGGCAGCTGGCAACAGGTCACCGGCCAACTGTTCCACCATGAATTGATCGTAGGGCATATTCTTGTTAAACGACCGGATCACCCAATCTCGCCATGGCCAAACATAGCGGTCTCGATCGACCTGGTACCCATAGGTGTCACTGTACCTGGCAAGATCCAACCAGTCCGACGCCATCCGCTGTCCATAATGGTCGGATTGCAGCAGACGATCGACCACCGTTTCAAACGCATCCGGCGAATCGTCTGACAGAAAGTCGTCAATCTCGGGAACCGTGGGAGGCAAACCGGTCAAATCAAATGTGACGCGGCGGATCAGTTTTTCTTTGGTCGCAATGGGGGAAAACCCGAGTTGGTTGGATTCAAGCTTGGTCAACAAGAATCGATCAATTTCATTGCTTATCGGTTGGTCTGAATCGACCTCGGGCGGAACGACTTGGCTGCGTGGCTCAAACGACCAATGCTTTTTCCACTTGGCCCCCTGTTGGATCCAGTCACGAATCAGTTCCCGTTCCCGTTGCGTAACGCGCAACTTGGAGGCCGGGGGTGGCATCGTCGAGTCAGGATCCTGGCTGGTCAACCTGGACCATAACTCGCTGTTAGCCGGATCCCCGGGGACGACGACCTGCAGCGCCCCTTCCTGCTCGTCCAGTCGCAGGTCGGCCATCCGCGCCTGTTCATCCGGGCCGTGACAGTGATAACATCGGTCTGACAAAATGGGCTGTATCTGTTTTTGGAAATCGACCGTGTCATCTTGCCGAGCAATGCTCCATTGGACACAGATAACACTCACACCAAGTACAAGCAAAGTACTCGGCGTGCGCAACATCCGATGGCAGCGTCCATAACTGCTATTCAGCCACATGCTCGGTTCCATTTTGTTTCAAATACAAGCAACAAATCTTTTCCCATTATCGTCAACAATCCGCCAAGGTCGAGTGATAACCGTCGTTCCGTCGAAAAACAGTTGGCATAAAAGTCCGTTTCAACCGTCTATTTTCTGACACGGATCGGATACGCTGGCTTCTTGTATTGTTTGGGAGGATTAGTTTTCAGTTGCTGCAACGCAATTTCAATTGCCTTCTCCAATTGTGGATCCCGGCCAGCAATGACGTCCGCTGGCAATTGCTCAACTTCTACATCCGGAGGGACACCTACATTCTCGACGATAAATCCATCTTCGGTCCAAATGGCCAGGTTGGGCGCCGAAACGGATCCGCCGTCCATCAAGACGGGAAATCCAAGGACACCCACCAATCCGCCCCAGGTTCTGCGGCCGACCAACGTCCCCAGTTCCAGCTTGTTGAACATCCAGGGCAACATGTCCCCGCCAGATCCTGCCGTCTCATCGATGAGCATGACTTTAGGACCATCGATTGACGCGCTTGGTGTCGTAAAATCATTCCCGTAACGGGTTGCCCAATGACTGATATAGGGCCGTCGCAAGTGGTCGATATAGTAATCGGCGATCTGCCCCCCTCCATTGAATCGCTCATCAACGATAATCGCCTGCTTGTCGGTTTGAGGGAAAAAATAACGTTTGAAATACGTATGCCCAGCTCCCGTTGTGTTGGGTACGTAGACATAAGCGACCCGACCTCCCGTCGCCTGGTTTACTTTTTGCAAATTCCCTTCGACCCAGGCACGGTTCCTCAATTGACTTTCGTTATCCACTGGAACTACTTTGACCTCTCTCGATTTCGAGCCGTCCGGGTTAGGACCGACGGTGAGCTCAACGATTTTGCCTGCCGTATTCTCGAAATGCCGGTGTAGATTGTCGCGCGCCGACAAAGCCTGGCCATTAACGGCCAACAGATACTCGCCCGGTTGAACCCGGACGCCTGGCTCTGTCAACGGGGCCCGCATTTTCCCGTTCCAATTTAAACCACCCAGGACCTTCTTGAATCGATATCGGTCGTTGACAATTTCATAGTCGGCTCCAAGTAAACCTCCACCAACCGAGTCTGCTTCCAGCCGCTGCTGGCCACCGCCCACACGATGGTGACCCACCGCAAGTTCACTGCACATCCACATCAGGACGCGGTTCAAATCACCCCGGGTCACACACCTGTCGACCAATGGTTCATACTTGGATTTCATGGCAACCCAATCACAACCATGCATCCCTGGATCATAAAAATAATCCCGGTTGATCCGCCACACCTCGTTGAAAATCTGCTTCCATTCCGCTCGAGGGTCGATGCGGACCTCGATGCCATCAACATTCAACTTACTCTCCGCCGGATCAATCTTGCCCTTGGTAGAAGCGATGCCATAGCCGCTCGGGCTAATGTACATCAAGTTCTTGCCATCGGGAGTTACCGCAAACTGATTTACCTTACTGAGCATGGAAGTCGTTTCACGGGACTCCAGCGAAAAGCTGGCCAGCTCGGATTCACCCTCTTTGTCCCGTTTTACAAACAGCACAGTCCCCTCGGGACCTGCCCTCAGGTTGGAGTAATTTCCTTCGGGCATAGGCAACGCCAAGATCCGCTGATCGAGCCCTTCTGCATCGATCTTCACGGTGGCTGGTTGGCTCGATTTGGCTTTTTCCTTGTCGTCCGTGGCTTCTTTTTCGGAATCCGGTTTCGCTTGCTCCTCGTCACTCTGCTTGGCCAGCGGATTGGCTCCATCATCCTGCAACACGACCAGATAGATGGCGTTGGACAACTCCATATCATTGTTTGACATGGCAAACCAGTGTTTGACCGGCCCCGCATCAGTTGACGAGATGAAGTAAATATACTTTCCATTGCGGTCAAAGACCGGTTCGCTGACTTCGCTCATACCATCTGAAATGGCCGTCGACTGCTTGGAGTCCAGGTTGTACACGAACGCCTGTTGAATCATGGCCGGTGTATTGACCGTGTAGGCCAACCATTTGGAATCAGGTGACCAACTATGGTGCAGTCCCCGCACCATGGGTGGGCCGAAGGTGGGCTCACTGCAGATTTTCGTTGACGTCTTGTTGGTCAAATCAAAAACAAACAGGCTCCAGGAATTATCCCGGTAACTGATCTTGGATCCATCCGGCGACCATTGCGGCGCCTCGTAAAATCCCGCCCCCTCGATAGGGAACACTTGGGCGTCCCCCTTGCCGTCCTGCTGAGCCACATACAATTTGTATTCACCGTCCGCATCTGAAAAATAGGCAATCTTGCTGCCGTCGGGAGACCATGTGGGCGAACGCTCATGGGAACCAGGCGACTGAGTCAGGTTGCGAACGTCCCCTTTCTTGGCCGGCAATGTCACGATTTCTCCGCGAAATTCAACGACCGCACGTTTGCCCGACGGTGAGATATCCGCATTGCGAATCCATTTCTTGCCCGAAACAAAACGAGGTCGAATTTCCGTCTGGTCCGTTGTCAGCGAAAGAGGGATGAAATTGGCTTCCCCGCTTGCCGGGCGAAACAGGTGGAGCAAACCGGCTTGCTCAAAAATAATCGAATCAGCAGATTCTGTTATCCGGTTGATCGGGAAATCCTGGTAGTCGGTCCATTGACGGATGGCACTCGACTTGGGATCGAACGAGAACAGGTTGAATTCGCCATTTCGATCCGAGCGAAAATAAACCCTATCACCTACAAACACAGGATCCGTATCATTGCAGCGCCCCTCGGGTTGAGGAATGGGTTGTACCGAGTGGTCGACATTGTCAAAAATCCAGATCCTGGAACAGGTTCCCCCACGATAGTTCTTCCATTGGTTGAATCGTTCTGCAATCGGGATATAGGCAATCTTGCTGCCGTCATTGGAATACGAGGCACGTAATCCATTAGGAATCGGCAATGGCTGGGGAAATCCACCCTGGGTCGAGACGGTATACAACCGGTGGTACCGCCGAGTAAAAACATTCCGAGTGGTCGAAAACAATACGGCAGATCCATCGGGGGTAAAGCCTTCGACATTGTCCGCTGCGGGGTGATACGTTAATCGCGTCGGGGCACCCCCGCTAATGGGCATCAGGTAGACATCGGTATTTCCATCATACTGGGCACTAAACGCAATCCACTTACCATCGGGTGAAAAACGGGGATTGGCTTCAACCCCTTCATGTGACGTCAACCGATGAGGGCTGGAACCATCAATCCCGGCAATCCATAAATCGCCGTCATAGACAAACGCAATATTCGATTGACTGACCGCGCCATG
>JABACA010000124.1:9585-13536 GCA_014237975.1 Mariniblastus sp. | reverse complement strand
TCACACTGGACCTGACCGGGCGGCTGCCTGAATACCGACGCGAAACCGATAGTCATTTGAATCGAGAAGTGGTCATCGACGAATTACTCGCCTCCGAAGAGTTCGTTGACTTCTACACGTTGAAATTGGCCAAGCTCCTGCGGATCCAATCGAAAATTGACAAGAACCTGGTCGCCACGACACCGCAGGCGGCGCGGGCTTTTCATGATTGGCTCGCCCAGCAGTTACGTGAAAGGGTCGGCTACGACCAGATGACGAGGAAGATCATCACGGCCAGTGGTGATTCATCCGAGCATGGTCCGGCAACCTTTTATACGGCCGTTGAGGATGCCAGGTTGCAAACGGAATTCGTGACCGAGGTCTTTATGGGCAGTCGGATGAAGTGTGCCAACTGTCACAATCATCCGCTGGATAAATGGACACAGGATGACTTTCATGGACTGACGGCCATGTTTTCGAAGCTGACGCGTGGCCAGATTATCCGGCTCAATCCGATTGGCAAAAACATCCACCCCGTTACGGGGCAAGCTGCCTTGATGAAGATTCCGGGCGAGCACTTTTTGCCAGGCGATACAGAAGATGGTCGCGACGCTTTTGCCGATTGGCTGACCGATCAGAGCAATCCATATTTTGCCAAGGCAATCGTCAACCGTTTGTGGAAATCTTTGATGGGTCGTGGCCTGGTAGAGCCTGTCGACGACTTTCGATCGACCAACCCGGCGACTCACCCGGTGCTACTGAACCAACTAGCCAAAGATTTTACTGAACACGGCTGCGATATCCGTCATACATTAAAAGTCATTGCCATGAGTTCGACTTATGCACGGAGCATCACTCCTGTTGCCGGAAATGAAGCGGATGTTCGATTCTACTCGCACTTGGTGAAAAAACCTCTCGAGCCCGAAGTGCTCGCCGATGCGATATCGGATGTGCTCGGCGTCGATGGCCAATACGGGGACGAACCACCCGGCACGCGGGCCATCGAACTGCGCGACGGAGCCGTTCGTTCCGACGCGCTGGACATACTCGGCCGATGCGACCGAACCAACTCTTGCGAAGGAGCTCCTTCACCAACCGGTCCACTGGCGCAAAAACTTCACCTGTTCAATGGGGAGCTGTTAAACAAACGAGTCGGCGCCGGGGGGGGACGACTTGATCGACTGATCCAGTCTGGAAAAACTCCGATGGAAATTGTCCACCAGTTTTACGAGGTAGCCTTGAATCGCCCGCCCAACGAGGAAGAAATCAAATTCCTGTCGCAACTGCTAGACGAAAAAAATCCTTCCGCACAACAGCGGGATACCCTGGAAGATTTTGTCTGGGGGATCGTGACGTGCCAGGAATTTGTTACCAATCATTAAACGGTTCAATGCGATGATCAACCTGGTCGACGCGGGAAAGCCAAATAGTAAAGAGTACCTATGAGCACTGCAAAACGATGCGATGGCCTGACTCGCCGAAATTTTGTCCGCGTCGGAGGACTAACGGCCCTCGGCCTGGGCGCGGGGCATTTTTTCAAGTTGCAACGCGCGGCGGCCTCCCGTGCTATAGCGAATTTTAAAACTCCCGGCCGAGCCAAGTCATGCATTCTGATCTGGCTCGATGGCGGGGCAAGCCATCTCGATACATTTGACCCCAAGCGCAAGGCGCCCTCCGAAGTCCGGGGCCCGTTCGATTCGATCAAGACCAACCTGGCGGGTGTCCGTATCAGTGAACACTTGCCGCACACCGCCAAGATCATGGACAAGCTGGCCCTGGTTCGCAGCGTGACCTCACCGTTCGGAGTGCACAACTTCGCGGTGCAATACCTGATGACCGGCTACCAACCGACACCGGCGCTCGAGTATCCCGTGATGGCGTCGGTGGTCGCCCATCTGCGAGCGCAAACCGGAGTTCTGCCATCCAATATCGCGATCCCCAATTTGATTTCGCGTGACGCGGCCACGATCGGAAACGGCTTCCTTCCCAACAGCACCAAGCACTTTTCACTGGGTAGCGACCCTGGCAAATCGAATTACCATGTTCGCGATCTGGATTTTTACCAGGGACTTGATATTTCGCGACTCGACCGACGCCGCAAGATTGTGGAAGCGATGAACGAGTTCGGCAACCTGAAAGCCAAGGCGAAAGGCTCCAGTGATCCCGACTTGGAGCGGGCTTACAACCTGATCGCATCGGATGAGGCCAAGGCGGCTTTTGATCTCAACGAAGAACCCCGCAAAGTGCGGGAGCGGTACACCATTGATCCGCGGGCTCACCTCGCTGACTCCAACAACATCGGCCAGCAATGCCTGCTGGCCCGTCGGTTGGTTGAACGAGGCGTACCGTTTGTCACCGTGAACAATACCGGCTGGGATAACCATCTTAATTTGGCGACCTACGCCAACCGCCATCCGGGCGATCCGCGTTCAGCCTCACACGCCCTGATTCCAGGTTTGGACAAGGCACTTAGCGGCTTGATTGGAGATTTGTCCGATCGTGGGATGCTCGATGAGACGCTGGTTTTGGTGATGACCGATTTTGGCCGCACGCCAAAAATCAACAGCACGGGCGGCCGGGACCACTGGCCCAATTGTTTCAGCGTCGCGATGGCAGGCGGCGGTGTCCAAGGCGGTCAGGTGATCGGCGCAAGTGATGCGTTGGGAGAATTCGTCGAAGACCGGCCGATTACTCCGGGTGATCTTTCATCGACGATTTATACGCTTCTTGGAATCGACCCGGGGCACGAATTACATACGCCTGACGGTCGCCCCACTCGCATCGCACCACAGGAATCAAATGTGATCAAGGAATTGTTGGCATGATCGGCCGGATCCAATGGTGCCTTGTCCATTCGACCTTGGGCATGCTCCCTGTCTTCTCCCTGCTTGGGATCACCACGCTCTGGGGTCAGGGGCCACCGATCACGGACATCGCCTTCGCAACCGATGGCAAATCGCTCGTTGGTTGTTCGCAAAACGGCTTGCAGGTTTTCAGCTGGCCTGAGTTAAGATTGCAAAAGACGGTCAAGGTTTCATGTGCCAACCTGCACTGTCTCGCATTTTCGCCGGACGGAAACCAACTGGCCGTGGGAGGTGGGAACCCATCGGACGAAGGCATCGTTGAGATTTTCTCTTGGCCCCAATGCAAGTCACAAATGAGGTTATCCGGCCACGACGATTCTGTCCTGTCAGTCGTTTGGCGCGGCAACAAACATTTGGTTTCGGCGAGTCTCGATCGGTTGTTGACCCTATGGGACCTGGAAAAACAAGCAACGGTAAAAACCTATCAAGGTCACTCCCGTGGCGTCAGTGCGGCCTGCATTCTCGATGGCGGTGAAATGGTAACGGCTGGCCACGATCAATCAGTTCGTGTCTGGGATGGCCAGTCGGGAGAGTTAATCCGCAGTTTGAACCAACACATCAAGCCCGTTAATGCGATGGCGGTCTGCCCCCTCGCCTCCGGCAAGCCGATGGTCGCCACGGCAGCCGGAGATCGTACCATCCGTTTTTGGCAGCCTACGATTGGACGAATGATGCGTTATGTTCGGCTCGAATCCGAACCACTCGATATCGCCTGGATCAATGAATCACGGATGGTCGCCAGTTGCGTCGACGGTCGGGCCCGCGTTGTCGATACCGAAAATGTGAAGGTCCTCCAGACAATTCCAGCGATCCAGGGCTGGGCCTACGCCGTGGCCAACCATCCGAATGACGGAACCATTGCCATCGCGGGCAGTCAAGGTCAACTGCAGCGAGTTGGACTTCAGCAATCAAAATGACACGACCAGGGAGACCATGGTGGTCTGACAGGAGCAAGGGAGATGGCGACAACCGGTTTTTCGGAGGAACTGGATCGCCGCATCGCAGATCGGCGACTCGGGTGGATGGACGTCCGCACGAAATTGCGGCACTTCGCGTTGATCAATTATGCCGTTCCGATTGACCGACTGCGGCCTCACATTGCAGAAGA
>JABACA010000124.1:230-9478 GCA_014237975.1 Mariniblastus sp. | reverse complement strand
CGAAGTTCAACTTTGGACAGACGAATCACCGGGTCTACGTGATCGATCGTTCCACCGGCCAACACGCGGCGTGGTTCTTTGGTACCACGCTAGGCTCCCGTCTCGTGTACCTGGCTCGTTCGTTCTGGCGCATCCCCTGGCACCACGGGAGCTATGACATCGACTGTAAGTATGACTCAGAAGCCGGGCGATACCGGCAATATCGATTCGATATCAGGTCGCCATGGTGCAGCTGCGAAATTGAGCTGGAGGACAGCGGTAAGCCGATGGCGCTACTCGATGGATTCGACTCGATCGAACAACAGAAGCTGGTCCTGACGCACCCTGTCGAGGGCTTCTTCTATCGCATCGATGGGAAGCTGGGAACTTATTCGGTCTGGCATGATGAAATTCCCCTGACGACGGCAAGCGCGAGCAGCTTGTATTTCAGCCTGTATGAACGGCTAAAGATCCTGAGCCGGGATGAAATGGCAAGGCCGCACTCGGTCCTGCTCTGTCCCCAGACGCTGTACGAAATCCATCTCCCACCCAAGCCGATCGCCGCCAGGACTTCGTCAAAGAGCTAAGGCCTTCGCCACCGCTGACGGAGTAGGCCCTCATCCCAAGGGCCGACAGCAAGCTGCCAGCAGGAAGTCTATCCTGAACCGTGAGAGGGCTGGGACTGATGCGATCCCTCTCATCAATCGTCAATTCGGTCTGTATTTGAGGCAGCGCATATTGGGACGTCTTTTTGGGTTGGGGGCGGTCATTGTCAAGAAAGAAAATCCAGATAATCGATCCCAGAATAAACATGGCCGCCAGTAGAGCGGTGGCAGCTACAACAATTAAACATGCGATGTATGATTTAGGTGATCTGCGAAACCACCTGTAGTCCCTATAGCCAGGGATGAACTGGCCCAATAAAAAGTCGGAAGTAGGATCATCGCGGTCTTTATCGTTATTGAAAAGGTTATTGAACATTTTGAGATGGCCTTGCGTTTATAGGAGACCTGTACGATTCAGCGAGTTTGAAAACGTAGCCGTTTGACGATGTTGATCGGCGATCGGTTTAAAGGTTCCACTGTTGTGGAGCGGCCTCGTGTTCATGGCGGCACTACGGGTGACGGCCTGTCTGATTTTTCAGTCTCAAGACGATTAGGCAAGTCGACCCTTTCTTGTGTTCAGGTTCTCCCGGGTGCCCACCGCCTTCCAATGAGCCCGGGCTACTGCTTTGTGGGTTAAAACCTGATTCCAGTTTTGCTATTTGCAACCAGAACAGGTTGGTATTTTCATTGCAATCTCTGTTTTTTTCTTAGGGAGTGACAAGACTGCTAGATGGGTATTCTTACGCAGGCCAATCTTGTTGGCAAAAAAATACAGGTGGCGAGGTAATTTCACTATGGGCATGAATTCCGCAGGCCATTCCCCTGCTTTTCAAGCAAAAAACTCATCGCGCCTGTGTGTGGGACGCCGGCAAAAACGGACTAATGGCGGGACGGGGGCCCCGGATTCAAAACCTAAATTCAAAGAAACGGGGATGTCGGAAAATTTCAGTTCGCCAGCACCAGCGGCCGAGTTGCGCTGCTACCCTTTCGTTAAAAAATAACGTTTCCTGGCAAACGGGCCAACGATTACTTCAACATCTCTTTGAGGTCCGCTTCGATCGCGGCGGCCCATACCTGGTGACCTTTTTCACTGGGGTGGGTCGTGTCCGGCATCATCTCTTCTGAAAGGAAACCATTTTCGTCGAGGAACTGATCGCCGATATCTTTAAAGGATACGTTGGGGATCGTTTTTAGTAAGCCTGGTAGTGCTGCGTTCAACTCCATGACTTGTTTCCGGTGGGGGTGGTCCAGTTTCCGCCGCCTGGGAAAAACCCCCAGCACCAAGATTTTCATGTCCGGGTAATCCATGTGGAGTTTCTTGGCGATCGCTTGCACACCGAGGGCCGCCTCGCGGGGCTGATCACTGCCCCAGCAGATGTTGTTGGTCCCGATCATAACAACGGCCGCCTTGGGCGACTGCTTCCGTTTGGGCAAGTGATCCAGTCGCCATAGGACGTGATTGGTGCGGTCGCCACCAAAGCCGAGGTTGATCGCGTTCCGCGGGGCAAACGACTTTTCCCAAACCTGTTTTCCAACACTTTCGAAATTGTGGGTGATCGAGTCCCCCACCATCAACAGGTCGACGTTCTCTTTCTTGAACTCGCCTATCTTCTTGGCGTGGCGCTCGAACCACCATTCTTCCAGCCGCGGCTGCGGTGTGACGGCCGGGTTGTCGGGCTCCGGATCTTGGCCGACCGCATCACCTGGGCCAACAAGAAGCAGGACGACCGTTAAAAAGTAAAACGCACGATAAAGGACCATCTGTCTATGACTTTCTTAATGGCTGAAGATGCGATGTTGATCACGTGGCCGGGACTGAATCAGGGACCCGTTCTGGAAAATGGATTTAAGTTCGATCGGTTTGGAGGGAGTCGCGCTAAATGAGCAAACGGTCCAAGGGTCCCGTACTATCGGCAAAGCGTTTCAAGCCGGTACCCATCAACTGAGCCTGCAAAAGCCAAAGGTTGGCCAAGGGTGTTTCCTCGGGGCAATGGACCATGCCACCCGTTTTCAGCCGGCCGTTTGCCGAGCCGGCCATCACGATTGGTAATTCGTTCATCGTGTGGTGCTCGCCATCGCCAAGCCCTGAACCGAGCGTCACGATGCTGTGGTCCAATAGCGTCCCCTCTCCCTCCTGAACCGCATCCAACTGTTCAAGAAATTCAGCAAATAGCGAGACGTAAAAATGGTCGACCTGGACGAGGAATTTTTTGACATCCTCGTTGGACTGGCCGTGCGTGAGGCCATGATGTGACTTGGTGAATTTCAGTTCATGGTACTGTTGCGGCGAACCCCAACGCTCCGGTGCCAGCATGAAAGTCGCCACGTGAGTAAGATTGCTTTGCAAGGCGACGACAAGTAACTTGCCCATCAAGCGGATGTACTCGCCCCGTGTCATGGGTCCTTCCCCCGGCTCCTGCATTTCCGATTTTTCGTGGCTGCGGTAGTACTGGTTGAGCCTTTCAATCTGGCGTTCGATTTCACGTACTGATTCAAAATACTCATCCAGCTTGTGCTTGTCCTGCGGGTTCAGGTTCCTCTTGAAATGGTTGGCATCTGCCAGCGCAAGATCCGTGATGTCTTTGTCCGAGGCACGCGTCTTGAATAGTCTCCTGTAAACCTGGCGAGGGTCTTTCATCGATGTTGCCACATGCTCCGGAGCATACCAGGAAATATTGTCGAGGTAGATCGATTCCTTCAGGTCTTTGAAACTGTTGCAATTCAATTCCAGGGAACGAATGGGCGTACGATGGCTGACCTGGTCTGCGATCAGGTGGTCCAGCGTCCGGTCCATCGGGTAAGGCGATTTGAGTTGGCCTTGGGGGTCTTGCGACGAGAGGTAACAGGAACTCGCCTGGTTATGCACATCCGTTCCCCGCACATTGACCCGGTACAGCCCGGTGATCAAGTTGACCTTGTCACCGACTGTCCTGAGCGGACTCAGGGTCGGCATCGAGAGAAAGTCCTGATTGCCTTGTTTGGGAAAAAAGTGATCTCGCACAAAGCCCATCGGCGAGTAGAAGGAGGCAAATCGCAAAGGGTGGGCTGCCTGTTTGTTGGTTGCCGCATTCAACTCCAGCCAGGGCAGTGCCATCATACTGCCACTGGCGCCCAGGAGAAACTCGCGCCTGCCAAAAGATTTCATTGTTCACCTCGGGGTGTCATTATTCGTCTGCCTGTTTGCCTTGTGACAAGGTTGCCGATTGCCGAAATACCGGGTGCAGCACAATGTTTTTGATCACGTCTCTCATTCGATAATCGTCTTGTTCACTTGCTTTCGCTATTTCAATGGCTGCCATTCGGTCGGCCAAGGTTAATTCCCGTCCCAGGCCATAAGAGAGCAGGTGTTCCACAAAGGCCGTAGCAAAGGCGTCCTGTTCAGCTCGCACTGCGTCCTTGAATTCAACCACATCCCGGAACGTGTGTTGGCCGAACAACTTTCCACTCGCATCCACCTTCAGACCGGTCCGGTAGTTGTCTCGCCAGCGACCCATTAAATCATAATTCTCCAGTACAAATCCGAGTGGGTCAATCTTTTGATGGCAACTGGCACATTGTGGATTGTTACGATGTATTTTCAGCTTTTCCCGGATCGTCGCCCCCTCTGTTTCCAACGTTTTGTCATCCGCCTGCAAGTCCGGCACATTATCCGGCGGTGGCTCGGGCGGATCGTTGAAAATGACCGAGGAGACCCAGGAACCTCGCGTAATGGGCAGGGAACGAAGTGGATTGGAAGTCATCACCATCACCGCCGCCGTGGTGATGACCCCACCGTAACGCCGGTCATCCAACGGCGTGCGGGT
The DNA here is from genome assembly GCA_014237975.1 of Mariniblastus sp. Lineage (GTDB taxonomy): Bacteria > Planctomycetota > Planctomycetia > Pirellulales > Pirellulaceae > Mariniblastus. The sequence continues at coordinate 5,091 of JABACA010000124.1, read as the reverse complement.
GAACTCGATATGCCGCAAGTTCACGTTGATCGGATACGTGGCGGCTCTGCCTTGATACCATTCGCTCAGCAAGTGACTACGGTAGGTAAAGTCGGCGTCAACCAGTTCCATGATCGGCCTGTTCTCCACGAAAACCGTTTCAAAGTTCAGCAGCGGCTCCAGCATCATGTGCATGCCACGCTTGTACGAAATCTTGTCGTCACCGCCAAAGTAGTATTCCCGATGTTGTTGGAAGTCAGGGGATGCCGAAACCAGGTTGTTGATCTTGAGCCATTGGGGTGCGAAACTGTCACAAAAGTTTTTAACACGACGATCGTTGAGCATTCGATCCACCTCGCTTTCCAGGACTTCATCCTCCTGCAGCTTTCCAGAACCTGCCAGTTCCAACAACGCTTGGTCCGGAATGGAGCTCCAAAGAAAAAAGGAGAGCCTCGTCGCCAGCTGGTAGGCCGCCTGGTTGGGCAGGTCGTTCCGGGTTTCATTGTGAACCAGAATGAACCGCGGTGAAGCCAGCGCCGCGGTTGCGACCTCTTTCATGCTCTGGGTGAAGTCACTACTCTCCCGGTAACGCTTGTCGAAATAATCGGTGTAGAGCTTGGCCGTTTGGGGATCTGCCGGAGCCCGGAACGCCCTGAGCAGAAATTCTCTGATCCGCTGATGAGCGATGGTAGTGATCGTTTGGTCGAGCTTCGGTTTGGCACCATTTGCGGGGTCCCAGCTGCCCACCCGCTGTGGCTCGGCGATCGTCCTGTCTCCACCGGCCATGCGTTCGATTTGAACCGCGTTCAAGCCGGAGGAATAGAGACGGATCTCTTTCAGGTCGCCATGAAAAGGTTCGCGATCGCCGTACGATCCGACCTGCATGGGACGTTTGCTTTGCGTGTAAAGCTCGCCAGTAATCGTTTGACGGCCGATCGGTTGTCCATCCAGGTAAAGGTCAATTTGGCTGCCGTCGTAGGTCCCGGCTACGTGGTGCCACTTCCCGTCTCCCAGTCTTTTCCGGTCCACCGCCGCACCGAATTCGACGTACTGGCCATCGATGCCGGCGCCCATCCAGAGTCCCCACGTATCACCCGTTTTGCCGATCGCCAACAACTGGCGTCGCCATGAATCCTCGCGCCGGACAATGGTCTGCCATGGATCGGTCGTTCTCGACGGACGGATCCAGGCGCTGATCGTTACCCCGCTACCACCCGTCATTGCGGACTCGTCGCTGACGGCAACGATCGGTGCCGGTGCCCGCGGATTGGCCGGATCTTCGAAGAGCTCCTGCCAGTTGCGACAGTTCTTGTCAAAGTTCTCCGCGTTGACAACCGATCGACTCAGTTCCATGAACGACTGCATCAGGACCGGGGTCAAGCTGAGATGATCTCCGCGATTGTTGTAGCCGTTTTCGGCGGGAGCATCTTTGGGAAAAGCCATCACGCCGAGCAGGCGATTTTCCAGCAATTGTTGCAGCCCCATGATGCGATTGCCGACGACGACGACCTCGGGCATCTTGCCTGACTCGGGTCTGAAATAGTGGTTGTGGTCCCGGATAATACGATCGTTAATCGAGTACACCCACGATTCGAGATCAAACAGGTCTCGCACGGCGTTGCCGTACTCAAAACGATTCATCCGGCGCAAGCGGAAGGGGGTGGCGACTGCGCGATCTGAAACACTGTTTTGAAGCGCCTGTTTCAGCTGCAACACCAGCAACTTTCGTTGGTCGTCACTCGGCTGCTGTTCCCCGGCGGGAGGCATTTCGTTTTTTACCAGCGCCTCGATCATCTTTTCGATCAGGTGCGGATCGCTTTCCAAGTCGGTCCATGACGCGAACTGGCGCAGGTCGATTTCACCCTCAGGATTTTCCTGGCCATGGCAGCCGTAACAGTAGCTCTTGAGAAGAGGCTGAAGATGGGTGGCAAAGGCGCCGCGCTTGGGCGGGTGAGTCTCCTGGGCCGACGTCCAGCCTGCCAGGAAGAGGGACGACGCCAATACCGATAAGCCCGTGATCGTCAATCGCCAAAGGATCTGTCGCATCGCGATCATCGAGTCATCCCGCAGAATCGAGCTGGGTACGTCCGAAGGAATTGTATCAGATTGTTGTCTACCTGTGTTTTGTGATGTTTTAGCCATCGGTGAAAAAGTGACTGATCTGAAAGGGTTTCCCAGCGGATGACGGGCGCTAGGGATTTAGCCCGTTTGACTCGGGTGGTTCTGGTGATACACCGGGAGGGGGGGTTTGTTTCTGATGTTGATTCAATGTCTTTGACTCTTTTGTATCCAATGATTTCCAACGCCATGTCATCACAAACCAAATCACCTTTGGAGGTGAGTTTGTATCTGTCGCCATCTACAACAACTTCCCCCGTATCGCTGATAGACCATCTACGCTTAAAGAGAAACTCTCCTTCAAATAACATGTTCGCCGCGCCATTTGGCTTGAGAACCCACGTTGAATTTGCCACAAACTCCCCGATGCCGTCATAAGTCCCCACAATACTTTCCGGCGTCGCGGCAACCATATCCACAATTTGCTCAAGCCAAACGGAGCCGGTCCGGCCGGAAGGCTCCGCCGACTTTTTTTAAAAGGCCGCCAGCCAATAACACGCTGCTTCGAACATTCAGAAACAACGTGTAATGCTCTTAACAAACGGCGGCTTCAGCATGGACTCTTGGTAAATGGAACCACGAGCGTTTACAGGAGAATGACGCGTGCGAGTCAGGAGAAAAAGAGACCGCGCCGTTTTTTATTATTTTCTTTCAAACATTCCCGCTTGGCTCCCGTAGTAGTCGATCGACTAATTTTTTCTGGCTAACAATCGGAAAGGCGTTGTTCGATGGCACCTAAGAAACGAGCATCTAAGAAACGGGCACTAAAGAAACGGGCATCGAGGCGGAAGAAGATGCCATCCCTGCTGTATGGAAGTTTTGAACCAAGAAAACTGATGGCGGCGGACTTGATCAATGGAGGTTTCTCTGACGGCCTGTCAGGCTGGACGGTTCAGAACACAGAAGCCGCACAGGTTGAGATTACCCAGTCGGACGATCCGGCCGTACGGCTTACCCCCACTGATAGTGGCACGGCGGAAATCATTCAGCATGTGGCAGTGAACCCAGGCACTCGGTATCGGCTCTCCTTCTCCCTCACCAACACAAGCGGTAGTTACGCCTATGCCGGTGTTCGCGGACACGCTGGACGCTGGTCCGAACTGTCGGTCGGTGAAAATCAGACGGGTCGCCACACGCTTGAGTTCACAACCGAGGAAGGTGTCTCGCAAGTCACCCTGTTTGTGCAGGCGTATCGACAACAGACGACCCCCGTTTCCATTGATGACGTCCGCCTTGAGCTGGCTGATTCTCCCGACTCGACACCAGACCCCACGCCCCCGGGAGAACCTGAAAACCCGCAGGAACCACCCACCGATCCCGCACCTCCCAGCGGCGGTGAATCCTTGTTAACCAATGGTGATTTTGAGGATCAGCTCTCTGGTTGGACCGATATCAGCACGGCGGGTGGCCAAGCGGAAACGATCCGCCTGGACGATGGCAGCGCCTTGCAGCTCACACCGACTGCCGATGGAACGGCCACGCTTCTGCAGCAGGTAGCGGTCCAACCTGGCAGCAGTTATCGACTCTCCTTTTCACTGACCAGTGACGGGGGCAGCTATGGCTATGCGGGCGTTCGGGGTCATGCGGGTCGGTGGTCGGAAGTATCGGCCGGTGACAATGTAACCGGACGTCAAACACTCGACTTCACGACCGATGAAAACGTTTCTGAAGTCACCGTTTTTATCCAGGCCTTTCGCCAGCAGACCGCACCGATCGCCATTGACGACCTCCGTGTGGAGCTCGTGACCGACACGCCTGACACAGAACCTGTCGATCCGCCCATCGTGCCACCCGACACAACGCCGCCTGAGGACCTCCCGCCTGGCGCCGATGGCAACTGGGTGCGCAATGGTGACTTCTCCCTCGGTGATCTGTCAGCCTGGCAGCTGTCCGGTCCAACGGGAGCAGCCACAGTCAACGATGGCGTTCTCAGCCTCACGGCAACGCCCGACGAGACGGTCCGCGCGGAACAGTTGATAACGGGGCTCCAACCACAGACCCGCTATACGTTTGCTGTCAAAGTTCGCTCGGCCGAAGGTGCCTGGGCATCCTTTGGTGTCGACTCGGGGACACAGTATGCCAAGACCAATTCTGCCACGGGAGATGCATGGCAGGAGAAGCGGTTTACTTTTTATACCGCGGCTGACAGCACGCAGGTGAGATTGTTTGTGGAGAGTTATCAAGGCCAACCAGGCCCTGTGTTCTTTGATGACCTGCGAATTGTGGAAGGCACAGTCGCTCCAGTGAACCCACCTGATGAGGGCTGGCCAACGGTGCCTGCCCCACGAACGCTCGTCAACGTCGGTGAAGAAATGTTGCTCAACAACGCCTTTGACGAAGGACTTTCTGGCTGGGTGAGTGACCATGCCGAAACAAACAATGATGGCACGATCGTACTTGTATCGACTGCCGACGAATCTGCACGACTTGTGCAGGACATTCCTTTTGCACTCGCACCGGAAACGGAGTACAGCCTGGCAGCGGTTGTCAGCGGGGGTGGGCCCGGCGCAACACTTGCGGTGAATGGCCGGGATGGACTTACCGCATCCGTTCAGATTGAAGAGGGTGCCACTCGGCGGATCGTCTTGCCTTTCACCACCTCCTCCGGCTACGAGACCGTGCGAGTCATGCTCGAACAGTACAAGGCAAGCCCAGGTAGCCTGACCATTGAATCCGTCTCACTGATCGCTCGCGGAGGAGAGTGGATCGATACCCCGCAGCCGATACCCGCGCCCATTTCTGAAGTCCTGTTTGAAGATTTCAA
>JABACA010000124.1:0-220 GCA_014237975.1 Mariniblastus sp. | reverse complement strand
TGACTCTGAACGATGGCTGATCGTTGACAAGGCGTGGGGCGGTGATAACGGTGGGCTGGTCCCGGAAAATGTCGAACTCTCAGACGGCAAACTTCTGCTGCATGCCAACGGTGATGAATACACCGGAGACGTCGTTGGGCATGGAGATAGTACAGCCCGCGTCGGTGCTGGAATCGCAACGCGAGACTACTACGCATCGGGCCGCTATGAAGTCAGGGCT
>JABACA010000123.1 GCA_014237975.1 Mariniblastus sp. | reverse complement strand
ATGTTTTGCCCGTTGCCTAGAGGATCGTCTTTAAATCCACCGTCCCCCAACGAGAAATACAGGTACCCGTCCGGGCCGAACTCCAGTGCGCCACCGTTGTGGTTCGCAAACGGTTGAGGCGCCGTCAACAGAATCTTTTCCGAGCTGTGGTCAACCACATTCGGATCTTTGGAAACTTTGAAGCGCGCAATGATATTGGAGGCAATCTGGTTTTTGCCGGTACGCTCTTTGTCAGATGAGTAATGACAAAACACATAACCGTTGTTCTTAAAATCGGGATGAAACGCAAACCCGATCAGGCCTTCTTCGTTGCCACGTCGACTGACCCGTTGACTGATATCAAGAAACACCCCGGAGGTCGGATTTTCTTCGTTTTGATTGAACCAGCGAACAACGCCTGCCTGCTCAACGACGAATATCCGCCCGCTGCCGTCGCCCGCTCCGGTCAAACCGACAGGGCGGTCAAATCGTAATTGCGAGTAGGCTCGTTCAATCCCAACGTGATGGCCGCTATTGTTCTCGGGCCTTACTTCGCCTGAGGGACTTTGCGCCCGAGTAAAGCGGGTGGAACAGGCGCAGGCACTCATGACAAGCACTGCTGAACAGATGGTCAAAAAGTTCTTTCGGCACATGGGAGATCCGGCAAAACAGGGTGATCAATTAGCAGCTAAACATTCATTGTATTTAAAACCAGGGCCATGTTTGCACCGTTTTTGAAAGCGCGGGCCGTGCGGACAAACAGTTTAGCCGCGGCGGGCACTGATTAACACCGCCGGGTTTCACTCGTTGGTCCTTTACCCGGACGGCAGTGCCCGTCTGCCTGCAAGAGATTCGTGTCAGCGGCGTGTGCAGAACCAGGTGAGCTTGGCGAAATCGCCAGGAGTGGCGATGCGAGTATTAAAAAAGTTTGCCGCAAGCTCGCTTCGCCGAATGGTCATTCATTCCGGATTGGTATTGGTATCATTGCCTGAATGGCGGCCACTATCTCGACCCGCATTGCCTCCAAATCAAAACCGGCTGCCAACAACCTGGGACCCCGAAAGTCGATTGCCACACCTGGATCTGTTAGTCGCCCGTGAAGTATTAACAGCTTGGCGGTCTCCAGCACTGCGCGAGGACGGGACGAATCCAGCCACATCAACTGCCACTCATCCTTCCCTGGTTCAACCATCTCTTCAGCATGGCTGCTCACTAATCGAAATGGTTCGTCCTCGACCGACAAAGCCAATTGGTCAAACCACGCCTCTGCCGGCCGGGGTGAATTGTCGACGACGACAATCCGATTGACGCGATTGTCCAAACATCTTAACAGCTCTTTGATCGTGCAGCCGCACACCGGGTGTTTCATTTCGCCGGCTATCTCCACCGATGGCTGCAACACAAATCGCCGGTAGGCCATTCGCGGATGGGGGATTGAGAGAGCGTCCGTTTCAATCCGCTCACTGCCATACAACAACAGGTCGAGGTCGACAGTGCGGCTGCCCCAACGATGCCGTCGCACTCGCCCCAACGCTGCCTCGATGCCGAGCAGTTCCTGGTGCAGTTCCACCGCTGGCAACGATGCCTCACAGCGAATAACGGCATTCAGATACGGCGATTGGCCCGACGGCCCACCCACCGGTTGAGTCTGAATCGGTTGGCTCGTTTGAACCCGGCTGATCCCGGAAACCTCTTGCAGCAACCCGACCGATTGCGCCAGCAGCGCCGAACGGTTGCCAAGGTTTGAACCGAATGAAATCAGGCAGTCGGACATCGTAGATCTATTCTGTTAGCGCATTAAAAAACGACGTCAGGCTTCCTAGCCTAGGCGTCGCTTGATTAACGGCATTGTTGCCAACACGCGTTAATGTTGTAACGGAATCTGGTAACCATCCTGGTCAACCATGGATGGCAAGCAACTAACCTTTGCAAAAAAGTAAGTCGCACGATTTCCCTATACTTGCCACCTCAAACCGTCACTTCACAAAAGCGGGTGAGGAGTCCGACCCACAGCGTTGCGCGCTGTCGACTATCGTTTCCCTCGGTCGCCGCCACCCAAATTCGTGGACTCCGAGCTGGCTGCGGCTGTCTCGTCGATCATTCAAAGCTGCTTTAGCCGCAGACAAAACAATTGTCTTAATGAAACACGCTGCTCTTCCTGGATGATGCCAGAACATCTTCGCTAATCGTGGTTTTTATAATTTCAAACTGCGATGGGAGCAGGTGGATAACTAAGGTTTCATGTTTCGTATGGGCCATTTTGTGATCCCCGATCCAATTGTCAACTAACGACTCGACAATTTTTTGATTTCATTTTTTTTTACACAAACAGGTTGACGATGTTTTGATCGGCGAGTTCGTTTTCCAGGTTAAAAAATAGGGTTATTTGTGTTGTTGGTTTTCAAAATATGAATCTGACCTTCGTCAACCCCTCCTGGATTATGGCGACTTTGGTTTCAAAAAAAGTTTTTTTCCGTAGACGGCTAATAGCGCTGAACTAAATTACGGGTGTCGAAAAGATAAGAGGTTTTTATAATTCAACGCTATCACCTTTGAAAGCTGGAGCCGCCCTTTGGAAATCATCCACTACCCGCACCCCACTTTGCGGCATAACTCCAAGACAATTCGCCGGATAGATCGCGAGTTGCAGTCGGCCGTCCGCGAAATGTTCGAGTTGATGTACGATGCTCGTGGCATTGGCTTGGCTGCCAACCAGGTCGATTTGCCGCTACAAATGTTCATTTTGAACGTTAGTGGCGAACCGGATAACGGTGAGGAGTTGGTTTTCGTCAATCCCGTGGTTGACCAGCCAAAAGGTTCGCAAGTATCCGAAGAGGGCTGCCTCAGCATTCCGGGTGTTCACGCAGACGTGAATCGGCCATCTCAGGTTCATATCATGGCTTACGATTTAGCGGGAAATGAAATCGACATGGTGGTCGACGGCCTGTTGGCGCGTGTGATTCAACATGAATATGACCATCTTCATGGCGTGTTATTTGTAGATCGCATCAGCGATTCGGCAAAAAAACAGATTGCCCAAGAGCTGGAGGCTTTTGAGCTGGAGTTCAACAGCCTGCAGCTAGGCAAGAAAATTCCTGATGAAACGGCGATCCTGAAACGACTGACGGAAATCGAATCTCGCTATTGTTAAGGGTGATCGGATTGTGTTCACCGTTCTTTTGAAACAATAAATGGAATCACGTCACGATGCGAATCGTATTTTTTGGTACCGGGCCATTTGCGATCCCTGCCTGCCAGTGGATTTGCCAATCGGAGCATGTTGTCCAGGCCGTCGTTACTCGTCCGATTCTCGATTCGGGAAAACGGCGAAAAACGTCGGAGAATCCTGTTCGGGATTTGGCCGAGTCCCTGGGCCTGGCGGTGATGTCGCCGACAGACGTTAATTCACCGACCACCGTGCGCCAATTGTCGGAATTGGAGCCAGACCTTTTTTTCGTGTGTGATTATGGTCAGATTCTCTCGCGGGAGTGTTTGGCTGCCGCGCGACTTGGCGGCATCAATCTGCATGGATCATTACTGCCAAAATACCGCGGGGCAGCACCCGTCAATTGGGCCATCTACCACGGCGAAACCGAAACCGGAGTAACGGTGATCCATATGTCTGCCAAGTTGGACGCGGGGCCTTGCCTGGCCGTTGATAAGACCACCGTCGTCGCGGATGAAACGGCCGCTGAGCTGGAACCGCGCCTGGCCCAACTGGGAGTCCGGCCTGTGGCAAAGGCAATTGAAATGCTCCACCAATGGGACGGCCAATCGCCTCTTGGAGTGCCGCAGGATGCAAAACGGGCCAGCAAGGCGCCGAGGCTAAAAAAACAAAGTGGTCTCATTGACTGGAGGGAGTCGGCCGAACAGATTTTCAATCAAATCCGAGCGTTTCAGCCATGGCCTGGTTCATTTACCCAATGGCAAGGTCAAAACCGGGAGCCGGTGCGAGTGATTCTACACCAGGTCGCTCCTGTGGAATCGACCGGCGGGCCGCCGGGTATCGTTCTGGCAGCTGATAATGATCAGCTCACGGTTCAAACAGGGCAGGGCGGCATACAAATTCTGTCGCTCCAGCCCGCAGGCAAACGAAAGATGGATGGGGCCGCCTTCGTCCGCGGCTATCAGCCACAAGTTGGCGATCTTTTTAAAAACCCCTAGCCCGGCTAACCACGTCATTGCAGCAGCGCAAAAAAATGCCGTCGCCCATTTGACGACGGCATGAGAAATATCAACCCTGACTATCGGCCAGTGGCTCCGCCGCCGCTCAGTGCAGCGCTCGGCAGGTTGGTAGGTCGTTTCGGCCCCCAATACCGTGACACGGGACCTTGCGGTTGGAGTTGCTGAAAATTGGCGGATTGCCCGTTGTTCGATTGGGCGTTGGCAAACCGGCGGTAAACGTTGTAGGCGCCCTGGTCCTGACGTTCCAAGTCCTCGGCATTGGCAGCGCTGAACTTGGAAGTGACACCAATCGTCAATTCAATATCACTGTTGTTCAGTTGTTCCGGAAACAGATCGATGTACTCGCCAAGATCCGGCATGCGGTTTTTCAGGGACGCCAGTTCCTTGGGACCATACTGTTTGGTGATTTCGATGTAAATTCCTTTTTGAGGGTCTTCGATAATCTTGATTTTGCGAGACGACTCTTCGACCTCAATCGTCCTCACGCCGTTAACCACTGAAACCCGCGGCCCGGTGTTCGTGTTGCCGTTTCCCGTATTGCTGAAGGGTGACATCCGCCCATTGCCGTTTCCCGTATTGCTGAAGGGTGACATCCGCCGATTGCTGACTCCGCCAATTCCGCCGTTGCCCGCAACATTGCCCCCGCCGCCAAACCAGTTGTTGGCCGGTGCGCCTGCCGGTTGGTTATTGCCGCCGTTGAACCCAGCTTCAGCCGGGTCCAAGCCGCCATCCAAGCCAATCATGTGCTCGCTCGTGATGACCGGGCGCACTAATTTTTTCCGTTCATAAGGCCGTTCATAAGTCCGTTCATAAGGATTCTCGCGGCCGTAACCATTTTTGGTTTGCTGACCGTCTTGCTGACCCGACTTTTGTTGGGTTCCGTCTCCTTCAGGGCGAACCGTCTGGCCCTGGCCTTGAGCAGCGACAGGACTGATGGCCAAGATAAGCAATACACTGGTGGCAATCAGAATGTGGATGGATTTCATGGGTTCCCTCGACTGATTAATGTGGCACACAATCGTATTGTACCTCTTGTTTCGGTGTCTGTCGCTGCGAAAAGCCACAGTATCTGGCGGTCTCGGCGTTAAATTGCAGTGATTTTGCCGGCGGCAATCATTGAAAAGCTATCGCAACAATCAATTATTGCATGTTAAACTAAGCCGTTACAGGCCCGGTTCGCTGTTTTCAGGACTCGCCTTTTTTTCAAAAAAAGCGCTCTATACTGGACAGCCCGCCGGGCGATCTCGCACCCAGGCCGAAAACCCATTTACTAACCATTCATGAATGCTCCCCACCGTCTGTACATCGAAACTGTCGGCTGCCAAATGAACATGTTGGACAGCGAAATGGTCGTGGCCAGTTTGCGTCAGCGTGGTTACGAACTGACGGGTTCGCCAGCCCAGGCCGACACGATCCTGTTCAACACGTGTAGCGTTCGCGAACAGGCAGAAAACAAAACCTACAGTGCCCTGGGCCGGTTGAAGCAAGAAAAGCTGTTGCATCCGGAAAAGATCGTCGGCGTGATGGGCTGCATGGCTCAAAAAGACCAGCGGCTGATATTTCAGAAAGCGCCTTTTGTCGATCTCGTGGTGGGGCCAGGGCAGTTGCAACAGATTCCGGATTTGATTGAAAAAGCCCGCCGCGAAGGTGGTCAACACACGGCGCTCAGTCTCGGTCGTCGCGACGGCGCAGTGAATGATATCAAGCGCAGTCACGAGACGTTTGACCCGCTCCGCGATCCGACCATGCGGCCCACACCGTTCCAGGCTTTCCTCAGAATCCAGATAGGTTGCGACAAATTTTGCACTTACTGCATTGTTCCCATGACGCGTGGTCCCGAGCAGGGTCGGCCGCCAAGCCAGGTGCTGGACGAAGCAAGAATCTTAGCTGAACAGGGTTGTAAGGAGATCACCCTGTTGGGCCAAACGGTCAATAGTTACCAGTTCCGTGACGGAGAGCAAACAACCCGGTTGGCGGATTTGCTGTGTCAACTGGACGCGATTAGCGGCATCGAGCGAATCAAGTTCGTCACCAACTATCCAAAAGACATGACATACGATCTGCTCTCGGCAGTGCGGGATCTGCCCAAGGTGTCACCTTATCTGCACGTTCCCCTGCAAAGCGGTTCGGATGATGTTCTCAAGCGGATGAAACGGGGTTATACCGTCAGTGACTACCGCGACATGATGGCCCGAATCAACGAAACACTGGGGGCACAGGCAGCCGTTTCGAGCGATTTTATTGTCGGCTTTTGCGGCGAGACCGAAGCCGAGTTCCAGGCTTCGGTTGACATGATAAAAGAATGCCGGTTCAAGAACAGTTTTATTTTTAAATACAGCGAGCGGCCGGGAACCCGGGCCTCGGACCATCTACCGGACGACGTTCCGTTTGAAATAAAAAAACGCCGCAACAACGAGTTGCTGGCCGTTCAAAATCAAATCAGTGAAGATGACAACCAGGCGTTTCTTGGCCGGAACGTTGATGTTCTTGTCGAGGGTCCCAGCAAAAAAGCGGACAGCGACGCCCAGTTGACCGGCGCGCCGGTCCAGCTGACCGGTCGGACCCATTGCGATCGAATTGTCGTTTTCGACGGCAACCAGAGATTGATTGGCCAAACGATTCCAATTGGCATCTACGACGTGACTGCTCACACCTTAATGGGCACCGTTGTGACACATGAATCGTCCAGTGAATACATCAGCCTGGCATAATATGTTTGTTCGGTTCAGCCATCGGAGTAGTCCATGCATTCTGTTATGAACAGCCTGTCCCGGCGCCGATTTCTCCAGGCTTCGGCAGCCGCATCCAGCTTGGCAATCGGCCCCTTTGCACTCGGGCAAAAACCAGGAGCTGCCGAACCGACCTGGCACAACGTTGAAGACTGGGGTGTCGAGGGTAGGGGGTTTGACGATACGGCCAAGTACTACGATCGTTTGCCCGCGCGGGCAGAAAAGCGGGTGCGTCAACCTGTCTGGGATTTAAGCCGCCATTCGGCCGGCATGGCCACTTGTTTCAAAACCGATTCCGATTCGATTCACGTCCGGTATCGTCTGTCTCGCGATCAGCTGGACATGCCCCACATGCCGGCCACCGGAGTCAGCGGTGTGGACCTGTACGCCCGCGACGACACTCCCGATGCCAACAAAACGATCAATCCAAAAGAACCTTGGCGGTGGGCGGCTGTCGCCATGCCCCGCAACCAATCGGTCACTACCCGCCTGGTTCAGGGCGTTCGGCCGCTGGCCGCTGGCGCACCCCGGGATTACCTGCTGTACCTTCCGCTGTACAACGGAATCGAATCACTTGAGATTGGTGTAAGCAACAACGCAACCTTTGAGGGAGTCCCTCCCCGCGACGAAAAACCGGTTGTGTTTTATGGCACCTCGATTATGCACGGCGCTTGTGCTTCGAGACCGGGTATGTCGATTTCTTCCATCCTGGGCCGACGGCTTGGCCGGCCCACGATCAACCTTGGTTTTTCCGGCAACGGCACGATGGACGCGTCGATGGGTGAGTTCCTGGTCGAACTGGACCCTGCCGTCTACGCCATCGACTGCCTGCCCAACATGAATGGTCAGCAGGTGACCCAGCGGTGCCGGGCCCTGGTTGAACAACTGCAAACGGCCCGCCCCCAAACGCCCATCCTGCTGGTTGAAGATCGGATCAATACGGGCGGCTGGTTGCGGAACGGAGCCGCAAAATTTCATCGGGAAAACCATGCGGCTCTGAAGACAGCCTATCAGCAGATGGTTGCCGACGGGGTGGCCAATCTCCACTACCTGGACGGGACCGATCTGCTCGGTGGTGATGGCGAAGCGGCAACCGATGGTTCGCATCCCAACGACATGGGAATGGTGCGTTATGCCAACGCCTACGAACCAGCGTTGCGCAATCTGTTGGCGTCAAACGACTGAAGGGGATACCAGCGGTTGTCCACCAGGTGATGTTGATTTGCTTGGCAAAAAAATGGCGTTGCTTTGATATTGAAAATGATTAATAAACATTGCTTCCTTTGACAGAAACCAACTGGATCGAGACATTAAATTGAAAAAAGTACTTGTCATTATCGGGACACGTCCAGAGGCAATAAAACTTGCTCCAGTCGTACATGCCTTGAGAGAAATGTCTGAGGACTTTGAAACCAGAGTCTGTTTGACCGGGCAACACCGGGAAATGCTTTACCAGGCATTGAACAACTTTGATATCTCATATGAATATGATCTCAAGTTAATGAAGCCTGGCCAGACGCTTTCACAGATCACCGCCTCGATCGGGGAGGCGTTACAAAAGGTGATTGATGGATACCTTCCGGATATCATTCTGGTCCAGGGTGACACCACCACCGCTTTTGTCGGTGGACTGGTGGGGTTTTACAACAAGGTGAAAATCGGGCACGTCGAGGCCGGGTTGCGCACCAATGACAAGTACGCTCCCTTCCCGGAGGAAATGAATCGCCGGTTGGTCAGCAGCCTGGCCGACTACCATTTCGCACCGACCGAGATGGCAAAGGAGGCCTTGTTAAAAGAAGGGGTTCGCCCTGAGGCTGTTGTTGTGACGGGTAATACGGTTATCGACGCACTGTTTTACACCTTGAAAAACACCGACCAGGACATGAGTGAAATTGATTCACTAAAAAGCGTTCTGGCTTCCGGGAAAAGGATCCTGCTCATCACCGGACATCGGCGCGAAAATTTCGGTGAAGGCTTTCTGAATATTTGCGAGGCCATCAAGACCATCGCTACGAATTTTCCGGACCTGGTTCTTGTTTACCCCGTTCATCTCAATCCTAATGTACAAGCGCCCGTTTATCGTTTGCTTGAAGGCCTGGACAATGTTTTCCTGGTTGATCCCGTCAGTTACGTGCCCTTTGTTAAGTTAATGGACTCGGCCCATCTCGTGCTAACCGATTCCGGCGGCGTGCAGGAAGAAGCACCTTCACTGGGGAAGCCGGTGCTGGTGATGCGGGATGTTACCGAGCGACAGGAAGCGGTTGAAGCGGGCACGGCCATACTGGTTGGGACCGATCAAGAAAAAATTGTGTCTGAAGTGACGCGGTTGCTAACCAATCAGGCCGACTGGGAAGAAATGAGTAAAACCAGAAATCCATTTGGTGATGGAAAAGCGGCCAGTCGAATCGTCGAGTTCTTGCAGTGCCCGAAATGATGGAAAAGGACTACGAAATTGTTGTCTTTACGGACGACTGGAATGGACTGCCGTTTAGCTGTAAGCATTTACTTAAACACTTTCTGCCGGATGTGCGTCTTGTCTGGGTGGAAACAATCGGGTTGCGGTCCCCCAGGCTGAATCTTTACGACATCAAGAGATCCTTTCAAAAACTTGCGGGCTGGCTGTCCAGGGAAGAAGCCGCTGAGGAAAAGTCCCGGCCGCACAACCTGCAGCTGATTGATCCTTTTCAGATTCCCTATAATCAGTTTGGCTTTATTAGGAAGCTCAATGCCCGGTTGATGATTAAGTGCCTCAACAGACAAAGCCCAAAACAAAAACGCAAAAGAGTCTTTTTAACAACCTGGCCGTTCATGGGGGGGGTGGCCGGAAAGATTGGCGACGACCTCAGTATTTATTACCGCGTCGATGATTTCGCCGAATTTCCTGGAGTCAACAAACCGTTGATCCAGAAACTTGAAAAAGGGCTCATTGAAAACGTCAACCTGGTTGTGGCCAGTGCGGAAAAGCTGGCTCAGTTCGAGCCTGATACAAAAGCCCACTATCTACCGCACGGCGTGGATTATGATCATTTTAATGTTGATCGCAATCTCATTGAAAAACCAGAAAAACTAAAGCAGTACAAACACCCTATTGTCGGTTTTTTTGGGCTGTTGAATTCGTGGCTCGATCTGGAGGTCGTCCGTGATTCGGCGCTCTTGAACCCGGAGATGGACTATCTCATTGTAGGGCCGTCCCAGCTGCCGGAGCATCAACTTCCCAAGGCGCCCAACATGCACTACCTCGGGCCGGTTCCCTATGAACAATTGCCCGAATTGGCGTCCTGGTTCGACGTGGCCCTGGTTCCCTTTAAGATCAATGATTTAACGATTGCCGTTAACCCGTTGAAACTAATGGAATATTTTGCACTGGGCGTTCCGGTTGTCAGTACTCCGCTGCCCGAAGTGATAAAATACAAACCGGACGTAGAGATTGGCGGCACGGCCGATGAAATCACCCTGGCCATCCAAAATGTATTGGCCAGTGATACGCCTGAAAAGCGGGAAAAGAGAAAGCGAATTGCGCGCGACAAAAGCTGGATAGCCATGTCGCTACAATTGCAGGGTTGGATCGAAGCGGAGCTGGACTTGTAGTTTCTCTTGCGGTCCGATTTGCCCTGGCCTTGAGTCATTTTGTAAACAGGCGAAACATCATTCATCTAACATGGGAATAGTGCGATATGCCGGCGCCTGCCAGCTGGTGTTGCGCAATCTGATCGTGGCGAACGACTGAATCGCATTCCAGCCGTTATCCGTTAGTGGTTATCCACTAGCCGCTGTCGGGCTGGCCGCCCACCGGAAAGGTCGATTCGAGATAGGGAGTAATCTGCGACCAGAGCTCGGCGGCCGCTTCAAAATCGACGTTCATCACCCGCAGCTCTTTCGCCGGTTCCACCCGGGATGGAACCTGGTTGTTTTGGTTTAACGGAATTTGTGCGCTGGGCCCGGCTGCCAATCGTTCTTCCACTTCCTGCCGCAACAGGTAGTCGACCAGTCGGGTCGCTTCCTGGGGATTGGGGCCGTCCTTGATCAGGGCCAATGTGTTCGGGATGAACAGTGTCCCCCCTTGGCCAGGCAACTGGTCGGGAAAAACGATCTCCACCGGTGCGCCGTTTTCTACTTCAATGATGGCATCGTCGGTATCGGTTAAGCCAAACGCGTAACGGCCGCGGGCCACATTCGTCGCGACCTGTTTGTTACCACCTTCGATCTGCGCGTTGCTGGCAACCGCGGCTAAAAACGCTTTGGCTTTCTCCTCTCCCAGGCTGCTAAACAGAACCGCGGCATGCGTGGCGGTTGTACCAAACAGGGGCCGGGCCATGCCACACTTGTTCTGCCAGCGCGGATCGGCCAGGTCGGCTACCGAAGTCGGCCACGTGCTCCGGTCCGGCAGCAAGTCCGTATTGACAATCAGGACCCTGGCCCGCGCGGCAAAGCCATACCAGTCATGATCCTTGGACACGAACTGGTCGGGGTACTGGTCGGCTAACGGGCTTTTGTACGGCAGCAGCAGCCCTTGTTGCTTCAGTCGCAGCGTATGAAGAATCTCATTGTTCCAGAAAACATCACATCGCTGACGACCAGACTGACTAATGATCTCATTGGCCAGCCCGACGGTCTTGTTGGATTCAACATCAAACTTTGCCAACACGGCAATTTCCGAATCGTCCTGGAATTCGTCCAACACCGGCTGGGAGAATTCTTTATCGAGGGCCGTGTAAACAACCACCTCGTGAGGTGATTGCCGAATGCAGCCTGCCAGCAACAGGCCCGCCAGGCCCAGGGCAGTAAGCCGCCCGCGTATTTCTGTTTTCATAAGAAGACCGCGAAAAATCAAATGTCTGCTAAAACGGGTTCTCTCCGCTTGCTGCAACGCAGCTCATAATGGTAGGCAATTCGGTCCAGATTGGCCATTAATTTGCTGGCAAAATGATTGGATCCATTTCAGTCGGTTGGATTTCCTCCGCTCGGTTGTCACAATAATAGACGTATCAAGTCATGGACAAGAACGATGAAAGCAACAACCTGTTTAACGGCCGCCCTGCTGGCCAGCCTGTTCACCTTGCCTGTTTCGGCCGACGAACCTGTGTTCTATGACCCGGTCCCGATGCAGGTTGAGGGGTGGACGATTAAAGTGGATCCCGAGCTGATGCGGGACGAGAATCGCGAAGTGCGCGAGCAGGCGTTGGCAGCGCTTGGCAACCACCTGCAACGGGTCAAGTTTATCGTGCCGGCAAGGCAACTTGCCAAGCTTCAGGCTCTATCCATCTGGATCGACTTGGAGCACCCCGTTTTAAAAAACATGCAATACCACCCCAATCGACAATGGCTGATCGCACACCAGCATGACCCGCGGCTGGTCAAGCATGTGCACATACCGCGAGCCCGGCAGCTTTACGATCGAAACATGTGGGCCAAACACCCGTACGTCATTCTCCACGAGTTGGCGCACGCCTATCATGATCAGGTCATCGGCTTCCATGACGATGCTATTCAAAAAGCCTACAAGACGGCCCGGGACAGCGGCCATTATGACGAGGTCCTGTTGCACACCGGACAAGTCGCACGACACTACGGCATGAACAACGCCAAAGAGTATTTTGCCGAATCGACCGAAGCCTACCTGGGTGTTAACGACTTCTATCCGTTTGTTCGCGCCGAATTGAAGGAACATGACCCGGGCATGTATCAAATCATGCGGGAAACCTGGGGCCCCTTGCGATAGGTATTTTCATGCGCCTGAATTTCGCGATTGCGTTGAACAGCCTGGCTCTGCTGGGCTTGGCTCTGCCCGTCCCCGCCGGTGCACAAACTTCCGACCAGTCCCGCATGCGGCAACTCAACCCGGCCATGCCACTGCCGCTGGAAATTGACCAGGACCGTGTCGCCGCAGCGGGGATCCAGCGAATCGAAGGCAAGCATATTGATCTGTATACCGATGTTCGTGACAAGTCGGTGACCGAGGAGCTGGTGCAGGTGTTCGATGCGGCCATTCCCCGCTGGTGCGCGTATTTTGAAGTCGACCCGGAACGCACGGCGCCCTACCGATTATCGGTGATAATTATCGCCGACCGGAATCAAACGGGTGCGTTTCGCAAGGCGGGGCTGATACCTGACGACCTGCCTGATTTCCTGGCCGGCTACAACCGCGGGCACGAAATTTGGGTCTTTCTGCAGCCGGGTGATTATTACACCCGCCACCTGCTGTTACACGAAGGGACCCACGCCTTCATGCAGTGGTTTCTCGGCGGCTCGGGGCCGGCCTGGTACAGCGAGGGGATGGCAGAACTGTTGGGCCTCCACCGTTGGCAAGAAGGCAAGCTCAAACTCGGCTACCGCGTTCAGAGCAACCTGGAATGTCCGTATTGGGGTCGCGTTAAGATCATCCGAGAGGATGTTGCCAAGGGAGACGGCAGGTCACTGGACGAAGTCATGAACATTTCCTCGATCTCCTTTCGCCAGGTTGATGCTTATGCCTGGAGCTGGGCCGCCTGTAATTTCTTAAGCCAACACTCGCTGACCTGGAAGCCGTTTGCCCGCTTGGCAGGGCAGGCGGGCAGCCAGGGCCCCTCGTTCAATCGGGGGTTCCAACAAGCGATCGAGACACATCGCGGCGAGATCGAACGGGACTGGAAGTTGTATCTGGATGAAATGGTCTACGGTTACGATGTTGGGCGGGGAGGGTTAATTGGTGCCGGCATGGCGGAATACGGGTCTGATCCGCCTGTCGAAGTCAAATCCTTTTTCAGCTGGCAGC
>JABACA010000122.1 GCA_014237975.1 Mariniblastus sp. | reverse complement strand
GTGTGATTCCGATCAGGCTTCCCGATCGCCGGATTCCGGTGTAATGGAATGTTGCACAAACACATCAGCCGCCGCCAGCTCCTTTTGAACGACACCGCCTGGCTGAGCGCCAAGGAATTCGACCACCTGACCGAGCCTTTGTTTTTCTACGAGCTGTTGGCATTCGGCAAGCAGAGATCCGTCACCGATGATCCGCAGCCGTGTGTCGGGATAGTGAGCGTGACACTTTGCAAAGGCACGGATGGTCGCCACGGGTGCTTTTTTGGGAGTCAGGCGTCCGACCATCAAAAACCGACAGTTTTCAGGATGTTTCGGTCCGGGCTGAAATTGGTCCAGCGGAACGCCATAGGGAAGATACTTGATTTTGGCCGGTTCCACCCCCTGTTGAATCAGCCAATCGCGCATGTAATGGGCGACGACGATCAGTGCCGAGGCGGACTCGACGGCCGGCCGAAGTTTGCGGACGTATTCAGAATCGAGCAGTTTTTCGGACAGGTCAAATCCATTGAAATGAATGACATAAGGGATGTTGGAGCTTACCAGTCGATCGGCAAATTTGGTGGCCATCGTTCCATAATGGACCAGGCACGTGTCAAACCGGGTCGCCATGGCCCGCTTCCAGGTGGAGACATCAAAGTCGTTGAGAAAAAAATTCTCGGGCGAAAGAACACGTTTCTTGATGGTTCGACGCAATCTTCTCAAGCCACGAGAAACCAGGCCGCGCGATGGATACAACTCAATCACCCGGCAAGGACCGGCGGGATAGTCCAGCGGATTTTGCTGTCGATAACAGAGGACATGAACCTCGAGCTGGTCGATCATGGTTGCCTGGCGGTGCAGCCAGACTTCACTGGAGACCCCCAGCGCGGGTGCAATGAACAGTAATTTTGGTTTTTCGTTTATGAGCCGGCTCCTGCTGGTCGATCCGGAATCCGCCAGGCGGACGTTTTTTCACCAAACCGCTGGTAGAGGGCTTCTATTTCGGACGCATGCATCTCGGCCAGTATTTCGCGGAATTCTGCCGGCATTGGTTCGGTGTCTCCGGCAAAAACTTTTTCACCTAACGGGAAAAGATTCCAGTCCGTCGGCCGTGAGACATGAAGGTGGTCAAACACTCGTTCGAGAAGCTGTTGGGGCTGGCGGGCAATGTCCTCAAAAAACTCGATCAATAACTGGTCTTCTGAAAAGCAGGCCAGCCAGTTGTCGACGCACTGTTGATAGTCACCACGCAACACCGAGCGCGGTGATCGAAAATGGTTGATGAATTCATCCTTGCCAACTTCGTTAAACGCCCTGCCCGGGATGGAAACAAGATTCATGTAGGCTTGTGACCAGGCGCGATCAATCGGGTTTCGGACGATGTAGATCAGCCGCAGGTCGGGCATCAGTTTCTGAATAAAACGAATCATCTTGGGGTCAAGAATAGCATAGGCGGGGGTGACTTCACCTTTCACCCGGTCACCTGCCCTGGCAAAATGGCTCGCGTAATAACGTAGCGAGCGATGGTAATCACGATCAAAATAGTGGACTTCTTTTTCATCTGAGAGAAAGATCTCCGGATGGAGTCGCAGGTTTGCTGCCAGCCAGGATGTACCCGATTTTTGTGCCCCGATCCCCAGAAAGTCTGGCAATGCCAGGTTGTGGGTCGATCGCAGGCCCCGCGCGTAGGACCATCGATCCACCTCCCCTGCCAGGTTCTTAAGTTTCTTGATACAGCGCTTCAAAACCAACATTTCGCTTTAGGTTTCGTCCGGTGGTTCAGTCAGGTCGGCGGCCCGCCGATTGTTGATAAAAAGCAACACGTCGGCCATTGATTTTCGATCAAACGCAAACACCAGCCCTGCATAGACCAGCATGCCGATCGGGACACCCGTTAACAAGAGGACAACATTGTTCCAGGAAGAACCGACGAATACGAGAAACAAATAGACAACCAGCCCCATGATCGTGGAAAACAGCAACGGCAGGTAGCACGAGGCAAAAACGTCACGAAGCCTGATCGGAATCACACGTCCAAGGACTAACAAGTTGGGAATGGTAATGCAGAGTGAAGCAGCCGTATAAGCGATTGCAATGCCCATCACGCCATAGGGAAGCCCGGCAACGATCGCCGAGATGATAATCAGCTTGAACAGGAGTCCCCATTTGAATTGCAGCATGGTGGCGCCCTGTGATTGGTAAATCGAGCCATTGAGGGCCAAAACCGATTGGCTGATTCCCAACAGGGACAGGACCCGCAGGATTTCCACACTGCCCACCCACTGCTGGCCGTAGAGTCCGAGAATGATCGGTTCCGCCATGACAAAGACACCGATCGATATTGGAAACGTTGTCAGACAAACCAGTCGGACGACGCGGAGGTAAGCGGATTTGACCAGTTGTTTATTGTCCTGAATCATGGCCAGTGACGGGAACATGACCTTGGCAAGAACCTGGGTAATATTGGCCAGCGGGAACAGCATTAGAGTGTACGGCTTGTTGTAATATCCCAACTCTGCCTCACCCAGGTACCGCCCAATCAGCAACTTGTCCGCGTTGCGGACCCAGTAATTCAAACTGCTGGTACCCAGCAACGGCAGGCCATATCCGGCCGCACTCCCAAAGGCGGCCCGGTCGAACACCAGGCTGGGCCGCCAGGGATGGAACAGCCAAAACAGAATCGAAATAAACAGTGTCCGAAACATAATTTGCGCCACGAGCGACCAAACACCATAGCCATTAAGTGCCATTCCAATGGCAATCAGTCCCGATAATACAGTGGCTGTTGCATCGATAAAGAACAGGAAACGAAACCGAAGCCCCTTTTCCAGTAACGTACGGGGAATGATGTTGAGAGAATTCAAAATAAAATTTAACGCGATAACCAGTACCAGAGCAGTCAACTCGGGTTGTTCATAAAACCATGCGATCGACGGTGCTAAAGCGGCCATCAAGCCGGCTAATAAGAAACCGAGTATGACGGTGGCCCAGAACACGGTGGACGTGTCGTGCGGTGAGATCTCCCGCTTGTGAATCAAGGCTCGGCTGAGACCCATATCAGAAAAGATATTGCCAAACCGGGAAAACACCATGACCATGGCGAGCAAGCCAAACTCTTCGGGCAGAAGCAGTCGTGATAGAACGATGCCAAAAACAAGCGCGATTGCCTGGAAACAGAACTGTTTGCCAAAGTTCCATTTGGCACCAGAAATGGTTGCGTGTTTTATTTCGTCTGTCTGCAATTTCAAATTTCGTTATGACTGCGATCTAAAAAACTCACCCGTCCAGCGAAGCAGGTTGATAGCTGAATTCGTCGGCGGTTGGCCAACATCGACGGGTGATCTGTTGCAGGTTTGGCTCACTGAAAAACTGTTGTGGTGATTGATCCGAGTTGGCTCCCTTGGGTTGGTAGGCACGATCCAGATCCTTTCGAATATCGTGCCGAACTTCCATTCCCAGTTGTTGTGCCAATTTAACAATACAGGCTTCTTTGGTTTTACAGAAATCTTCATATCGAATGACGCAACATTGGTCTTTGATTTGCCGATAAGCGTCGACGGCCAGGCACCAGCGATTGGCCAGGGTAGCGACGTAATTAGCCCCGGCCGTTGCGGGGGAAATCCCATCGAAGACGATCTTCCAAGAGCCTGACGTTTCAAATTCCCGGCAGGTTTCCGGCGGCAGCTGTTCAAGCGTTCCGGGAATCGCCCAACGGTTTAAAATACTGCGGATGTTCTGATAAGGGTCTCGCACAATAAACAGAAATTTGGCGTTGGGGAATTCAGCGGCCAAATCGGGGGCGAAGAAAGTCAGGTCCGGATCCTTGATGATTTTTCTGGAAAATTCCAGTTTGTTGCGCGCGCATATATCGACCAAGCTCAGTGAGCCTTCGTGATACCGCTGGACTTCCCAAGGATCACGCCGGAAGAAAAAATCCAGCGTGGCCCGCTGACCGGTTGCCTTGGCCAACAGCGCGGCGATAGCCGTGGTGCCGCTTTTCTGGTTTCCCAAGACAAAAACGGGTGATTGATGGGTCGTAGCCAACCATTCGCGAATCCGATACTTGGCGGTCGCGTAGGGTCGTCTAAGGATGATGGGCAGTTTCAAGACCACGTTGTTTCATGTTGAAAAAAATCCGGTTCAGGTATCGACCAAAAGGGATGTTTCTGTCGGTCCGCTCGAGATTAATCGTGGACTCGCGGCTGTCGGGATACGTGTTGCAGGTACTCGCCGTAACCACTGTTTGCAAATTCAGCAGCCAGAGTGATCAGCTGTTGTTGACTGATGAAGCCCATATAATACGCAACTTCTTCGACGCAGCCGATTTTTGTACCCTGCCTTTCTTCAATCACTCGCACGAATGTCGATGCTTCATCCAATGACTGAAACGTGCCGGCATCCAGCCATGCGATCCCGCGATTAAAAACACTCACTTTCAGTTTGCCTGCCGACAAGTACTCATTGTTAATGGCAGTTATTTCAAGTTCGCCTCGTTGGGAGGGCTTGGTCTGTTTGGCAATGTCGACGACCGTGTTGTCATAGAGGTATAAACCGGGAACCGCGTAATCTGATTTTGGGCAATCCGGCTTTTCTTCAATCGACAGTACTTCGCCCGATTGGTTGAATTCGACGACACCGTATCGTTCGGGGTCTCGGACAGCGGAAGCAAATATGACTGCCCCGTCGGGCTCCGTGTGACTGCGGATTAACTCGCCAAATCCGGACCCGTAAAAAATGTTATCGCCCAGAATCAATGCGACGGGACCCTGCCCGATAAATGTCTCGCCGATGGTGAAAGCCTGTCCCAAGCCACTTGGCTCTGGTTGCGCCGCGTAACTAAATGAGCAGCCGATTTTTTCTCCATCACCAAATAACTGCTGAAAACTAGGCAGGTCAGTAGGTGTCGATATGATCAGGATTTCTCGAATACCGGCCAGCATTAAAACGGACAGCGGGTAGTAGATCATCGGTTTGTCGTAAACCGGGAGCATCTGCTTCGACACGGCCAGCGTGATGGGATGCAGTCTCGTGCCCGCTCCACCCGCAAGGATAATACCTTTCATGAGTGGGTTGAGTCAGGTTCCATTGGTGTCTTGGCGTTGATGCGGTTCATCATATTGAATCAAGGGTTGCCACCAGTCTTCGTTGGCGAGGTACCAGTCGACGGTTTTTTCGAGCCCGGCCGCACTGCTTTCCAGTGGTTCCCACCCGAGGGCGTTCTTGATTTTTGTCGCGTCGGTCGCATAGCGAAAATCATGGCCTGGCCGGTCGCCCACCCGAGTGATCAACCCGGAATACGAAACGAGGCCAGCTCTTTGCTCTGTTGTCAGTCGCTCGTTGCTTGCAATCGGGCAACGGGCGTCGAGGATTTGGCAAACGGATCGCACGAGCTCGATGTTGGTTTGTTGATTGTCACCACCAATATTATAGGTCTCACCGATTTCACCATGTTCAATGACCTTCATCAGGGCCCGCGCATGGTCCGTTACATACAGCCAGTCCCGTACGTTTTCACCCGTTCCGTAAATCGGTATCGGCTGACCGAAAATCGCCTTCAGGATGACAACAGGAATCAACTTTTCAGGAAATTGATAGGGCCCGTAATTGTTCGAGCTGTTGGTAATCATGATCGGCAGTTTGTAAGTCTCATGCCAGGCCCTCACCAAATGGTCCGCCGCGGCTTTGCTGGCCGAGTAGGGAGAGCGGGGGTCGTAGGGCGTTGTTTCCGTAAACGCGGTTCCGTCGCCGCAAAGAGAGCCGTACACTTCATCCGTTGAAACATGATGGAAACGAAAGTGGCTCTTTTTCGCTGTGTCCATTTGATCGAAATAGTGGCGAGACTGTTTCAGCAGATTGTAGGTGCCCACGACATTGGTTTGGATGAAATCGTCCGGTTGATCAATCGAGCGGTCGACATGAGTTTCTGCGGCCAGATGCATAATCCAATCCGGTTGATGCTTCCTTAACAACCCCTCAATTTTCTGCGCGTCAATAATGTCGATCTGTTCAAACTGATGCCGCGGATTTTCGCTAACCGGCGCCAGGGATGCCGGCTGGCCGGCGTATGTCAGTTTGTCGACGTTAACCACACGGTGCGGCGTTTCCTGGATGATCCATTGGACAAGATTGCAACCGATGAACCCTGCGCCGCCAGTTAGCAGGATGGTTCTAGACATCGTTATTGATTGGCCCTGACACCGGCCACCATCTCCCTGAATTGCTTCGGTTCGTATTTTTCGCCGACCAGATTGCCCTGCGAATCAAGCTTGAAAATAAAGTATCTTTTCTGACTGGGTCGGACAAACAGACCCTCGGCAGTTGCCTGCCAATCCGCGGTTTTCGATTCCTGGGTATCTTTAATCGTATAACTCAACTTGCCATCTTTTCGAAATTGAACGCCAATCCAGTCATCCTGGGTTCTCCAGGGAAACTCCCAGACCACGCCAAAAAAATCATCCTGTAAGGAAAACTGGGCGTTGATTCGTTTTTGGACTCGCACTTTGTCAATGCCGGCCAAGCGGGTTGCCAGTTGGACATACAAGGCGACCGCATGGCCTCGCAACGGGGCTTGCCTGCTTTTGTCATCCACCGATTCAGCCAAGTCCCACCAGCCATCGGCGACGGCAAGCAGGTCTTTACTGCTAGGCGTGGAGGACCGTTTTGATTCCAGCTCCTGTTGAGCGATGGCTGCCAGTTGTGGATCGTTGCCCTTGGCCAGAAACGGAACGCCCTTTTGATAATCACCCTTTTCAAAAAAATAAAAATTGCCAAGAGACTCGTTGCCACGCTGGTCGTCGGGGTTCTCCTCGAGCTTGTTGTAGGCAGGTCGAAGTCCCGCATGCAGTTTTGCAAGTCGTTCCATTTCTTTTTGCGAGCTGGCAAGCTCCCTGGCAAGCGGCTTGTTACGAGACCGCTTGGCAACGGACTCCAACGCTTTGGTTAACTTGATTGCCGACAGGAACTTGTCATTGGCAACCAGCAATTCAATCCTCGGCTGTGCCAGCAGTGTAATATGGTAAGCCGCGTCGGGATCCCGGTTTTTTTTGCCAACGGTGGTCAACAACTCCACCCTGACACGGATTTCGTCAATTTCAAACTGTTTGCTGATTCTTCCGATGGCTCGCCAAGCCGTTTGGCAATCACCCAGTTCTTCAGAAATCCTCAGAGCCTCCGCATACAGAACGTATCTTGTCAGCAACTGGTTGTCCTCGTCGGCGACCGTCAGTAACGACTTTGCAAATTCTTGCCGGGCTTTGGGCGATCGATTTTTGTACTGTTCGGCGTAGAGCTCCTGGAGTGTTTTCAGTGTTGCGTTAATGTTTGACTTGGAGGGAACGGGTGACAACTTAACCGGATTGTCTTTGGCCTGGCCGCTTGCCAATCCGGGCGCAAGCGCCAAACAGACGGCTGATAGCATCGCACAACCCCGGACAACCCTGCGTTGGAACAGGCAGCCCGGACGATTGCTAAGAGCACTTCGCATCATCATGCCAGCCGAACAAATAAAGAATGTACTTGTATGTAGCGCACGGTAAACCGACATGTTTCAATGCCGGTGTTCAATTAACACTTGTCTGAGTAGACTCGGCACGTGCCAAATCAATGTCGTGATCTACCATGATCTGGGCCAGTTCGCGGCAGGTGGTTTTGGCTTCCCATCCCAGCTGTTCCTTGGCTTTGGTCGCATCACCCAACAACAGGTTGACTTCGGTTGGCCGGAAATACCGAGGATCGATTTCGACGTACTTGGACCAGTCGAGGTCCAGGTGTTCAAAACAGTAATCGAGAAAATCACGGATCGTATGGGTTTTTTCGGTAGCCAGCACAAAATCGTCTGGCTCGTCATGCTGCAGCATCATCCACATGCCTTCCACATAATCTTTTGCGTACCCCCAGTCCCGCTTGGCGTCCAGGTTGCCCAGGAAAAGTTTTTCCTGGGTGCCGAACTTGATGCGCGTTGCGGCGCGGGTGATTTTCCGCGTGACGAATGTCTCGCCACGACGGGGCGATTCGTGGTTAAACAGGATTCCATTGGTTGCAAACAGATCGTAAGCGTGCCGGTAATTGACCGTTTGATGAAAGGCATAGACCTTGGCACAAGCGTACGGACTTTGCGGCTGAAATGGTGTGGTTTCCGACTGGGGTGTTTCCATCACGTCGCCATACATTTCCGAAGAGGACGCCTGGTAGACCCGGACCTGTTTTTCCTTGTTCAACTGTCGCGCGGCTTCCAGCACATTCAGGGCTCCTGCCCCCACCACCTGAAGCGTATAGGCGGGTGAGTCAAACGAGACACGGACATGACTTTGCGCGCCAAGATTGTAAATTTCATCAGGTCCTACATCGAGCACCAGGTTCGTCAGGTTTTGGCCATCGGTCAGATCGCCATAGTGCAGGAACAGTTGATTGTCCGACTCGTGAGGATCTTTGTAAATGTGATCGATCCGGTCAGTATTAAAGGTGCTGCATCGACGGACGATACCATGGACTTCGTAGTTTTTCTCCAGCAGCAATTCCGCCAGGTACGATCCATCCTGGCCGGTAATCCCGGTGATGAGCGCCTTTTTGGTCATTTGATTTTAAACCTCACGGAGTAGTTTCAATTTCGTTTCTTGGAGAAAATCCTGGTACGTTCGTTCAATTCCCTCAGCCAATCCAATCGTTGGGCTCCAGCCGGTCGACTGGATCAGGCTGATGTCGGTCCGTTTTACAGGGGTGCCGTCCGGCTTGGACAAATCAACTGAAATTTTACCCGAATATCCAATCGTTTTGGCAATCAGTTCAGCTAATTCCCGGATGGTCAAATCGGAACCAGTCCCTACGTTAACCAAGTTTGGAGGGTCTTCCAAGTCGACCAGGTGTAAAAGCGCCTTGGCTAAATCGTCTACGTGCAAAAACTCCCGCCGGGGCTTGCCCGATCCCCAGATGACCACTTCCGGCTGGCTTCCCGTTTTTGCTTCATGAAACCGGCGGATCAGTGCAGGAAGGACGTGGGAATGGTCCGGATGGTAGTTGTCCCCCGGGCCATACAGGTTGGTTGGCATGGCCGAATGGTACAACACCCCGTATTGACGCCTATAATATTCGCACATTTTCAGACCGGCGATTTTGGCGATGGCATACGCCTCATTGGTATCTTCCAGCGGCCCGCCTAACAGGCAGTCTTCCGTCATCGGCTGGGCCGCCAAGCGGGGGTAGATACAGGTGCTGCCGAGGAACAGAAAACGTGCCACCTTGTTCTGATAGGCAGCCTGGATGGCGTTTGAAGCCATCATCAGGTTTTCGTAGATGAACTCTGCCGGATAGGTCTGGTTGGCGTGGATGCCACCCACCTTAGCCGCTGCAAAAATAACACAATCGGGCTGTTCCTGCGAGAAAAAATCAGCGACGTCCGCCTGGTCACAAAGATCCAGATCCGTTCGTTCACGCAAAACCAGTTCAATCCCCGGATCGGATTGGAGGGCTCTTACCAGGGCCGCCCCTACCATTCCTCGGTGACCCGCAATGTATATACGTTTTGCCTTAGCAGCGTTCATTGAGTTTTTGGTTCATTGTGGACCATTGACCATTGACCGTATAGTACTGGTGAGCGCAGACTCCGTTCCTTTGGGTGACAATCACCTTTTACAGGGCACCGGAGTTGCCGAGGTGGGTTTTCGGACGAGGCGGTTGAAAACATTGTTATACTGGAACACCCGTCGAAGATCTCCAACATAAAGTTCAAATTAACATTAGGCCCCGTTTTGGCCTATGGTGCACGACAGCCACTGAACGCAATTAACGCGATTCCCGACAGTGAGTCCGGATGGTCGGGTTTTTCCGGAATTGAGGGCTCCCTATTACCAAATAATCCACGGTAAACGCGTCTTGCCAGCACGGCGGCTAGGCCCTCAACATTCACGGTTGTGCCTCTTCCGCAAGCGCCATGGGTACCGTCGGAAATCAGCCGCCCGTTTTGGCAACCACGCCTGGCTTGGCGACGGCGATTGATGGTTAGCTCGTGTTGCCGACCGCTTTAAATTCCCACGGAATGGTATCGGCAACACGCCTCAACAACATGGCGTCGATCGGTTTAGAGTGGCTCCAGAAGACCTTCGTCCATCGCCATCGAAACACCTTGCTCAAGAAAGCGAATGGAGAGCAGGAACCGGGTTTTGCCCTCGCGACGCACCACCATACCTTCATAGCCGGCAAAGGGACCCGTGCGAACCCGTACCTGGTTGCCTGCCTCCAGGCGGGATTCGGGAGTCAGCGCAATTCCAGCCGTTACCACCGCGCGTATTTGCTGCAAGTCGGTAACCAGTTGTTGGCTGTCAGTGACCTCGTCGTACCGCGAGATGCAATTCGAAGTCATGGCCTGATACCGCTCTGGTTCCGAGCCGAACATGAAAATGTAATTGGGAAACATGGGAACATAGGACGTTCTCATCCGACCATTGGGAGAACGGTAACGCTTGGGGATAACGGGTCCGTAAAACGGTATTTTCATGGCGGTCAATCGGCGCATTAAGTCTTTTTCGCGCCGTGACATCGTGTAAATGCACCACCAGATCCGGTCTGGCTCGGACAATAAATCTGTATCATCCAGCAGGTTGTCGGGATACGTGTCGATTTCTCGTTTGAGAATGGGCATGCTATTTCAGAACGTTCAAGTAACCGGCAGCTCGGGGGTCAGTCCCCCATTATCCTATTGCCAAACGGCCAGCCAACAAAGGCCTTGCTGGCGAGGCTCTCCATGGATCGGTAAAAATGGCAGCGAGAACGGCCAACCGAAATCGGTTTTATTGATTGCGTCCAATGTGCCAACTGCCAGCGGCCCGCACTTTGCCGTTGGGGGCTGGCCCGCTGCCGCGGGAACCAATTTTGCGCAGCTTGCCTGAAATGCCATCGCGATGCGGTTTTCCTTGCTCGTTGGCGCAGGCGGGGGTTAGACGTCTAGGCCATCGCCCGGTTCAGGATTTCGACCGGATGCCATGATTTACGACCGGTGCCATCCAGGATTTGATGCCGGCAACTGGTTCCCGACGCGGCGATCAGATGCTCTTCCGGTTCCTGTCGAATGGCTGGAAACAAAACCAGCTCACCGATCTGCATCGAGAGTTCATATTTGTCCATCTCGTAACCAAAAGCCCCGGCCATTCCACAACATCCCGAAGCAATTAGCCGGACATGGTAATTCAAGGGTAACTGTAATGCCTTGACCGTAGGTGCTAATTGAGCGGTGGCTTTTTGATGGCAATGTCCATGCAATCGAATGGTCTGGGCCGCTTGGGAAAATGCGGAACGTTTGAAATCGCCTTGATCAAATCGATGATTGAGGAATTCTTCCACCATGAAAACGTTTTTGGCGAGCAAGCGTGCCTTGTCTTGGTAATCCTCTCCTACCAAGTCAGGGTATTCATCACGAAACGAGAGAATCGCCGACGGCTCCAGTCCAATCAGTGGTTTTTCTGCGGTAACCTTGCCAGCCAGCTGTTCCACGTTGGTTCGAGCCAACTGGCGGGCTTGTCTCAGCAGTCCCATCGAGATGGACGCGCGACCGCTGGCTGTATGAGGGGGTATGTCGACCGCATAGCCCAACTTTTCCAGCAGCTCAATGCAGGCGCGACCCACAGGGGCGTCCAGGTAATCAGTAAACTCGTCCACAAACAACCATACACTTCCCCGTTTCCCCGCGTTTGGATGGGGCCTTCGCTTTTTAAACCAACGGCCAACCGTGGGATTGGAAATACGTGGTATGGATCGATCAGGATGGCAGCCAGCCAGCCGTTTGACCCAACGAGACAAGCCTGGTGTTTGGGTTGCCAGATGGTAAAGCCAGGGAGCTTTGCTGGCCCAATGGTTCCATCCGTGGTTGGCTGCCATCAATCGCGTCCGCCATGGTATGCCATGCAAGTCATAATAACCTTGCAAGAATTCGGACTTAAGTTTTGCCATATCGACATTGGACGGACATTCCCGCTTACAACCTTTGCAAGAGAGGCACAGATCCAGAACCTGTTTGACTTCGGGTTGATCAAAAGGAGCCGCCGGGCTCTGTTGCCCCGTCATCGATTGTCTCAACAGGTTGGCGCGGGCCCGGGTGGTGTCCATCTCGTTGCGTGTGGCCATATAGCTGGGACACATGGTTCCACCAATCGCGGCCGTTTTTCGACAGTCCCCCGATCCACTGCAGAGTTCGGCTGCGCCCAACATTCCGCCTGTTGACTGGAAATCAAAAACAGTGGCTGGCTGATTCTGATCCTGGTCGATCTGGAATCGCAACTGCTCATCCATGGGTGGCGGGTCAACGATCCGATGGGGATTAAACACATTCTGCGGATCCCAGATCTGTTTGATTTGCCGCATCCATTGGTAAACCCGTTTGCCGACCATTGCTTCGATGAATTCGGCTCGCAGGCGACCATCACCGTGTTCGCCGCTGAGCGACCCCCGGTAGCGCTGTACCAATTGGGCGACGTCGGTGGCAATTTGACGGAACTTCTCAACGTCCCCAGCCTGTTTCAGATTCAGCACAGGTCGCAGGTGAAGTTCACCACTGCCAGCATGTGCATAATGGACACAGGTGACTCCGTATTGCTCTTGGATCTGTTGATCGAATTCCGCGATATAGGCGGGCAGGTCAGCCAGATCCACCGCCGTATCTTCGACGACGGCGACCGGTTTGTCGTCACCGGGTGCATTGGACACCACACCCAGACCCGCTTTTCTCAGACTCCAAACACGCTGGGCAGCCGTTCCCGATAAGACCGGATAGGCTGTCCCCAAACCGGCTTTTACAAGTTCATGCTTTAATTCATCGAACCGCTTGGCCACGTCATCGACCGTGTCACCCCGCAACTGTGTTACCAGGATGGCCGCCGGCTGGCCTTGAACAAAGTCGAGATTTTCGGATTGCCCAATATTGCGTCGCGCCCCTTCAATGATCAACTGGTCGATTAACTCACAGGCATAAGGTTGAAATCTCATGGCGATCCGGGTTGCCTGCAGTGCTTGATGGACCGAATTGAAATG
Organism: Mariniblastus sp.; assembly: GCA_014237975.1. Classification (GTDB taxonomy): domain Bacteria; phylum Planctomycetota; class Planctomycetia; order Pirellulales; family Pirellulaceae; genus Mariniblastus. The sequence goes on along the minus strand of JABACA010000122.1, from coordinate 820 downwards.
GGCACACTGCACGGCCGCTTCCGGCGGCGGAAGCTCGTGGCAACGAAGTTTGATTTCAGTGATCATCATCAACGTGCCCTCGGACCCGGCAATCAGTCGGCAGGGGTTAAACGGTTCCGAGCCTTGCCCGAACGCGTCGCATTGGATCAGTTGGTCCAGGGCATAACCAGTATTGCGGCGGTGGATCGATGGCTTGGGGAATTGACGGAAAATTTCCTGTTGCGTCGACGGTTCTTTCAGCAGCTGGTAAGTTTGCCGAATGATTCGATCTGCCAACGTGCTCGGTTCGGTTTCCGCCAGCTGATTCAACGATTCAACGTCCAAGGGCCCCAACGTGGCCAGGCTGCCATCGGACAACAAGCCTTGGATTTCGATCGTTTGCTCCCGGGTTGACCCGTAGACAATCGAGTTCGAGCCGCAGGAATTATTGCCAACCATGCCACCGATCATTGCGCGGTTGGAGGTAGAGGTTTCCGGACCAAACATCAATCCCTGTTCAGACAACACCAGGTTGAGTTCGTCCCTCACAACACCCGGTTGGACACGGACCCATTTTTCCGCACGATTGATTTCCATAATGCGGGTAAAATGCCGCGATACATCCACGATAATACCAGGCCCGACAACCTGGCCTGCCAACGAAGTTCCGGCGGTTCGCGGAATCAGCCCGACTCCCGTTTGGTGTGCCAGTTGAATCAACCGCTGCAGGTCCTCAACGGTTTTGGGAATCGCTACTGCCGCCGGTATTTCCTGGTAGACCGAGGCATCGGTGGCGTACACCTTGCGGGTGGTTGGATCCAGATGGAGTTCACCTTGGAAC
>JABACA010000121.1 GCA_014237975.1 Mariniblastus sp. | reverse complement strand
CTGCCCAGGGGAAACCGTTGGTCCAATTGCCGGAGGAGATAGCCAATGGTGACGGCCAGGACGACACGGACGAGGCCATTCGTTTTAAATCCAAACCGAAAGTCCGCGCCACCCAGTCGCGCAAGACTAGTAGTGACGCGGATGTGACCTTCGTCAATAAATCTGCAAAATCAAAAAAGAAGCAAACGGATCTGGATTAGTTTGTATGCGTTTCGCCAATACTTGCATTGAAACTCGAAGATCAGCCTGCTTCGCCTATTTGTTTTTCAGGTTGTAGTCGGCGGGCTGCTTGTCCTTCTTGAAGTTTCCGAAGCCGTAAGGTGTCGGTGAGTAGGGGTCCACGTAGTCGACGTTGGCCTTGCCATTAATTTTGTCTTCCATTCCGAGACCCCAATAGACTCCGTTGACAACCAGCCGTCGAAGGCCCTCGCTTTGAAAGTCCGTGGCGGCTCCCATCGTGGTGCATAGGAGTCGATTGCTATTGCCTTTGGGGTTCTTCAACTCGCGAGTCCAGACCACGGGCATGGCGGGATCGTTCACCTCCTGTTCCTGTCCGGTTGCACGGTTCTTCTTTTTCTTGCCCTTGACGGGCTTGGAATCCGGCTTCAGCGAATCGGTTACCAGGCCCCGCATGAGGATGGTGGCGTCTTCCGGCGGGGCTGCTTCGTACGTGTCACTGTCAGCAAATACGTCAGTGGCTCCTTTGAGGATCGGATGGTCCTGGTTGGCGTCTTCCACCACCCCACGACACCCTTCCCGCTTGTGTCCGCCCCAATGGCTGACCCAACCTTCGCCCAGGACATTCTTGCCAAAGCCGTTGAAGTCCTCGTACGAACTCTGGCGCAGCCGGAAAGCGTGAGTGCTTGTCCGCAGGCCGATAATGGGAACGCCCCGGTGGTAGGCGTCCACAAAGTGTTTCATTTGTTCATCGGGCAGATTGCGAAAACGCAACCCGATGATCACCAGGTCCGCGTCGTCCAAGTGGTGCATGCCGGGAATGTTGGTTTGGAAATCGGGTTGGATAACATTCTCATCGGGATTGATGGGGAACAGCACGGTCGTCTGAAACCCGTGTCGCCTGGCCAGGATTTTGCCCAGCATTGGCAAGGCTTCCTCGCTCCGATACTCGTCGTCACCTGCAATTAGGACAACCCGTTTCCATTGTTCTGTTCCCTCGGGCGGTTCGTATTGGCACCAGAGCTGAGGTTCAGATTGGTCGTCTTGTCTGGCCAAGACTCCGCTACAGGCAAACAAACTTAAAACGGAGGCGATGGCAAGGAATTGGTAATTCATGGCGTTTTGCTGTTCCGGTTGTTGGGTAAATGATCGTTATGCGAAATGCGTTCAAATTCGGTAACCAATTGATCCCGCACGTCCGTGTTGTCGGACACGACGTTATGTTGTTCGGCCAGGTCCTGGCTCAGGTCAAACAGGTGATACGGCTCTGCAAATGGCTTGCCCTTGGGAGCTTGTCGGCCGCCGGACCCATTGCCCAGAACCAGTTTCCACTTGCCCTGGCGTATGGCAAACATGCCGCCGGCCGAATGATGAATGACAGGTGGTCGGGCGGACGGTTTGTCCGGGTTTTTCAGGTTGGCCAATAGGCTGTGACTGTCTTCGGATTGACTTTGGTCATAGGAAGCGCCGGATACCTCGGCACACGTTGCCAACAGGTCCACCAGGCAAATGGTGGAATCACAACGGGTCCCCGGTTTGACGGTGGCTGGCCAGCGTACCAGGAACGGAATCCGGTGTCCGCCTTCCCAGACGTCTGCCTTGGTGCCTCGCAGTGGGCCATTGGCCGTGTGGTTGTCACCGCGGTAAGCCTGGATTTTTTCGTCGGCCACGTGATCGACAAAATCCGGATCGTCGTTGCGGTGCATGAACGAACCATTGTCACTGGTTACGACGACCAGGGTATTGTCGGCCTCGCCCGAGTCGTCCACCGCCTGGATGATCCTGCCGATAGCTGCATCGACTTGCATGATGAAATCACCATACGGTCCCAGTTGGGACTTGCCCTGGAACGTGTCGGTCGGAATGACAGGTTTGTGAGGGGCTGGCAGTGGCACGTACAGGAAATACGGTTGGGCATCAGACGAATTTTTCCGAATGTAGTTGGCCGCTTGTTGTGACAAGTGATCGAGGCATTCAATAATCGAAAAATCTTTACCTAACTCACCTTTGCGATAGAACTTTGGAAACGGACTTCCTTCGACAACTTTATCGATCGGCTGGGTGACTTTTTTGTTCTGGATGTAAACATAGGGGCTCATGTCCAGAGAGGCCGGGATGATGTAGCTCCAGTCAAAACCATGCGAAACGGGCGTGTCGGTCAACGGTTTAGAATAATCGACCGATTCCGGTTTTCCCGCGATTCCGAAATTGTTGATATTGTTGGGAGCCGTGTCGTTCCATTGCCAACCCAGGCCGAGGTGCCATTTTCCAACACAGGCAGTCTGGTAACCGGCGGATTTCAGTACTGAGGCAATGGTCTGTTGGTCTTTTTCCAGCAAGGGGCGAGAGTAGCCTCCCAGGACACCCCGTTTCAGTTTTGAACGCCAGCAATAGCGACCACATACCAGGCCGTACCGGGTCGGAGTGCAAACCCCCGATGGCGAATGGGCGTCGGAGAAGACCATTCCCTGGGACGCCAATTTGGAAAAAGTGGGCGTTGCTATGTTGGATTTGGGATTGAGTGGTTGGACGTCGCCATATCCCAGGTCATCACAGAGGATGACCACAATGTTGGGAAGTTCGGTTTTCGAATCCTGTGCCGGTAATGTCGCAATCATGCCAGCCAAAAGACCAGCGGACAGCATGAATTGACGGGTCAAGGGGATTACCATGGTTGTTTACTCCAGCTGGCGGGGTGGGCCAAGTTATTCTAGGCCATCTGACTCAAGTCCATCCTGTTATCGTACCAGATTCTGCCGTGCGGTCCTGAAACTTCTTCCGCCCGGGTTAGTCGTAGCGGATCAGGCTGAAAATGGGGTAAGACGAGAGTTTTTCCGCACCATTCAGAAAACCAAGCTCAATCAAAAAAGCGCAGGAGACAATATTGGCCTCGCATTGTTCGATCATTTTACAGCACGCCTCGACGGTTCCTCCGGTGGCCAACAGGTCGTCTACGACCAGTACGTTTTGGCCCGGCTCAATCCCGTCGTCGTGCATTTCCAGAGTGTCTGTGCCATATTCCAAGTCGTAACTGTACGATCGCTTCTGATAGGGCAGTTTGCCAGGTTTGCGGATCGGGATAACACCGATTCCCAATTCAATCGCCAACGGAGTCGCGAACAGGAACCCCCTGGCTTCGGCCGCTGCAATCACGTCGATCTTCTGGCCTCTGAAATGATCGGCCATCTGCTGGACGGAATAACGCAGCGCTGGACCATCTGCCAATAACGGCGTGATGTCTTTAAACACGATTCCCGGTTTTGGAAAATCTGGAATATCACGAATATAGTCAGCCAGATTTATTTCCGTCATTTCGTTCATTAACCACTCCTGAGAAAAACGATACGCCCCAATGCCCCAATATATCGGGCCACTGCCAGGAATCATAGGATGTTAACGAACTTCATGATGATCTGGTCTGCTAGAGGTTGATATACTTGCGGCTTTGCGGATGTTCGTGCCGATAGTCGATGATCTTCCAGGAGTCGCCCTGTTTTTCAAATGTCAACGTCACCCGCCGAGTGCCGGAACCGTTGTAGTCATAAGTCCTGGTAGCGTCCACGTCGAATCCAACCACAAAAGCGACGGTCGCTTGCAAGGCAGAGCTGTCTTCTGGTACGTCGACATAGTTAAACCCGATGACTCGGCATTTCCGAAAACCGTAGTTTGGCATTTCGGATTGGATGCGTCGAATGGTGTTATGCGCCTGGGGACTGACAAAATCAACGACGCCACGCACGTTGTTAGATTGCACGGCGTCGGCGACTTGAAAGACGTTTTGCTTTAACTGTTCCCGGTCCGTGACGATCAACTGGCCAGCTACCACGGCAGTGATCATTGCCGCCAAGGCCAGGCCGGAAAATCCGAGGAAAAAACGGCGTCTCGTGATGAACCACATCAGGGCAAAAAAACTGGTCAGCAAAATTCCTATGATGATTGAATGAACCGGAGTCTCTGTTAACCATTCCATCTAGCTGCCTTCTTGCTAAACCTGGGATTGAGAACAGGCGAATTATACTCCCATCCTGCTGGGCGTCATGAGGAAAATAAGGTGCGTCCTGGCCGTTGACCGGGGAAAGTTGAAAACAACTATGCCAAGGCAGCTTGGCCCAATTAAACCGGAGGATCGTTTGGCCTGCCCAGAAAAATCCTGTTGAGTAGACAGCTCCGCGAAGCTCGTTTGAACTCGGCGTTGCGTCCCGTCTAGGAATTGGCCATAACGTTCATCGCTTTGGCAAACATCGGCCCCGCATACGTCGCGTTGTCGCCCAGTAATTCCTCGATTCGCAACAACTGGTTGTATTTCGCCATCCGGTCACTTCGCGATGCGGAGCCCGTCTTGATTTGGCCCGTGTTAAGGCCGACGGCCAGGTCGGCGATGGTTGCATCCTCGGTTTCACCGCTACGGTGGCTGGTCACACTGGTGTAACCATTGCGTTGAGCCATATTGATTGCGGCTATGGTTTCAGTGAGTGAACCGATCTGGTTGACCTTGATCAAAATGCTATTGGCGATTCCCTCGTCAATCCCTCGCTGCAGACGGTTTGTGTTGGTGACAAACAGGTCATCACCTACGAGTTGGACCCGGTCGCCTAATCGATCGGTCAACGTTTTCCATCCATCCCAGTCGTCTTCACTGCAACCGTCTTCGATGGAACAAATGGGATATCGATCGGCCCAATCGGCCAGGAAATCGACCATCCCGGCCGAATCCATTTGTCTTCCGTCGATCGAATACATTCCGCTGCTGGCATCAAAAAATTCGGTGGCCGCCACATCGAGCGCGATCTGTACCTGTTCACCGGCGCGGTAACCGGATTGGTCGATGGCCTGCATGATCAGGTCGAGCGCTTCAACATTACTCCCCAGGTCCGGCGCAAATCCACCCTCGTCACCCACCGCCGTATTCAGCCCTTTTTCGCCAAGGACTTTTTTGAGGTGATGGAATATTTCACTCCCGCAACGCAAGGCTTCCGAAAAGGAGTCGAACCCGAGTGGCATGACCATGAATTCCTGCACGTCGACCGAGTTGTCGGCATGCTCGCCGCCGTTGACAATATTCATCATCGGTGCCGGAAGTAACCCGGCTGCGGTTCCTCCCAGGTAGCGGAACAGCGGTTGGTTGTTGAAATGGGCACCCGCCTTGGCCGCGGCTAGTGAGATTCCCAGGATCGCGTTGGCTCCCAGGTTTTTCTTGTTTTCGGTTCCATCGAGTTGCAACATGGTGTGATCGATCAGTGCCTGGTCGGTACCTGGCAATCCAATCAGTGCCTCTGCCAAGGGGCCGTTGATATTGTCGACTGCTTGTTGAACGCCTTTGCCGAGGTATCGGGATGCGTCGCCGTCTCGCAGCTCCCAAGCTTCGTGGACACCGGTACTGGCTCCGCTGGGAACCGCGGCACGTCCAAAAGAACCGTCGGCAAGGGTGACTTCGGCTTCAACGGTGGGGTTACCCCGGCTGTCAAAAATTTGGCGACCGTGAATTTCGATTATGGTATTCATCATGGACTCTTTTACTTGGCGGATAATGGTTTGGACGATCGGTTTACTTGGCTTGGTTGGCTTGAATTTCCCGGATTGCTGGAGGTAGCATCCGAAGCGGTCTGTTCCAAGCTTCGACCGTGCCGCAACTCCTCCGGATGGGTGCCTTGGCTGCTGGCCAGCGGCGTCGCCTGGAAAACCTTATTTTGACGATGCGACGTGATTTTTGATAGGGGGAGCTTTGTCAACGCAGTTGGGGAGTTGCCGCATTCAAGGCAAAAAATAGAGTCTTTCCATCGGATACGACGTGACGTAAAGTAGGTCAACGTCAAACCGTTGCATGATTGAGTTTTATCGGGACAGTCATTTGTTTACCGGGTTAGTTGAAGAAATTGGGAAGGTGACCAGGATCGAGAGGTCGGGGCCAGCCTGTACCATTACCGTGGCAACCGAGATGGTGGCCGAGGGGGTTCAATTGGGTGACAGTGTCTCAATCAACGGGTGTTGCCTGACGGTGATCGATATGTCGGGAAAGAATTTGAGTTTCCAGGCGGGTGAGGAAACACTGGCTAAAACCAGTTTGGGTGGTCTGGACACTGGGAGTCCTGTTAATCTGGAACGGGCCCTCCGCGCGGCCGATCGGCTGGGGGGGCATTATGTGTCTGGCCATATCGATGCGATCGGTCACGTGGCAAGCCGTCGGGATCAGGGCGATTGGGCCGAATTCCGGGTCGATGTGCCCCGGGAATTAACGACTCAAATGGCGAACAAAGGATCGATTGCCGTCGATGGTGTCAGTTTGACGTTGGTCGATGTGGGAGATTCCGATTTTAGTGTGGCATTGATTCCTCACACCCTGCAAGTTACAACGCTGGGCCGGCTTGAGGTTGGTGATGTCGTCAACGTCGAAACGGATATCCTGGCGAAATATGTTCAACAGCAACTGGCCCGATCCACGACCATCTGAATGGTTTCCCATTTGACGGGGGCCTTGCGAGGTTCACCGACCAGTTGTTACTTATACATTTTGATATGACCCACTATTGATACGACCAAAATCCATGGCAAAACAGAATCGACAAACCGTTTCCTACCTGACGCGTCGGTTCAGGGAAGTTGGCTTGAATCCGAATGCTCGTCACGGCCAAAACTTTTTGATCGATCTGAATCTAATCGAGTTATTGGCGAAATCCGCCAAACTGACACCCGATGACGTGGTTTTGGAGATTGGAACGGGTACCGGTTCCCTGACCGCCTTGCTGGCTGCCGACGCTGCACGTGTTATTACAGTCGAAATCGACGGGCATCTGTATCAGATGGCGCGCGAGGAATTGGAGCAATTCGACAATGTCACAATGCTTCGACAGGATGCTTTGAAAAACAAGAATCGGTTTGACGCCCGCTTGCTTGAATCCGTCAACCATTGGATGAAAGAAGTCGACGGTGGTGTTTTTAAATTAGCGGCCAATCTGCCTTACAACGTGGCTACGCCCATCATTTCGAACCTGTTGCGTTGCGAAATCATTCCGACGACCATGACCGTAACCATTCAAAAAGAACTGGCCGATCGTATTCTGGCCAAGCCAAATTCCAAGGATTATGGTGCCTTGAGTGTATGGATTCAGAGTTTGTGTGACGTTGAATTAATCAGGGTCATGCCACCGTCGGTCTTCTGGCCTCGTCCCAAGGTGGAATCGGCCATCTTGCAGATTGAGTATCGACCGGACAAACACGCCCAGATTCCCGACACGGAGTTCTTTCATCAATTTGTCAGGAGCATGTTTTTCCATCGAAGAAAATTTTTACGCAGTGTTGCCACCGCTGCGTTCAAGAATCAATTGACGAAACCGGAAGTCGACCAAGTGCTGTCGGAAATGAATCTGGGACCGGACGCCCGTACCGAACAACTGACGGTGGAAAAAATACAACAGATGTGCGAGTTGTTTCGTGCCCAGGTTGGGCAGTCAGGCTGACCGCCAGGTGCAAATTGAATGTTGGGTAAAAAAAAAGGCACTGCCGCGGAGGGGCAGTGCCTGGTTCATTCCGTACAACCTTGTAAGCGGCCGTGTTATTCTTCTTCGGTCGCGTCCTCCGAAACTTCGGCCTCTTCGGCCTCAGCCGGCTCGTCCGCAACAGGTTCCTCTGCTGTGGCGGCCGCCTCGTCGGTTTCAGCCACCTCCGCGGTTTCAGCCACCTCCACGGTTTCTGCTACCTCGTCGGTTTCTGCTACCTCGACTGCAACGGGCTCTTCCGTTGAGGCAGGCGCTTCTTCGGCATCCGACCCGGTTGAAATCAGTGGACCGCTGGCTCCTAAACCACCTTTGAGGTCGGTGTCAGTCTGCTTGGTGTCGGTCTGCGTTTTTTGATCGGCCGCTTCCTGCTCGTCAGTCCAGTCAACTCGTCGACGGGACAAACCGATCTTCCGTTCTTCGGTATCGACTCGCAGAATTTTGACTTCCAATTCATCACCCACTTTGACCACATCTTCCGCATTGTCAACTTTGTCCTCGGACAGTTCGGAGATATGTAACAAGCCTTCCAGTCCGTCTTCGAGGCCGACAAAGACACCAAAATTGGTAATCTTGGTGACATCGCCCTTGATGACCTGTCCCGGTTGATAGCGGTTGGGGATGTCGTTTTCCCAAGGGTCGTCATTCATCTGCTTCATGCCCAAGGCGATCCGACGTCTCTCGATATCAACCGCCAGGATTTTACACTCGACGTCCTGGCTTTTTTCGAGCATCTCGTTCGGGTGGCTGATTTTCCGAGTCCAGGACATGTCGGAAACGTGAAGCAAACCGTCAATTCCCTCTTCGAGCTCGATGAATGCCCCGTAATTAGTGAGATTGCGGACGCGACCCTTGACCAATTTGTCGGCCGGGTATTTGGCTTCAACCTGATCCCATGGGTTATCCTGAGTCTGCTTCATTCCAAGCGACATCTGCTCGCCCGATTTGTCGATGCCCAAGACAGCCACGTCAATTTCATCGCCAATCTTAACCAGTTCGTTGGGATGATTGACGCGTCGAACCCACGACATTTCACTAATATGAACCAACCCTTCGATACCCGGTTCCAGTTTCACAAAGGCGCCATAGTTCATCACGTTAACGACTTCGCCGGGATTGACGGAGCCGATTGGATATTTCTCTTCAACATTGTCCCACGGGTTTGGCAGCATTTGCTTCATGCCCAGGGCAATTTTCACTTTTTCGCGATCAATGTTCAGGACTTTGATTTCGATCTCTGAATCCATCGAAACCATTTCCGATGGGTGGTTGATCCGCGTGTGCGACATGTCGGTAATGTGCAGTAACCCGTCGATGCCGCCCAGGTCAACGAACGCACCGAAATCTGCGATGTTTTTGACAACACCCTTGCGAACTTGGCCTACTTCCAATTCATCCAGGAGTTTCTGTTGTGCATATTGCCGCTCTTTTTCAATCAAACTTCGGCGGCTGACAACGATGTTACGTCGTTGTTCATCAATCTTGAGAACTTCACATTGAACCACACGGCCAATGTAGTCGCCGATGTCACCGGGGCGGCGGATATCGACCTGGCTGGCTGGCAGGAAGACCTGGACACCAATGTCCACCAGCAAACCACCCTTGATTTTTCGGGTACAGGTTCCAGTCACAATGTCGTTTTCATTGACTTTGGAAATCACATCCCGCCAATGAATAATATGGTCGGCTTTGACCTTGCTTAATCGGATCAAGCCACTTGGGTCATCGGCTTGTCCTAGTTCATCCTCGAGATCCTCGATCAGAACTTCGATTTCGTCGCCAATATTGGGCGGGTCATCGTGTTCAGACCATTCCGCGCGGGTGATCGTTCCCTCGCTCTTAAACCCGACATCGACAATCACAGCTTCGCTGTCGACGCGGACAATTGTTCCCTTGACAATTTCGTTGACTTGAAACTTGGTTTCTTTGACGTCGGGATCTGGGAGATAGAGGCTGGCTAAGTCTTCGTCGGAAGTAAATAAGCTTTCCAGCTCTTGTGAAATAGTGTCGTCTTCGAGGTTTCTGATTAAGTTACGGTTGACCATGGGGACCTTTGGATCAAAGACACGAGTCTCTGATCATCATGGGTTGCATGTCGGTTCGACATGACAGTGGTTCATAAAATAGGGCAGCCTCCTGTGGCGGACCCAGTCGGAATCCAGAACTGTATCAAATAGAACGGTTTAAAACAATATTCGACGGCTCGGAAAGGGCAGATTTAACACGGTTTTAGAGGCCAAATGGGAGGGCCGCGGGTGAAAGAGCCAGCATTTCAACCGCGGGTCACGGTTTGGGTGTCCGGTCTCGTTTAAATGACCGTTCTTTCGGTTTCTTCTGCCGCTAGGCGTTTAGGCAGATTGCCCTGCCGGGTGACGACCGGGATAATTAACAGATCGGATCGTGGGCTACGCACCGCGATGTTTGGCACCCCGGGAGGAATTGTCTACGGCATTGGTTCCAGCCTGGGTTCATTCAAGCGAAAGGAGGTGAGTCTTGTATTATTTCTGTATTAGCCGAAGAGGTGGACTTGCCTGACGGTTTACCGGCGGGTGCTCTAGGGCAACCACCGAACGCGGGTCAATCCATGACCCATAGAATAGCTCGCCTTGGGGCAAGTTCCCCAAGGCGAGTTTTTTATTGGCAGGTTGTTATTAAGGGCTCAAATTGCCGCTCCGGCTGATGCTCTCCATCAAGAAACGACTGCCCGGATGTAAAGTGGGGGAAGAACGGTGAACCAATTCGCCAGACGCTAGCGTTCATGTCAAACTTTATCGAATTTTTAGTTTGTATGGATAAACTTTACCGCCTTGTTATGTCGATCATTTGGGTAACACAAAATTCAACGCCATTTACACTTGCGGTGTGGCAGTAATTTCATTTACGGAGGATACGAAATGCGTCGGTTACTCTTTGCGACGCTAGTAGCAATTGCGATTAGCTCAAATGTGGGTTGTATTATCCCAATTTATGATGCTGATCCTGCCGAGCGTGCTCGCCAATTAATTTATTCTTCGGAGGATTTCCGAGCCATGAGAGGTGAGTGGCGTCGCTTCTGGTTTACTGATCAACCCGATCATCAAAAACCATTGCGTACGCACGGCGGTATCATCTAGGCAATCACTGTTCGAGCACTGCGAAAGCCCGAACGTGTAGGTATCAAACGTAATTCACGGCGCGCCAGGATTCTCGCTTGGCGCGAACCGTTGTTCTCAAACGCGGCTGTGCGGGTGGTCTGGCGATCATCAACAGCCGTTTTTTGCTGCGCTTTTGCGAATTAAGGTCGCTGGTAGAACCGGGCATCTAACGTTTAGGATGTAGCCATAGACCCGATTGCGCTGTGCCCGATTGGGGATAGAATACCCAGTTGTCAACACTTCCCGATCTCCCAACGCTTGCTGTGCCAGGGCATTATGAAAGTACTTTCCGGAATCCAACCGACAGGCCGGCCCCATTGGGGCAATTATTTTGGTGCTATTCGTCAGTACATCGATTTACAAACGGAAGACCAGGCGTTTTATTTTATCGCTAATCTGCACGCCTTGACCACGATTCGAAATGGCCAGGAATTAAAACAGAATTCCAGGGATACGGCGATGGACTTGTTGGCTCTCGGATTGGATCCCAATCATGCGGTGTTGTTCATCCAGTCAGATGTGCCGGAAATTTCCGAGTTGTGTTGGATCCTGATGTCGGGTGCCAGCATGGGCCTGTTGGAACGCTGCGTATCGTATAAGGACAAGGTATCAAAGGGGCTGACGCCCGTGACGGGTCTGTTTACGTATCCTGTTTTGCAGGCTGCCGATATCCTGGCTTACGATTCCGATACCGTCCCGGTAGGAGAGGACCAGACCCAGCACATCGAAGTCTGTCGCGATATCGCCAAGTCATTTAATAGTGCCTACCAAGAAGAGGTGTTTGTTTTACCGAAGGCAAAAGTGCTGGATTCCAGCGCCAAGGTTCCGGGTACCGATGGCGATAAGATGTCCAAGAGTTATGGAAATTTCATCGAGGTGTTTGAACCTGTGAAATCGATGCGGAAAAAAGTCATGCGGATTGCCACCGATTCTCGACCGATGGAGGAACCGAAAGATCCTGCAGGCGACCACTTGTATCAGTTGTTTTCCTTGTTCGCCGACGATGCGGCTTGCCAGGAGATGGCTGGACTCTATCGCCGAGGCGGATTTGGTTATGGCGAAGTCAAAAAAGCTCTGGCCGATGCAGCGGACGTTTATTTTTGCGAGGCGCGGGAAAAGCGGGCCGAACTCGAGGCCGATCCGGATCGGGTCATTCAAATTCTGGGTGATGGTGCCGCGGTTGCTCGGCGAAAAGCGGCTGAGGTTTTGGATAGGGCGCAACAGGCGTGTGGGTTGAAGTAATATGAATGTGATTGGAATTGGGACAGATATCGTCGAATGTTTGCGGATCGAATCCATGATCGAAAAACATGACGACCTGTTTTTGAGACGTGTCTACACCCAATGGGAAATCGATTATTGCAACCAGCGGAAGTCGGCCGTTCAGCATTTTGCCGGGCGGTGGGCTGCCAAGGAAGCGATTCTTAAAGCGATGGGGACCGGTTGGGCCAAGGGGATTCAATGGACGGATCTGGAAATACGCAATGAAGTGGGTGGGCGACCGTTTGTGCAATTGGTAGGGCAGGCACAGAAGATTTGCGAGCAAAAAGGCATCTCGCAAATACTGATCAGCCTGTCACATTGTTCACAGTTCGCCACGGCATTTGCCACGGCAGTTGGCGAATAGCGGGGCGGAATTTCTGTGGCCGGGTCGATCGTTGACAATTAAGTTGTTCCTGGCCCGGATCGAAAATACTAGTATTCGCCATTTGTGCCGGGCGATTTATACTGTCGGCGTGTTTGGCATTCGTAAACTCTAAGATTGGTCCTGCCATGAATCCGGCTGACTCAGGCGAAAAATCGGAGCATCTGTTTGTTGGTATTGATGTTGGTGGCACCAACGTCAAAGTGGGTGTCGTCGATGATAACGGGAGAGTGGTTGCCGACACGTCGTTTCCAACGGAACAACAAAAAGGTCCCGAATTTGCCATCGAGCTGGCTTGTTCAACCGTTCGTGAATTGTTGCTGCAGCACGAACTGGATTACTCGCAAGTACTCCGTCTGGGTCTGGGCACCCCCGGACCAATGGATATTCCCGCTGGACTTATTCTGACACCTAGCAATTTGCCAGGTTGGCGCAACTTCCCGGTCCGTCAAACGCTGGCTCAGGCCGCCGATCGACCTGTCACGTTCTGCAATGATGCGGCTGCGGCTGCATTCGGGGAGTATTGGGTGGGCGGTGGCAGTGATTTTTCCAGTCTCGTTCTGTTTACGTTGGGCACCGGCGTGGGCGGTGGAATTATCGTCGACGATGTCTCCATCGATGGGGCCCACAGCCACGGGGCAGAAATTGGACACATGCGGATCGACAGCAGTGACAGCGCGAGGATTTGCTCCTGCGGCATGCCGGGACACCTGGAAGCGTATGCCAGTGCCACGGCAGTCATGCTCAGGACCCATGAACGGCTGGCAGCTGGCGAGGAGAGTATTCTGCAGGACCAGCAGTCCCCGACACCGCTGATGATTGCCAATGCCGCATCGTCGGGAGATGCAATGGCGATTGAAATCGTGATGGAAACGGCAGACTATTTGTCGGACGGAATTGCCTGTTTAGCCCATGTCATTGATCCAGGTGTGGTCTTAATTGGGGGCGCGATGAACTTTGGTGGTTCCGACAACGATTTGGGACGAACGTTTCTAGATCGAATAAAGACCAATGTACGACGTGATACTTTCACAATGATTGCGGAAAACCTGACGATTGATTTTGCCCATCTCGGTTCAGGCGCGGGTTTCGTGGGTGCGGCTGGTTTGGCGAGGCGCGATTACTGGCGTTCCCGGAAAAACACGAGTTCAACCACGCAACTTTCCTGATCCTGTTGGAATTTTCGTTATCCATGCCTGACATTGACATCCTTAATATTCGCAACTTCTGCATCATTGCCCACATCGACCATGGTAAAAGCACCCTGGCGGATCGTTTGCTGGAACATACGGGTACGGTCTCCAAACGTGAGATGCAGGACCAGTTACTCGATGATATGGAACTGGAGCGGGCCCGCGGAATTACGATCAAGGCCCGGGCGGTTGCCA
>JABACA010000120.1 GCA_014237975.1 Mariniblastus sp. | reverse complement strand
AACGTGATTACAAGTCAAATGACCACTCGACCAACAATGTTGTTTGCGGTGTCTTGGCGATGGGTGAAGGCTGGCATAACAATCATCATGCCTTTCCCGCATCAGCTCGCCATGGACTCAAATGGTGGCAATTCGATTTGAGTTGGCTCATCATTCGAACCATGAAGCTAACAGGTTTGGCATGGAATGTACGCCTGCCGAGTGAACATGCCGTCAAAGCAAAACGGATCCATTAGGCCCCGGAAGTGCTTGGAGGGGAGTGGATTGACCGATTTTATCTTTGACGACATAGCAGACCGTCACAAAACGGACCAGTTTCCTCGGAAAACGCTGCGAAAATAGTTAAATTGCGAAAAAAGCTTTCTGGACTCTCAAGTTCGAATCTTGGTAAACTAGACGTAGGCAAGGCGGTGATCTCACGTTTCTTGCGAGACGCAGTCACCCCAGCCTGACCATTTGAGACGAGGTCCCAACACAAGGCCGCTACGTGGCGCTATCCTTGCGGTGATCGGCCAATAAATCCGACACGTGAAATATGGGTGCTGTTGGCTTTTCGTCCATCCCGGTCACCACACCGCCGAGGACCATTGCAGCCCACCAACCGACCTCGATGATGATTGGCGCAAGTGCCAACTGTCTTGGTTCGATTGACCGGTACCGGTCAATCGGCGATGTTCCGGCAGCCGGAGAAAAACCGTTTGGTTTTAATCCGGATGCAACACACGTTTCAGTTGTTGATTACACGGACTGGCAACACTGCAGAGCAACAATAATTATTCAGGAGCTAAGAACAGTAAACAAACTTTTGTCATACGCATAACGAATCAGAAACAGGCCTGAACCACTTCCATGTTCGCGCCGAACACAAGCCAGTTGTGCGTGAAAGAGGTTTTAATGCCCGCTACCCAGCCATCAAATAACACGGAAAAGAAATTGATCACCGCCAAATTCTCTGAATTGGTCGCGGTCAATTTCCAGATCGATCCAAAAATACTTGAGCCCCGAGTGCCCCGTGGTCTTGAGCTGGATTTCTACAACGATGAAACCTACGTCAGTTTGGTCGCGATGATGCTACGCGATGTCCGCGTTTGGGGAATACCCATTCACATTGCCACGGGTTTTGAAGAATTCAATCTTCGATTCTACGTGCGTCGCCGAATCGGCGACGGATATCGGCGGGGTAGCTGTTTTATCAAAGATTATGTTTCCAGTGGGGCCGCGGCCTGGATCCTGGGTTCCCTGTACAAAGCGGATTTCCACAAGTTAAAAATGAAACACGCCAACTCGGGGTTTGATGGACTGCCCGAATCGATTCCGAGCGTCGACTATGGCTGGAAGGTTGGTGACAACTGGAATCGATTGCGTGTGAAAGGGCTTAACCCTATTCGCAACACGGGCCGCGACACCAAACATGGATTTTTCCTGGACCATGACTACGAATATGGTCAACGGAAAGGAAAAACCCTGGAATACCCATCCTTGCGACCCAAATGGACCATTTGGAATGCAGCCCAAGCTTCATTTCAGTGTGACGTCAAACAGTTGTTCGGGTTGGAATTCGCCAAAGCACTCGCTCGTCGGCCTGCTTCGGTTTTCCTTTCCCGAGGTAGTGACGTCACCATCTATCGTCCAACAACGATCAACTAGCCTCACGGCGCAGATTGATGAAAAGTCATTTGGTTCCTATACTTAACAGGAAACCACCAGTTTCGCATGGAATCAATCATGAATCGCTCTGTCTATTGCTTACTGTTCTTGATCTTATTCGTCTCGGCCGAGTGGGCCGAAGCACGGCAACAGTCGGATCAAAAATCTGACCAGGCTGTCTCTTCCGCGGTAGAAAAACAAGATGCGGATAAGCAAACGCGGGCCAAAGCCCGTGCCGAGACAAAACGCCGGAAAAAGAAAGTGGCCGACGAGATGGCGCACTTTCTTCGTATCCGACGGGATGCCAAACGCAGGCCCGTGGCCATGGAAACGTCCGTGACACGATACGAAGGCGTTAACGAAAAAGGCGAACCGGTCTCGGTCGACCTGATTGGTGTCGTCCACATTGGCGAAAAGACCTATTACGAACAACTCAACAAGGTATTCGAAAACTACGATGCCATGTTGTATGAACTGGTGGCACCCGAAGGAACCGTCATTCCCAAGGGAGGGCGCGTTGATAGTGGTGCCAGTGCCAACCCACTCGTGGCTCTGCAGGTCGGTATGAAATCGATGTTGGAGCTCGATTTCCAACTCGACCATATTGATTACACCAAAGACAACTTCGTTCACGCAGACATGTCGCCCAACGAATTCGCGGAAAGCATGAAACGAAACGAAGAAAGTTTTTTCAAAATGGCAATGAAGGCGATCGGCCAAAGCATGGGGCAACAGTCATCCGGCCAGGATGCCAAAATGCTGGCGGCCATATTGAGCGGTAGTGCGGTTAAACGGCGGGCCGTGATGGCCGAGCAGATGCAAGACCTGGAAAGTGGAATGGTAATTTTTGAAGGTCGCGACGGTTCCACCATTATCGATTTCCGAAATGCCAAAGCGATGGACATCCTGAAACGTGAGATCGCCGCCGGCAACAAGAAACTTGCACTCTTTTACGGAGCTGGCCATTTGCCGGATATGCAGCGCCGGTTACAAAGTGAATTCCAGATGAAGCGGGCTGGCCAGTACTGGCTGGAAGCCTGGAAGCTTAAATAGCTCGACCCTCATGATTTCCGTTTGCCCTGGAATCCAAATCCCTCGCGACCAAGGTGCCGGCGCGGCAAGCCAGGGACCCAAGCAATGCTGACACATTGGCAGGCTTGTCGCTGAACTGGCCCGTCCGGGGTTGGGCCGTATCGCTGAGTCTTCGGGAGAGCAGCCAAAAACCCGACGAAAATCGATATTTCTTTGGCGAAACCACCAAATTGACCTGAGTCGGTCGATTGGCACACTGATTGCTTCCACAACCGTTTTCCTGCTGCGCGCCTGACGGGCCATTTTGGCAGGTACTCAATCCAAAACTTCTGCGGTCCATCCCGCTCAATCCAACAGATTATATATAAACGGAGGAATCCCAGTGGCAAAACAAATGGTATTTGACGAAGCCGCTCAGAAGCCGCTACTAAGTGGTGTATCCAAACTGGCCCGCGCCGTCCGCAGTACGCTTGGGCCTCGTGGCCGAAACGCGATACTCGACAAGGGCTGGGGAAGTCCAAAAATCACCAAAGACGGTGTGACGGTTGCCGAGGACATCGAATTGGATGATCCCTACGAAAACTTGGGAGTTCAGTTAGTCAAAGAGGCGGCCAGCAAGACCAACGATGTTGCCGGTGACGGCACCACGACAGCCACCGTTTTGGCCGAAGCCATTTTCCGCGAAGGCTTGAAGATGATCGCTGCCGGCTATGACGCCATGGCCTTGTCCCGCGGTATTGGCAAAGCAACTGCTGCCGTCTGCAAAGAAGTCGACAAACTGGCCAAGCCGATTGACGGTAAAAGCAAAAAAGAAATTCAACAGATTGCCACCATCGCCGGAAACAATGATCCCTCGATCGGAAGTGTTCTGGCAGAGGCCTTTATCAAGGTTGGCAAAGACGGTGTCATCGCGGTGGAAGAAGGCCGCGGAAGTGAAACCAATGTAGAAGTTGTCGAAGGCATGCAATTTGATCGCGGTTTTCTTTCCCCTCACTTCGTCACCAATCAGGATGACGTTTCGGTGGAATACACCAACTGCTATGTCTTGATTTTTGAAGAAAAGATTTCTTCCAACAAGGCGTTGATTCCATTACTGGAAGCTGTAAGCAAATCAAAAAAACCATTGCTGATTATCGCCGAAGATGTAGAGGGAGAAGCATTGGCGACATTGGTTGTCAACAAGATGCGTGGCATCCTGCAGGTCTGTGCTGTCAAAGCACCGGGTTACGGCGATCGCCGCAAGTCCATCATGGGTGATTTGGGAGTCCTGACCGGTGGGCAGGTCATCTTCAAGGATCTGGGCATCGACCTGGAAAGCGTCCAACTTTCCGACTTGGGTGTTTGCAAGAAACTTCGCATCACTTCCGAAGAAACCATCATGATTGGTGGCAAAGGCAAGAAGGAAGATATCGAAGGCAGGGCAGACCAGATCCGTCGAGAAATCGAATCGACCACCAGTGATTATGACCGGGAAAAATTGCAAGAACGACTGGCCAAGCTGGCCGGTGGAGTCGCTCAAATCAACGTCGGTGCGGCCACCGAAACCGAGATGAAAGAACGTAAAGACCTGCTCGAAGATGCAAAAAGTGCAACCGCAGCTGCACTGGATGAAGGTGTCGTACCGGGCGGTGGAATCGCATTGTTGCGTGCCGAAAAGTCATTGGACAAAGTCAAGGACTTGCAAAATGACGAGCAGGGCGGAGTTAATATTATCCGCAAGGTTCTCGAATACCCGCTCCGTAGCATCGCAGAAAATGCTGGCTATCAAGGGGCTGTTGTCGTGAACCGGGTTCGAAATCTGAAGGGCAAGACGGAAGGTTTCAATGCGGATACCGGCAAGTACGAAGACCTCGTTGCCGCTGGCGTGATTGACCCTGCCAAAGTCGTTAAAACAGCTTTGCAGAATGCTGCCAGTGTGGCCTGCCTGCTGTTGACTACTGAATCACTGATTACCGAGATCCCCACAGAGGAAGAAGAAGAGGGGGGTGACCATCACCATGATCACGGCATGGGCGGTGACATGGGCATGGGTGGCATGGGTGGCATGCCCGGCATGGGCGGCATGGGCGGCATGCCCGGCATGGGTGGCATGGGTGGCATGCCCGGCATGATGTAGACCCTTTCGAAATCCAAGTTCATCTAAAAATTTAAAACAATCAAACCGTACAGAGAAAACAAAAGGAAATAGACCATGGCAAAAGTGAACATTCGACCACTGGACGATCGTGTTGTTGTAGAACCGCTGGAGGCCGAAGAAACAACGGCAGGTGGTATCGTGTTGCCGGAAAACGCCAAAGAGAAACCACAGCGCGGAACCGTCGTTGCTGTGGGACCAGGCCGATTGTTGGACAGCGGGGATCGAGGTGATTTATCGGTCAACGTTGGCGATGAAGTTATTTTTGGAAAGTATGGCGGCACGGAAATTGAAGTTGACGGCGCCGAAGTCAAGATACTGCGTGAAAGTGACATCTTGGCAAGAGTTCTCTAATTGCGATTCATAAAAAATAAGACGAGGAATATATATCGTGGCTAAACAACTAATTTTCGATGACCACGCTCGCGCTCGAATGCTACGTGGAATTGATACACTGGCCGACGCCGTTGCAGTAACCATGGGACCGACTGGGCGAAACGTCATTATTGACAAGTCGTTTGGTGGCCCCACGGTGACCAAAGACGGTGTGACAGTTGCCAAAGAAATCGACCTGGATGATCGCTTTGAAAACATGGGCGCGAAACTCGTCGTGGAGGTTGCTCAGAAAACCTCGGATTTGGCCGGTGACGGCACAACCACTGCGACCGTCTTGGCGCGGGCCATCTTCAAGGAGGGCCTTCGAAATATTATCGCGGGGAGTAATCCGACTGCCGTTCGGCGCGGAATTGTGAAGGCCGTCGCTGCCGCCGAAACCAAATTGGCCGAAATGTCAAAAAAAGTCTCGAAGAAACAGGAAGTTGCCCACGTGGGCGCCATCAGTGCCAACAACGACATGGTGATCGGTGAACTACTGGCCGAAGCGCTGGAGCGAGTGGGTCAAGACGGCGTCATTACAGTCGAAGAGGGCAAGACGGCTGAAACAGCTGTCGAGTACGTCGACGGAATGCAGTTCGACAAAGGTTACATCTCTCCTTACTTCATCAACAATCCTTCTGAAATGAACTGCGAAGTTGAAAACGCTTTGCTGTTGATTTTTGAAAAGAAAATCAGCAATGTCCGTGATATTGTTCCGATTCTTGAGAAAGTGGGCCAGACCGGGCAACCGCTGTTGATCATCGCGGAAGATGTCGACGCAGAGGCCTTGACGTTACTGGTGGTAAACAAGCTGCGAGGAACGTTAAACGTCTGTGCGGTCAAAGCACCAGGATTTGGTGATCGCCGTAAAGCCATGCTGGGTGACATTGCGACCTTGACCGGCGGCACGTTGATCAGTGAAGAACTTGGGATGAACCTGGAAAATATCGAAATGGATCATCTGGGTAAAGCCAAGAAGATCACGGTCGACAAGAACTCCACGACGATTGTTGAAGGGGCCGGCACTCGCAAAGAGGTCCAAACTCGAATCGACCAGTTAAAGCGACAGATCGAACAATCAGACAGCGATTACGATCGTGAGAAACTCCAGGAAAGGTTGGCCAAACTGACCGGTGGTGTGGCCGTGGTCAGCGTCGGCGCAGAAACGGAAACTGAAATGAAGCAGAAAAAAGCCCGTGTTGAAGATGCTTTACATGCGACACGCGCTGCCATCGAAGAAGGCATCCTGCCCGGTGGCGGCGTTGCCCTGCTTCGTTGTTCCGAGGCGATTGAAGCCGCTCGATCATCGGCCAAGGGTGACGAAAAAATTGGCGTGAACATTGTTCTTGAAGCCATTACGGCACCTATCCGTCAGATTGCTGACAACGGTGGTATCGATGGCTCCGTGGTGGCCGATATCGTCTCTCAAAAATCGAATAACATTGGCTATAACGCCCACACGGGCGAATACGTGGACATGTTCAAAGCCGGCGTCATCGACCCGGTAAAAGTCGTTCGTACCGCATTGGCTAATGCTGCCAGCATCGCAGGCTTGTTACTGACAACCGACGCGATGGTCTCGAATTACGATGACGAAGACAAGAAAAAACGGCCAATAGAAGGTGCCATTGCCTAGGATCTTTGACGACCATTTCTTGTGTGACGGAGAGACAATTTTCCAGCAGGCCACCCGATCCGGTGGCCTGTTTTGGGAATAACACAGCAATGAATGTAACAACGATTCGAACCTGCCGATGATCAAACAAGACTATTACGAAGTACTCTGTGTTTCCAGAGATGCGACCGGCAAGGAAATTTCTCGTTCCTATCGAAAGCTGGCTGTTAAGTACCACCCGGACAGTAACCCGGGAGACGAAGATGCAAATCGACAGTTCAAGTCAGCGGCCGAGGCGTACGAAGTCCTTAGCGATCCGGAAAAGCGCTCGCGATATGACCGTTTCGGACATCAGGGTGTCGAGGGGGCCGGAAGTCATTTCACCTCAGCCGAGGACATTTTTGCCGCGTTTGGCGAGATCTTTGGCGGCGGGATGTTCGGAGATTTTTTTGGCGGGGAAGGACGGTCTCGCGCCCGGCGCGGCGCTGACGTTCGGGCTGACGTAAAACTGACGCTGGAAGAAGCGGCCAGCGGTGTTTCGAAAACCGTCGAGTTGCAGCGAAACGAAACCTGTGGGACGTGTAACGGCCAAGGGAGTCAGCCAGGTACACAGCCGGAGGGATGCCAACAGTGCGGGGGTCGGGGACAGGTCATTC
Source organism: Mariniblastus sp. (assembly GCA_014237975.1). Lineage (GTDB taxonomy): Bacteria > Planctomycetota > Planctomycetia > Pirellulales > Pirellulaceae > Mariniblastus. Next base: position 6,492 of record JABACA010000120.1, on the reverse strand, counting down.
AATCAGCCGGTATCCTGCGTGTCCAAACGACCTGTCCCGTCTGTCGTGGTTCCGGGAAAATCATTGTCCATCCTTGCCAGGACTGCCATGGCCAAGGTGCCGTTTCCAAGCATGTCAAACTGGAAGTCTCGATACCGGCCGGCGTTGACGATGGAATGCGAGTCAGACTCAACAACGAGGGAGAACCGAGTGATTCCGGTGGCCCGCGGGGAGATTGCTACTGCTTTATTCACGTTCGCGCCCACAAGTTGTTTCATCGAGATGGCCAGAATTTGATTTTGCAAATGCCGATCGCTTATACTCAAGCTGCACTGGGTTGCGAAATCGAAGTCCCCACCCTGGGTGGAGCCGAAATTTTGCAGGTACCGCGAGGAACCCAATCCGGTGCCATTTTCAAGCTTGCCGGAAAAGGCATGCCCCACCCGCAGGGAGGCAGGCCAGGCAATCTGATGGTTCAAACCTATATCGAGACTCCTAAAAAAATCTCGGCACAACAGCAGGAATTATTGCGTCAGCTGGCTGAATTGGAACAGACCGAGGTGTTACCGGAGCGGAAAAATTTTCTGGATCGGATCAAAGATTACTTTGCCGTCTCGCAACAAGTTTAAACTTTAGTACGCGGTGAAATCGCGCCGCAATAAAAACACAAACCATGGCTAACGAAAACAAAAAACCAGAAACGCTTGGAAACCAGCGGGATGATTCCTTTGCTGGAGAGGCATTCGATGACCAACTGGATCCGTTAACGGCAGAGATGCAAAAAACAGACCAGCCAGGCACGGTAAAAGAACAGTTGGTGGAAGCTGAAAAAAAACACCTGTTGGCAGTGGCCGAACTTGAGAACTTTCGAAAACGTTCACGAGTCGCGACACAGGAGCAGATCCGCTACGCCAGTTTGCCGTTGATGTCAGAAATGCTGGAAGCTCTGGATAACCTACAACGGGCTATTGATGCAGCCGAAGGCGAACCATCCAGCTCGGGTTTGCTGGAAGGTGTAAAAATGGTTGCCAGTCAGATATTGACCGTTTTGGAAAGCCATGGCTGCACGAAAATTGACGCCATCGGGAAGCCATTCGACCCCAACCTTCATCAAGCCGTCCAGATGCAAACCAGTGATAACTTTCCGGCGAATACTGTCATGATGGAGTTGAGGCCAGGATATCAGTTGCACGATCGAGTGATACGGCCAAGTCAGGTTTTTGTCTCGACTGGACTCGAATCCGGAGGATAAGTAAACATGCCCACCTATGACTATGAATGTGATGCCTGCGGCCACACTTGGGAATTATTCCAGAAAATAACGGATGAACCGGTCAAGAAGTGCCCGGACTGTAATAAGAAAAAGGCACGAAGACTATTCGGAACCGGGGCTGCGGTCGTATTCAAGGGATCTGGCTTTTACCAAACCGATTATCGCAGCGATTCCTACAAGAAAGGAGCAGAGGCCGATAAAAAGAAGGATTCCGGTAAAAAAACATCCTCGACCGAAAAGTCGTCTACGGAGTCCACTCCATCCAAGGCGGATTCAGCCGGTTCAAAAGGCAAACCGGAAAAGTCAGACAGTTGAAGAGTTGTCTTGCTGACGGGTCCAACCGGATACAGGTAACTCTTGTTAAAATTAAAGACGAGGTTGAGCTTCGCGCCCTTGAGCATTTTCGTAGCCGAATGATATAAATGTAGGGAACGGAACCCGCCAGCGTAGCTTCAATTGGCAGAGCACCGCATTCGTAATGCGGGGGTTGCGGGTTCGACTCCCGCCGCTGGCTCTGGCAAATTGGTGTAGAATAACCATAACCGTTCCTCATGGAACCATGAACCAATGGCCTGTTGATTCAATCAATCTGGCTGCACGACACTTGGAGATAATTAATGAGCCAAGGCTTGGAAATCGAACTTAAAGATATTTTGTTGTCAAACAGTTCATTTGGACCGAACGAAATTCAATTCGTTTCAGACCGAATCAGCAACGACTACACCCAGTTCCCGCTTCTGCGAGATGTCACGCAACAACTGGAAGCTCAATTGGACCGTTCGCCGGCAACCAATGTGCGTCTAGGAATATGCAAATACTTGCAAGGCGATTACCGGGCTGCCATTGAAACGCTGGGGAATGCCGATGGTGGGGCGCTGGCGTATTTCTATCAAGGACGATCGCAGTTTGCATTGAACCATTTTTTAGAATCCATTGAGTGTTTCCAAGCTGCCAAGACGGCTGGCTATGACGGTGACACCTGCCTGCTGGCGGTTGCCGAATGTCAACGTCACCATGGCGATTACGATGGGGCCATGTCAATCCTCGACAACATGTTTGGTCCAATTGAACAGACTGCCGAATACCTTTATCAAAGAGGGGCAACGATTGCCGCAATGGGCAACAATCCCAACGAGGTGATTGCCCTTTACGAACGGGCCGTCGAACTGGATGACAAACATCCGGGTGCCCTGTTCGGCCTGGCGCTGGAAAATGACCGTCGTGGTAATGACGAGCGGGCAATGGAATTGTATCAACGAGCCGCGGCCGTATTTCCGACAAACATCGGTGCCTTGTTAAATCTCGGGCTGCTGTACGAAGACCACGACCAGAACGAGCGGGCAGCCCGCTGTTATGACCGCGTACTGGAATCGTTTCCAACACACGATCGTGCCAAGCTGTATCGCGACGATGCGATCGCATCGTTGGACGGTCCTTATGACGCCAACAAAATTCGCGAAGAACAGCAAATGGCGAGTGTGATGAGTATTTCAATCTCGCAATTTGAGCTTTCCGTGCGAAGCCGTAATTGCCTGCAAAAAATGGGAATCCAGACACTGGGAGACTTGACCAAAGTTTCGGAACCGGAACTGCTGGGAAGTAAGAATTTTGGGGAAACTTCGCTGGTTGAAATTCGGGAAATGATGGCCAACAAGGGATTGATGGTAGGCCAATTCTCGCATGAAAAAGAAGAAGAACTGGAACCGATCGATGTCAGCTCCTTGAGCCCGGACGAACAGGCATTCCTGGACCGCCCCATGAGCGATCTGAACCTGTCAGTTCGCGCTCGGAAATGCATGACCCGCTTGGGTTTGACAACGATTGGTGAGTTGATTCGGAAATCCGGGGATGACTTACTTGAGTGCAAAAACTTCGGCGTAACCAGTCTCACCGAAATTCGTGAAAAATTGGATCAAGTCGGGCTTAAATTGCGCGGCGACTAGGTCTCCGTTGCCGGGCAACACAAAGGGTCTGGAACGGTGCCTCAAGCCGCGGCTCTGTTTCACTTGCACCGTTTTCCGGACAGGCACCCATGGAAACTCGCTCTTTTAACTTTGCTGCGGTTTTGCGAGATGAATCCACCAGGCTTTAAGTTTGAACTCTTGCACGTTGACCGTCATAGTGGTGCGCGGCGCAGCCGGCTGACGACTCCGCGTGGCGTCATCGAACTGCCAACCTTCATGCCGGTCGGGACCCTTGGCACGGTCAAGGGATTAACGACCGATCAAGTCTTGCGAACGGGCGCCCAAATCCTGCTTGGTAATACCTACCATTTGGCGCTACGTCCGGGTGCCGATTTGATCGAGGAACTGGGCGGGCTGCACACGTTCATGGATTGGTCGGGCCCCATCTTGACGGACAGTGGTGGTTTCCAGATTTTCAGCTTGGCCAAGCTTGCGAACATTACCGAAGCCGGCGTTACCTTTCGCTCTCACATTGACGGAAGTGAGATGCAACTTTCACCGGAACAGAGTGTTCGGATCCAACAGCAACTAGGCTCCGATATTGCGATGGTCCTGGACCACTTGATTGAGTTACCCGCCAGTTCAGCGGAGGTTGAGGATGCCAATGCTCGAACGGTCCGCTGGGCGGAACGCTGCCTCAAACATCACAACCTGGAGAGTCAAATCCTGTTCGGGATCATCCAGGGTGGACTCGATCCTGTGATGCGCCAGCAATGCGCCACGCAGTTATCAGAACTCAACTTTCCAGGCTATGCGATCGGCGGGCTAAGCGTAGGAGAATCGCCCACAGACATGTATGCCGTGATTGACACGACGACCCCGCATATGCCTGTGGAAAAACCCCGTTACCTGATGGGCGTAGGCAAGCCGGAGGACTTATTGCAGGCCATACGGCGTGGCGTCGACATGTTTGACTGCGTGATGCCAACCCGAAACGGCAGAAACGGCATGGCGTTTACGGATACGGGTCCCCTCAAGATGAGAAACCTCGTCCATCGGGACGATCCCAACCCGATCCAGCCAGGCATTGATTCCGACTATGCCCACCTGAGCCGGGCTTATTTGCGGCATCTTTTCATGGCAGGCGAAATGTTGGGGCCGATTTTATTGACAATCCACAACTTGACGTACTACCAAAGCTTGATGAAACAGGCCCGGCAGGCAATTGAATCGGATAGTTTTTTGGATTTCTTTGCAGAACGTTTCCACGGCTGGGGGCTACCTTCTACCCCGAACGGACACCCGTTGGGTTAGTCAAGGCGAGTCTGCCCAGGGCAGGGCGGCGGGCTGGAAGCGGATGGATCGTCATTGGCCCGTGGGCTGAAATCCAATTTCGGCCCTTTTTCCTTATAAAAAACGGACTTTCCGCAGTTAGCCATTGGCTTGCGTGGCCCACGTGGTCAACGCGACACCGTGAACCTGCCTAGGTTTTTGTTCCGATTCGATGGTTCACCCGGCCAAAGCGTGGACTGTTGGACCCGGTTTCCGTAACAAACTTGGCCTTGTCAATTTCAAGGGAAGATTTAAGATTACGGCTTGAATTTTTCGCGTCTTTTCAGGGCTCAATTGAGAAAATTGATGTCCCGGTGATTGCGCGGCGGACAATGTTTTAAGAGTTCTGCAAATAGGTTTTGTTGACTGATTTTGGTGGCGGACCACCAAACTTGAATTGCGTTTAACGCAACAGATGAGTTCTAAATGGCTTCCTTTTACCATGTATGCTGGCTGATCGCCGTCCAAATTGATCCCTCTGGTAATGCTGCCCAAGCGGCGCCTGGTCCAGAAGTCCCTGGTGACGAAGGTGGGGATGGCGGCCTGTTTGGTGGCCTGGGCTTCTTCATACCGGCCATGTTGGTGGTCATGGTACTTTACATCATGCTGATGATGCGGCCCCAACAAAAGGAAACAGCCAAGACGAAGCAAAAGTTGGCCAACTTGAAGAAGAATGATCGTGTGGTAACTGCCGGAGGTATTATTGGCACGATTGTTAACACCAAGGCCGACACCGAATATATGACCATTCGGATTGATGAAACCAACAATGTCAAAATGCAGATCTTGAAGCAATCCGTTGTTCGCGTAATGACAGACGACGACCAAAAGAATCAAGACGACTAAGGTGCACCCCAAATCAATACTCGCAGAAGGAATCATCCTCTGCGAAACGCGAATATCTTTATTAAATCAGGATTGTTGAGATGTTTGAGATGATTTCAAACAAATGTCAATTATTGAGTCACAGCAATTGGTTACTCGCTCAAACTGACGCTGGACCTGCCGTGGGTGTCCAGTGGTATGAAACCGGATATGCGATGTTTGCCGCATTGATCCTGCTGCTGGTCATTTCCAGTTTGCTGGGACGCCTGTTGGCTCGTTCGGCGAGGATGCCGGAATATGCCACGAAACTGTCGATCATCGTTGGATGCATTTTGATCGGCACACTGCTGATTTCATCCAAGTGGCCACCCAAATTTGGTATCGACCTGCGAGGTGGAATGAACCTGATTGGTGAGCTCAATCTCGATGACCTGGATGCTGGTGCAACCGATTACGGTGTTCAAACCGAGACAACCGCCAAAGACATCATTCCGAATCTTGTTCGTCGAGTGGACCCATCGGGTACCCGGGAAATCATGATTCGCCCACTGGGAACCGACAAGATCGAAGTCACGATTCCCACTGATAGTGAACAGGTTGCCGACGAAATTTGGGAACGCCTGGCAAAAACGGGTTTGCTACAATTCCGAATCCTGACTGATTCGGCGCATGGCACTCGACCGGAAGAAAGTGAAGTCATCAAACGGGCCAACGAAATGTCTCAGGCGGGTGACAACATTTCGGTGATCCGCGATTCCGATGACAAGGTGATTGGACGATGGATACGTTTGGCGCGGGCCGATTCGGACGGCGAAATCGCCGAAGGTGACGTTTTAGCCATCAAGTTCATTCCCCAACGCACGCACTTCATTCGTGACAGTGCCTCGGGAAAAATCGTCAACCTGGAATCGATTCCAATGGGAACCGACGAAAAATTCCAGGGATTGCTTTTCGCACGTTGGTGGCGGGAAAATCAGCCGGGGTCTCCCCAGATACTGATCCTTGTACCTCCCGAGGACATGAACGTCGAAGGGAAGCACTTATCGCGAATTACGACGGGAATCGACGAGCGAGGCCGACCCAGTGTCAATTTTGATTTGACCGATGACGAACTTCACAGTATCCATAAGTTAATAGCGTTGCAGCGCAAGCGTATCTTAGATCAAGACCCAAAGGTGG
>JABACA010000011.1:10606-63109 GCA_014237975.1 Mariniblastus sp. | reverse complement strand
GAGGTCAGACCAATCTGAAATATGTATTTTTTCGAGAGACTGGAATGACCGTTACGTTTGCCTTTTCCCAGTTATCCACGACCATGCCAATCCATTTGGCTCAACAAGAGAAGATGGAGCTGATGGACATTGCCTTGCTGGTTGGCGGGCTGATTTTATTTTTCGTTGTGGTGATTGTAGCGGCTGTATTCATGTCCTATTTTCGCTGGTGGATTCAGTCGGTTTTGACGGGCGCGAAGATCACGATTTGGGATTTGATCGGGATGTCGTTTCGAAAAGTGAAGGCGGCCGTGATCGTCCCCAGTAAAATCATGGTCATCCAATCGGGGATAAATGATCCGGAGTTGACCACCAGTGCCCTGGAAGCACATTATATGGCCGGTGGAAATGTACCGCTGGTGACCCGCGCTTTGGTTGCCGCGCACAAAGCCAAAAACATCGAATTGTCATTCACCAAAGCAGCGGCCATCGATTTGGCAGGTCGTAATGTACTGGAAGCGGTTCAGACCAGTGTTTATCCCCGCGTGATTGATTGTCCCGCCAAAGGTGATTCGCGACGTTCTCTCGATGCGGTTGCCCGTGACGGGATTCAGTTGAAGGTTCGCGCCCGGGTCACGGTTCGATCCAACCTGCAGCAACTCATTGGCGGTGCCACCGAGGAAACGATTGTTGCCCGGGTCGGTGAAGGCATTGTGAGCGCGATCGGGTCGGCAGATGACCATAAGGCTGTTTTGGAAAATCCGGACCTGATTTCCAAAGCGGTATTGGCTCGTCGCCTGGATTCCCAAACGGCATTTGAGATTGTATCGATCGATATTGCCGACATTGATGTGGGTGACAATATTGGGGCGCGGCTGCGAGCGGATCAAGCGGAAGCCGACACACGGGTTGCACGGGCTCGCGCCGAAGGAAAACGAGCCATGGCAGTCGCTAAAGAACAGGAAAACATGGCATCGATCGAAGAGAGTCGCGCGGAATTGGTTGCGGCAGAGGCCGATGTGCCCAAAGCGATGGCGGACAGTTTTCGCAGTGGCAAGCTTGGCATTCTTGATTATTACAAATTACGTAACGTCCAGGCAGACACCGATATGAGGAAGTCGATTGCGATCGCCGGCAGTGGAAAAACCGAAGGCCCGGATTATCCCAACGAATAATGGACGTATTTACTGATGGCCCGAGATATTGAAGAATTTCTGAGACGAGCTGCCGAGCGCCGCAACCAGCAAGTGCAGCAGCAAAAACAGGCTCAGCCCAAGCAGCCTTCGCAACGCTTGCGCGAGGTGATCAGTGAAGTTGAAATCGTTGAGCCCTCGCCAACCATGCGTCAACAGGGCGTTGCCGAACATGTTCGTACTCATATCAACACTTCGGAAATTGCTAAACATGCTCGGAATCTGGGTGAGCGTATCCAGAATGTAGACGATGCTGTAGCCGAACGATTGGGTAGCAAATTCGATCGAGACTTTTCGAAGATGGATAACCGTGCAACCATAACGGACGACGGGCAGAACCAAACGACCCGTGATGATTCGTCTCAGATTGCACGAGAACTGGTCCAGATGCTCAAGTCGCCCGCAACCGTTCGGCAGGCGATCGTTGTTTCCGAGATCCTCAAGCGGCCTGATTTTGAAGAATAGGCTACCCCAAATGGCCGACCGAAAAGACTGGCTGTTGCAATTACCCGGGTGGCTAGTTCTATTTGTCGATACAGCTTGAAACGGGCAATTTATTTTTTGCTACTATCGCTGATTAAGCCGGTCCCGGATTTTCGGAATGGTTGCTGATGGCGAATTTCGACGGTTAACGATTGATGTCTCGTAAAGAAATTTCCGCAAAAAACACGTCAATTGGCTGGATTGGAACCGGATTGATGGGGGCCAGTATGTGCCGCCACCTGGTGGACGCCGGTTTTCGTACGACCATCTACACGCGGACTCAAACCAAAGCGGTTTCATTACTTGAAGCGGGAGTCCAGTGGGCGAATTCACCCCGAGAGGTTGCCCAGGCAAGTGACGTCATTTTTTCGATCGTCGGGTTTCCGCACGACGTTCGTCAGGTCCACCTGGGTGACATGGGAACCTTGTCCGGGATCGAGGCAGGCAAGATTATTGTCGACATGACGACCAGTCAACCGTCGCTGGCAAAGGAGATCTATGAGAGCGCCGCGGGCCGAGGAGTTTCGGCGGTGGATGCTCCAGTTTCCGGGGGAGACGTGGGTGCCCAAAACGGCACGCTGTCGATCATGATCGGCGGTGACCAGGATGTCGTGGACGCCCTGCAGCCAATTTGGGAGCGGCTGGGAAAGACGAACGTCTACCAAGGCAAAGCGGGTTCTGGGCAACACGCCAAGATGACCAATCAGATCTTGATCGCCACCAGCATGATCGGTGTTTGTGAAGCACTCCTTTATGCGTACCGGGCAGGTTTGGATCTGGAATTGGTGATGCGGTCGGTCAGCAGTGGTGCTGCCGGCAGCTGGTCGTTGTCAAATCTTGGTCCGCGCATCATCCATAACAACTTTGATCCGGGTTTTTTCGTAGAGCACTTTATCAAGGATATGGGAATTGCCATTGCTGAAGCCAATCGGATGAACCTGTCATTGCCCGGCTTGGCACTGGCGCATCAATTATATATTGCCGTCAAAGCCCAGGGCGATGGCAAACTCGGTACCCATGCACTGCAGAAGGCGATTGCGTCGTTGTCCGGTGTCCGTTGGACGGAACGGTAGAATGGACAGGCGGGCAATGGAATGAAAGAAAAAGAACCAATGCAACTTGATGTCAATTCGATTCGCCAGGATTTTCCCATCCTGGATCAATCCATACATCGTGAGCGTCCGCTGATTTACCTGGACAATGCTGCTTCTTCCCAGCGACCTTTGGCCGTGCTTCAGTCGATGGTTGATTGCTATGAAAAAACCTACGCCAATGTTCACCGGGGAATTCACTGGTTAAGTGAACAATCGACAGAACAATACGAGCATGCCCGTCAGGTTGTGGGGCAGATGATTGGCGCTCGCCATCAGGCTGAGGTAATTTTCACTTCCGGCACGACCGCCGGCATTAACCTGGTAGCCCATGCGTGGGGCAACGGTCATTTGCGCGAAGGTGACAAAATCCTTTTGACCATCCTGGAACACCATTCCAATATCGTCCCCTGGCAACAGTTGGCTGAACGAACGGGCGCAATTGTTGAATTTGTGGGATTGAATGAGCAAGGCCGTGTGGATTTGGAGACCTACCAGGATTTGCTCGATGAGCGAACACGCATGGTGGCCATTTCGGCCGTTTCCAATGTGCTGGGTAACGTTGTACCGGTAGCCGAGATGGTCGGGCTGGCCCGAAGTGTGGGCGCTCAAGTCCTGATCGATGCGGCCCAACATGTGCCGCACGAGCCCACCAACATCATTGAGTGGGATGCTGATTTTGTTGTGTTCAGTGGACACAAGATGTTGGGACCCACCGGGGTGGGTGTTTTATGGGGTCGAGAGGAATTGTTGGAAGCGATGCCACCCTTTTTGGGCGGTGGAAGTATGATCAGCCAGGTGACGGTGGAGGGGTTTACGCCCGGCGAATTACCGGCCAAATTCGAAGCCGGAACGCCCCCGATTGTCGAGGCGATTGGCTTGGGAGTCGCCGCAGAATATCTTCAGCAGATTGGATTGGCCGAGATCAGTCGGTATGAACGTGAGTTGACTGCGCTGGCGCATCGGGAGTTATCGACTATCGATGGACTGAAACTGTTGGGACCGGCTGAGCCGGATCAATCAGGTATTGTGAGTTTTGTCGTCGATGGTTTATCCAACCAGGACATTTCCATTTTTCTTGATCGCCAGGGGGTGGCGGTCAGGGCCGGGCATCATTGCGCCATGCCGCTTCACGAGTATCTTGGAATTCCTAATAGCTGTCGGGCGAGCTTTTATCTCTATAACACGGAACAGGAAGTGCGGCGGTTTGTCGACGCGGTCAGGCAAGTGATTGAAAAACTGCGGTGAGGCAATTACCCAATCAATCCGGTGAGTTGCCTGTCGACGGGATTGGTTTTTGGCCGATGAACCAATAGTAGGGCGTTTTGACAAACGGCACGTAGGGCAGCCGGTTGCCGCTTTCCGTCAGTTCTGTCTGGTCAAAATGGTGCCTCAAATACGGCAGGTGGTCCGGGCTGGGAAAGACGTTGTCGGTTGCAAACCAGGGTGGCCACAAGGTGCGGGTGAACCAGCGATGCCGTTTCAGGGATTCGGCCGGAAATTTTCGTGAGATGTAGAAGTCGGCGACCCCAATGAACCCACCGGGTCGCAACATCTGGTAGGCATTTTCGATCGCTGAAAACCAATCGGGGATCATCGTCAACGAATAGGAAAACGTGACGACGTCGGCGTACCCTTCCGGCGGACAATACTGGGTTGCATCGGCTTGCACTGCTTCGACGTTGGACCAGCCACGCTTTTCAAAACGGTCCGCTGCTACATTAAGAAGAGAGCGGGAAAGATCGACCACGTAAATCTTGGCGGGTAAATGGATCGAATCACCAAAGTTCTCGATGTTGGCACCCGTTCCACCACCCATGTCGACCCAGATGCTTCCAGCGGTCTTTGGCAAATTCTGCCAAAGCTCTTCGCGTCCCTTCAGAAGCCGCTTTCTGAAATCGTCGTAGGCTTCCGCTTGGCCGCCGTAGAAACTCTCCATTCGCTCGGCATGACTGTCCCCACGGACCGGTTTAACCAGCATGTGGTACAGAATTTTCATGTCGGCAACAAAGCCCATGGCGTACTCCGTGGTGATCAGGCAGACAGGTGGGCGATGTAGAAACTGCCGTACGTGTGAACACGGTCCTTGCCATGTAATTCCTTGGCCAAATCGGTATCAAGTTTCAGCAGTGAATGGACATTTTTCTGTTGGCCCTGGTGCGTGACTTTAACCTGGTCAATGAAATCAGTCCGCAAACCGCCACTTCGCCAGATCAAACGTGTTTCCGGTGCAGCCCGATCGATGACGGCTTGCCATTCCGCTTCGAGCAGCGGGAAGAACTGATCACTCAGCCAGTCCATGTGATCCAACAGGACGTATCGAGAGATATGGCCGTCATGTTTTTCCAGGAACCCCTGCACCGAATCGGTATGGGTTGAAAGACGGTCGATTAACCCACCGCGAAACAATTCAAAGTTGGCTTCTTTGAGGTACTCCGGACAACATTCACGAGTGTATTCACCGTTCATGTAAACCCGCCAAAAATAATTGTCCTTGATGGGAAGTTTGACAAACACCGATTCCAGACAATCTTGTACAAATTGAACCAGCCCACCCGGATATTGGGTTTCTATCTGTTTACGCTGGGCCTTGGGGACGCCCAGCAAGCTCATCGTGGTATCGCGATTGACCATGAATTTGACGAGACCGGACCAGAACTTCTTTTTGATTTTGTGTTGATAAATTTCCTGTTGTTGTTCGACGGAATCGGCCGCCAGGAGTTCATCCAGGGCAGGGCGGATTCGAATCACGTTGTCTGTATATAATTTGAAAGTACGAGCGACCGATCCCGAGGTTCCCCGGAAATAAAATGAACGTCGTCGATGATCGAACCACTTAATCCTTCTGTCCCAGAACGTCTGCGACCAATCGGGCAGATGAGACCGAAGTTCCCGCTGGTAAATGCTACGGATACCGGGCAGGTGTCCCTCTCCAAACATCTTGAAGAAATCGTCGTATTCAAGTTTCCGAATGGCCGCGATCTTGAGGTCCAGCAAGGCGTTCTGCCGCGGGTTCATATCCACCGCGTAAACGTGATTGGGTGCGGTCAGCGTGTAATCCAACGCATTGCACCCGGCCGACGTGATGACCAGGATGTTGTCTTCCGGGCCATTCTGCAGGGCCACTCGGTCCAAGCGGGGGTCTTCCCAGCATGTGTTGTAAACCAGATTGTTCCGGTGAACCGTATTGAAGATTCGTTGGCCGAACCAGTCGAATATTGACATCTCAAACGTGTTTTTCAGAGTACGAGGATTTCGGACCGATCTTGGACAGGCAAAGCCGAACCGAACGTGGCCCTGCCAGGTCGAATCCGAAATTGTAACATTTGCTGAACCAATCTGACAGGTGCGCCCGTTCCAAGCGGCTTGAAATGCGATTCCATCAAGCGGAACGGCGGGATACAACCGAAAAGCGTGTCGAATGGGATCCTGCTGGGCAGGCTGCCGATGAACATGAGGCCTGGACCGATGGCTCGGGGCGGCCATTGCTATTTCCGCAAGCCGTCCTTCATCCGGTAGATCGCCCACAGGTTTCCGTCGGGACCCTTGTATTCCTTCAGATAGAACTTGCCCTCGATGGTGACTGGCCGAACCGTGAAGTCCGTGGGATTTTCTTTTTCCATCTGGACCAATACACAGTCAAAGATGGCTGCACCGGGACCAAAACAACATTCTTTGTCGTCCCGCACAAATACAAATTTCTTGAGCCCCTTTTGTCGCGCCCCCGGTTTGATAAAGCCTCGCAGGCGGACCGTTTTGCCATGCAAATTTTCGATCTCCTCGGTCAGCATGTCTCGCTGAAACGGAGTCCCTTTTTCCATGTCGAACTTGATGTTGTCAAACGTCAGTTCGATCGGTTCACCCGGTTTGGCCGATCGGATCAGTTTGGGCTTGTCCGGCCGATCTTCTTTTTCGGCCAATCGGCGAGCGGCCGCCTCGGCTAGGGACTTTTCCCGTGACTCTGGCAGAGAAAAAAGCCCTAGCTTCGCGGCCGCTTCGGCCTGTTTCTGTGACTCGGTCGGGGGTTCCTTTTCCTGACCGTAAACAGTAGTAGGTGCTAATCCCACGTTTAGCAATAAGAGAACCAGAGCTGTTCCCCCGCTTGCGAAAGACGGTTTCATGACATGGCGTTGTCCGATCATCGAGCCTCTCACTTAACGTTATCGGCAATGATTTCATAATAAACGCTGGGGATGTCTTTTTCACCTTTCAGATGCTTGGTCTTTGGGTTTAGCTTGAATTTTCCTGTCACCCGTCGCAACCGCAGACTGTAGTCAACCGTTTGGTCCGAGTCGATCGTAATCGAGACGATATCGGTTATTTCCGGATTGCCACCAAAACAACACGAGCCGAAGTCGCCGACCAGGATGAATTTTTGCAGGTTTTTCTGCTTGGCACCCGGCCGCACGTATCCTTTCAGGAAGACTTTTTTTCCATCGAACGCCTTGGCTTTTTCAGAGAAAGGAAGTTGGGTCGTTTTGTCCGGCTGAAGATCCCAAAAGGTCATTCTCTGGTAACCCTCGGGAACTTCCGTCGCATAAATATACGAATGAAACCCGACCGATCCCAACAGACAAACCAGGTTGACAATCGTTCCCACACGGGCCGCCTTGCGACCAATCAATTCATTGGGGAAACGCTTCAAATTGGATAAAGCCAACAATCCAAAGCAAAGACCGAAAACTGGCAGAATGATAAATACCGAACCGACGAAAGAGAGCAGGCTGAGGATGCCGAACACCAGGCAGGCAACGGCCGCTTTGGAAATGGACCGGTAGCCATGTTCCGACTGGGTTTCCACAGCCAAATTTGTGTCCCGTTCCTGTTTCAAGTCGACTGCATTCATAAAATTATTGTAGCGCATGGGTCAGATTCAGCGAATGCCGATTTCAACTGGAATCGGCAAACTTTGGCAATCCCACTTGAGAAAGTGATGATTGTTTTAGATCTGCGGCAGATCCATCAGTAAATTAACCGCTCGAACCACCCGTTAAAAACGGACCACAGCAGCAGGAAGATGACCATCGAGACGGCCATTGGAATCAAAATAATTTGCCATGTTCGGCTCGTCCCGGAGTTCACCATGGCAACCGGGGCGGTTGCCATGTTCGCTTGGGCGATTTCCCGAGATTCCATTTCGGATGACGTGGGGGTTCCTGAAGTTGTTACGGCGATGGGCGGAGTGGTGTTCACGCCGGAGGGATTATCGGCGACTCCATCGACGACCGGTTTCCTGACTTTGTGAGGCATGGCCCCGCTGCCGGATTGGGTCGTTTCGTCGACCAGAGTGGATACTGCCAAGAATTCCGCACGATCCTTGGATTGGCCGTTTCCATTGTCTTTTTCCACTTTGTTTTTTCCGGAATCGTCTTTTCCGGAATCGTCTTTCTTATCGCTATCCTCCTGTTGGTCACTCTCTTCGTCCTCGTCGCCTTCTTCGCCCCAGCCTTCATCGTCGTCATCAAAATCCAGAAAGAAGTCTGCCCGTCGAACCGCATCGGGGTCGATCTCGCGGAGTTCTTCGATGTACTTTTTTGCTTCCGGCTTGGGACAGGCTCGCAAATAGGTGATGACGGGCACCCGTAGCCAGTTGGTCTCATCATCCGCATCTTTGAACATCTGGACCAGCCGCTCGATCACCGACCAGTCTTCCCAGCGGGCCAGGTCAGGAATGATCATGTCGGCCATCTTGGGGCGATCCAGTAAATGTCGAATCGCGCCGACAATTTTCTCTTTGGGAATCAGATTCTCGTCGGTTCCGTGAAAGCGAAGTGCCGAAACGGCTGCCAGCGTGTCGACATAATCAGCCTCCTTGTTGGCCAGGAATGTCTCTTCGATCAGGCTAACTCCGTCCGCGCCCTTGAGCGTCAGATAGCAACCGACCAAAGCGTCCAGGCCGGCCTGTTGTTTCCGGTCCCCCGATCGGATGAAGCCCTCCAGCATCTCGGCATCCTGGGGCGTGCCACAGACACCCAGCATTGTGAAATACAGTCGGCGGCGATTGACGGAGGTCGATGGGTTCTTGATCCACTCCACGAGCTGTTCGTGATCCATCTGATCACGCAGATCTTTCAGGTCGTCGTAGGAAGCAGACGCGAATTCGTCGTACGCATCAAACGCCAGTACCGATTCTTCGTCTTCAAAAAACTTCTGAAAGAACGCGAGCCGCTCGGCACCACTTTTGGGTAACGATCGGGCCTCGGTCAAGTACTCATTGATTCGGGGGCTGGTCTTCATCGGTGTGGACCAGGCAACGTTGGGGGGATCGACTCCCATTACCAGGAATTCTTTTCCGACGGGGTAACGGCCCACCAGCAACGTTCGGAATGTTTCGCCAGGCTTGACCAGTTCCTCGCCTTTTATGATCTGTGTGATTTCAAATTCCGCTTTGGGCAACTCGGCATCGGGGTCATCTACCGGTTCGGGCAGGTCCGTGAGTTTGGCAATGACGACAATATCGTTGGAGCGGATCTGTTCGGCGAACGTAAGATTGATGGCCGAACAGAATGGGCAGATAGACGCAAGGATGCTACCGGTGGTAAGCAACGCGGATGTCGCAAAGGCAATGATAAAGTTCGATATAAATCGACCCACGACAAGTTCCTTTCAAAGGTGCTTCGACAGACGGAGGGCATCCAACAGGAAGGCCTACTTGCCTAGCGACTTGGCTACGTCAGTTTGATAAGCCGAGATCGCCGGATAGATGCCGACCACCATTGCCAAAACGATCAATCCAGGAATTAACATCAACTCCGGAGTAACCTGTAATTCTACGAGTGAACTGGGCAATAAGGAACCTGCTTGGTCGAAAAAACCAAAGATTGGGACCGCTGGTGCAAAGTCAAAAAAGCCGATTCCTACCCCAGTTTGAGCTTCTACGATGGGACCGATCGCAGCGTTCAATCCATGTCCGGCAATCCAGCCGAAAAGCCCACCTGCAAAAGCTAGCAGGAAGGCCTCGATAACCATAATCGTCATAACCCGCCCACGGTTTGCCCCGAGCGCCCGCATGACAGCAATTTCATGACGCCGCTGATTCATCGAGTTGTAGATACCGACCAAAATACTGATCGCCGAAACAATGCAGATCATCACGGTGAGTGCCAGCAACAGCCAACGAATGGGATCGATGATCATGTAGAAAAAACTGGTTACCTGCTCGACCGGATTCACGGCTTGCGCCGCTTTTTGAGCTCTGACCGGTCGGAAGTTGGACCAGTCCAGTGTCGATTCAAGATCACCCTGGTTGATTTGTGGTGCCAGGAAAAATGCCAGCGCTGGATCATCCTGGTCGGTCAGTACCAGCACCGAGGTGACCTCGCGCTGTTCAATCGGTAAGGGTGTGCGTTTCGTGTTTTGGCTGGATGATGGGGCAGCTTCATCTTGGCTCGTTACTGTCTCGATTTCAGATTGTTCTTGGGCAACCGCTTCCTGGGCGGTTTCCCCAAAAGGTTGATCCGGAATTTCTTCGTCGTCACCCCAGTTGTCGTCCGGGTCCCAGTCGTCTTCCCCTTCGCCCGTCAGGATCGGATCTTCGTCAACTGGCTTGACGTGTCCATCCATCAAGTAGAAACCGTTCAGGTTCAAGAACAGGGCGCGGTCGTGGGGTGTTCGAGTGCCCTCGAGAATCCCCACGATTTTAAATCCCTCGGCATGGACATGGGCATTGATATCACTCGGTTCACCGTGAGTCGGATAGATACTGTCACCCAGTTTCAACCCGGATCGCTTGGCCACCAGTGCTCCAACAACGCATTCGTAATATCCGTTTTCGGGAGAATACTCGACAAAACTGCGGCCTTCCGTAAATTTGAATTTCTCTTGCGAGTCGATATCCAAAACCAGTTTGTCAAAAAAGTCCGGGGTGGTTCCCACACACCGGAAAAATTCCTCGGTCGTTTCATCTTTCCGCCAGGTATCACCGAGGCACATGGGGATTGCCAGTTCGGTGTACAGTTTGTACAGACCCCGCTTGTCAATCCGTGTCTGTTCAATCTGCCGTTCAATCTGGATTTTTTGGTTGATCTCATTTCCCAGGCAGACGGGCACCGCGAGTCCGCCGGGAGCGGATTGGTGTAGCAATTCCAAGCAGTCCATTTCATGGTCGAAGGCGTTGAAGGAGATCGAGTTCTGCATTTCACGATGGCGGGTTTCCTCGTCACAAAAAGCGAGATAATACTCGTACGGGATGTTTTCGACCGGTTGGCTCAGGTAGTAAACCGTGTTCATCGTCAATTGCAAACCGCCACCTCTGGCCCCGACCAGGATGTTGTATCCGAAACTCGAGTTGTTGCGGAACGAATCTGAAATCAGGCCATGAATAGAGAGTACCGAGACGACAAGCATCACACCCAGACCCATCGAAAGAATGGTCAGGAAAGAGCCGAATCCTCGGTGCTGGATACTACGCCAGGCAATTTTAAAAACACTCACGGTGTGGCCCTCGCTTGGCTGACAACGAGGTTGATTAACTCAAGCTGGTCAATCCGTTTAAATTGGTCGGCGACTTCCTTCGAATGGGTCACCATTAGTAACGAGACATCGTCCTCTTCACACGTTTCCCGGATCAGGTCAACGATTTGACGTTGATTATTTGGGTCGACATTGGCGGTCGGTTCGTCGGCCAGCAGCACAGCGGGTCGATTGGCCAAAGCGCGGGCGACCGCCACGCGTTGTTGTTCACCGACCGACATGGCCTGTGGTTTGTTACTCGCGCGATGCGACAAGCCGACTCGATCCAACAGGTATCTTGCGCGATCGTGGGACAGTTTCTTTTTGGCGAACGACATGCCCAGCAGGACATTTTCCAACGCCGAAAACGCTGGTAGCAGGTTGAATGTTTGAAAAACATAACCCAATTTGCCGGCTCGAATCCGATCCCGGCCCGCCTCTGAAAACTGAGTCAGGTCAACGCCGTCCAGGTTAACCTTCCCTTGATCGGGCCGAGTGATGCCTGCGATGATATGCAGCAACGTTGTTTTTCCGCAGCCGCTGGGGCCAATCAGCACAGCCTGTTCACCCGAATCAATGCGGTACGACGGAATGTCCAGAATCGGGACGTTTTCGCCGTTGGGCTGCAGGTAGCTCTTCTTGATGTTGGACAGCTCTAGCATGGTAAGAATGTGGCGAGGAAAATTCCAGTTGGCACCGGGTTCAATACAAAGCACGGCAATTCGCGTTAAGGGTAAACGATTGAACCAGTTGCGAACAGATTAGCTTCCCATTTCCGTGACTGCTCCTCTGGTAGCCGTTGTCAGTCTGATTACGCACGAGTAGACGTCCGGGTTCGCCAGAAACGGGCCCAAATGACGGCCCGCCTCCGTCCGGATTAACGAGCGCCACGAGCCCTCATGGCCCGATCCAGGTCCCTTTTGACATCTGCCTCGCGTTGGCTGGCCCGTTTGTCATACAGTTTTTTACCGCGACAAACACCCACCATCACTTTTACCAGGCCACGGGAATTGAAGTAGATTCTCAACGGAACCAATGTAAATCCCTTTTCCTGTGCCTTTTCGGCCAATTTTCGGAGTTGTCGTTGGTGGACCAGCAGTTTGCGGGACCGTTTGGGGGCATGATTCCAGACATTGGCCTGCCGGTATCCGGCAATGTCAGCACCGACTAACCAGATTTCACCCGCTTTGATCCGAACATAGGCTTCGTCCAGCGAGAGTTTCCCGTCCCGCAAACTCTTGACTTCACTTCCCACCAACACGACCCCACACTCAATCTTTTCCAGAACTTCAAACCGGTGGCGGGCTTTGCGGTTCTCTGAAATGGTGCGGGATTGATCCTCCTGGCCCGCTTTTCCAGTGGCTTCTTTTTTCTTATTGTTTTTCTTTTTTGCAGCCATAACCAATTCATATCGGACAGGCGTCACTTGTCCAAGATCTCTTTTGACCGATGAATTCTAAATGTTGAATTTTTGAATCCGGTTCTAGACCGGCTGTTGCACTTGGGACCACCGGTGGCGCCTCGGTGGTGAGGTGGATCGGCGAGTTGCGGTCCAATTATGACATAACTTGGGGCCGGGGGTTGGCCGGATGCGTGCGAAACGGCAGATTCGAGCCTAGTTAATCTGCTTCCGGTAACCTAATATTAGCTACTTATTACCGGTCACCTCCAACTTTGCCGTGGCATGATTTGTTCTTACACAAATGGATGCCAGAAAGTCACAATCCGTGTCACAATTACCGATTGTCAACTTGCCCGTAATCTCCGAGCCTGAAACAACGGCGGCGGGGCCAGTCCGCCGACTTCCAGCTTGGCTCAAGAGACAGGTGCCCAAGGGTAATTCCCATAATCATACTGCCAAGTTACTGGAAGAGTTGCGGCTGGAAACGGTTTGTGACAATGCAAAATGTCCCAATCGGATGGAATGCTATTCCCAGCAAACGGCGACGTTCATGATTTTGGGTAATGTGTGTACCCGGCCGTGTAGTTTTTGTGCCGTGGGTCGTGGCAAGCCGGAGTCTTTGGAGCTGGACGAGCCCGACCGGGTGGCCGAGGCAGCTCATCGGCTGGGGCTCAAGCATGTGGTGATCACGTCGGTGACCCGTGACGATTTACCGGACTGTGGTGCGGAACATTTTTACCAATGCGTGACGGCCGTCAGGGACAAGACGGGTGCCACCGTCGAAGTTCTGACCCCCGACTTCATTACCAATCCTCAGGCGGTGGAGCGGGTGGTCGCTGCTCGCCCGGATGTGTTCAACCACAATACAGAAACCGTACCGCGGTTATACCGTCGCGTTCGAGGTCCCAAATCGGATTACCGCTGGACACTTGAGTTACTCAGGCGCGTCAAGCAACTGGATGGTTCGATCAGGACCAAGAGCGGATTGATGCTGGGCTTGGGCGAGACCCATGAAGAGTTGTTTGATGTGCTTGCCGATTTGCTGGATGCCCAATGTGATTTTCTGACCTTAGGCCAGTATCTGCAGCCATCCACCGATCGGTACCTGAAAGTAGCCCGTTACATAAGCCCCGAAGAATTTGATTTTTTGGGTGAAAAAGCCCGCCAAATGGGCTTCAAGAAAGTGGCCAGTGGGCCCTTTGTGAGAAGTAGTTACCATGCCCGTGATATGGCAGAAACCACCTGATTCTAATTGATGAACAAGATTGAATCCAACATGCTCGTGATGGTCAACGGACAAGATTTGTACGTTCAGCCGGGAACGACAATCGCGGGCTTGCTGGTTCAGCTTGAAATCACGCAAACCGCGGTGGCTGTTGAGTTGAACCTTCAGGTTCAGCCCAAAACAACGTTTGCAGAACGCCTTCTCCGTCCGGACGATCGGGTTGAGATTGTGTCATTGGTCGGTGGTGGATGATGGAATCAGGACTTTTTCTTGAGCGCGAGGCAATCACGGATCCGCTGCAGATCGGATCGCAGATCCTCAACCAGCGGCTCATTTTGGGGACCGGCAAATACGAGTCTTTTGAGCAGATGGCCGAGTCGTTCAAGGTGGTTCGGGCAGAATGTGTGACGATTGCCGTGCGACGGGAAAAACTGCACGACAGCTCGGGAAGGAACATTCTGGACTACCTCGATCTGGACAACACGATTCTGCTTCCCAATACGTCCGGTTGTTACGATGCGGAAACGGCTGTGCGTTGTGCCCGCATGGGTAGGGAAATCTTGCGTGGCCTCGATAACCCGGGTTCCGAGTGGGTCAAGCTGGAAGTACTGGGCAGTAGTCGATCGTTAATGCCCGACGTACTGGAAACCCTCAAAGCGACCCGGGAACTGGTCAAGGAAGGATTTGAAGTCCTTTGCTATACGACCGATGACCCGGTGATGGCGCGTAAATTAAAAGATGCCGGGGCCGTTTCGGTCATGCCTGCCGGCTCGCCTATTGGATCCGGACTTGGCATCGTGAACCCCCACAACCTGCAGATGATCGTGGAGGATCTTAAACAGGGAGATCCGGACTTTCCGGTGATTGTGGATGCTGGCGTTGGAACCGCCAGTGACGCGGCGATCGCCATGGAGTTGGGGGCCGACGCCGTGCTGCTCAATACGTCTGTTGCCCGCGCGGCCGACCCGGTAAAAATGGCGATTGCGATGGATTTCGCCGTCAGATCTGGTCGCCTGGCGTTCCAGGCAGGGCGGATCATGAAATCAAAATACGCCAGTGCAAGTAGCCCGGAACACGGTTTAATCGCTGATCGGCCCCGCAATCGGTAGATAATCTGCCGTCATCGCTGGCCCGCACGGCGTGCTGGATTTCACAAACGACCGTTTTTATACGGAAAATGTGCCTGTTCCGCGATTTTTAAAAGCTTGACGCTGGTTGTTCCCAATGATTAAATGGTTTGATGGGCTTGAGCCCTACCAGTCCCTCTCTAGCTTTCAGGTCGGTCGTTTCCCGGCCAATTGCTTTACAGCTTTGATTTGGTGCGCTTGATGAAAGATTTTCTTGGAATATTGCGACTGTGTGCCTACCTGTTTGCACTGCCACTGATCGCAACCGCTGCCGCCTCAGCTCATCAATGGGGCGCGGACAACGCTCCCGTGGTAGCGGCTGAACAGGTGACGGGGATTGACGCGGTCTCGACCAACGTCGCGGTCCAACCCATGCTGCAGGACCATGTTGTTCGCAAGAACGAAGCGGGTGAAGTAATCGGGCAAGTGGCGATCTACAATCCTTCTCAATTGCGTACCGGTCTGCGAAATTTGACGATTTATTTCGTTCAGGATGGAAAAATCGTGGAAGAAACCCGGACGGATCGAGATGGTGGTTTCAAGGTCGGTGGCTTAAAAGACGGTACCTATTCGTTGATTGCTGCTGGTGATAACGGATTTGCCGTAGTCGGTTTAGATGTGACTACCGATGGCCAAGCCGATTCAGGTGTGTTTGAAATTACGGCCGCAACGCCCGAATTTAGCACGATCAAGAATGCTCTGGCAGAATTTGCCGCTCATGATGTTATTCAAACCGTTTCTTCCGACGAGAGCTCTGAAAAGATTGAGAACGATGTGGCCGCTTCGAGTCGTGTTTGGTTGACCAAAGATGGTCAATTAAACGGACGAGTGATATCGCTCAACCAGGTTCTGACCGGTGCCACCTCCGTTGTGCTGATCAAAGATGACAAAACTGTGGCCTCGGTGACTGCCGGCAAAGATGGTTCTTTCCAGGTCAATGATCTAGAGCCCGGTGTTTACGATGTGATTGCGACAGGTCCCAATGGGGTTTCTGTTGTCAGCGTGCAAGCGGTCCCCGAAGGAGCAGTCAACGGAGTCTATACCAGCCTCAACACGTTTCATGCTGCGGCCATTGCACCTACGGCAGATCTTGTCCTGGCCGATGTGGGGGACAGTACGATCGTCAAGAAGTCCATCGAATTCTATACCCAGGTGGAATCGGGAGCCGACGAGGTGTCCTACGAATCGTCCGCTTCGGCAGTTGTTGCCGACGAAATGTGTATGGCAACGGCCTGTGGGTGTTATGGCGGAGCCGGTGGCGGTGGCGGAGCTGGTGGCGGAGGCGGACTCGGGGCCTTGGCCTTGGTCGCTGCCGTGGCGATACCGCTGGGTGTTACTAACAGCAGCAGCAGCAATCCTGGTGGTGGTGGTGGAACGACAACGACTGGCGGTACAGACAACCCAGCAGAATCACCGTCGGAACCGTAAACAAAGGCAATATTTGACAGACCGACAAACCACCGCAATCAGCGGTGGTTTTTTTGTGGTTGCTTCTATTTTGCATTGAGGCAAGCGAGTGCATTGCCCAGAAGATCTTAGTCAAGCTCTTAGTCAAGCCGACTTGCGCAGACTTTCTATTGGGACGTAGAATTTTGCATACCGTTTTCCATCGCTATAGCGAATCCCTTTTCCGTTAGGTACCAAAACCGTGGCTCGCTTGGTAATCCGATTGACCCGCCCTGCCAACGGTGAACCGTTGTGTGAAAAGTAAACCCAGTCGCCCGGCGTAATGTCATGGTCTCGCCTTGCGATATCGCGGGGTGCCAACAACTGGTGGTTTGATTGGGTGTGCCCAAAAATCCTGGCAGCGATCGAACGGAAGCGCTTGGCCGAGCAGTTGGAGTCGTCCCATAACATAATTTCAATGAGGTGCAGCATCTCGTGTTCGATGATTTTCTGTAACGCTTCCAGGCGGTTGAGGCACGGAATCCCGGTGACGATGGTTGCCGTCCCAATGTTCTCTTGGAATGAATTGAACAAGAGAGGCGCTGAAACGGCAATTTCGAACTGTTTTTCCCGTCGCCGGCCCTGCACCAATGTCATTTTGGTAATGCCACCCGAATTGGTCATCCGCTTGGAAACTCGAAATTGAACTGGGAAAGCATTGGTTTTCGCCAGATGGCGGACCATGCCGTCAAAATAAAGATCGTCGGTCGCATTAAAAACAAATTTTAAATCACTGTCACACAACTCCAAAAAATTGCCCGTTTGGATCCCCGGTCGGCAGGCTAATGTCGTTTGGTAAATGCGTCGCGAAATGGCCTGGGATTGGGCGGGGGAAAGGCGTTGCTTAGAAATGAAATGTTGGAGGCGGTTCATTTTGGAGTCGTTCTGGTAGATTGACACACAGGTTTCCCACAGCCCAGTTGCTGGCACGTATTCTGATAAGTTTGGGGATTTTAAGCCATAACAGTAGAAAAATTTGACTTTTGACTACATTCGCTCGATCTTAATGCAAGCACTATATTTTGTGTTGACAAGGTTCTCAACACCGATATATTGGGCTCCCGCCACTTTTGGAAAGTCGGTCGTTGAATGGGTTTGGCTGCTTAGGCAACCCTTTTGAGGGGGTTTTTAAAAGTGCAGATTTGAACGGATTTGCAGCGGCAATGTTCATTCTTTGGACATGTGGCATTTGCGTAAGGTCATAAAAGCGATGCTAGCTTTGACCAAACGTGTCGCCAACGTCAGGGAAGATGATTAAATGTGTCATGGAAGACTCGCTCTGGTACCGCTGGCGTGTCGCATGGCACGAAAATTAGGCGGTTCGCTTTTGATGGCGATGGAATTTCCTACAGAACGGGACTAGATCAAGGAGATCGATGGAATGGTAGACAAAGTCGTTCAGCAAGAAATGGTGGTTAAGAAACGTGATGGCCGTTTAATTTCCTTTGAGCGGGAATTGATTTCACGGGCAAATCAAAAAGCATTTCGTGCGGACCTGGGGCTCGGAGCGAGCCAGCCGTTGAGTATCGAACTGGTTACGGAAATCGAGCAGATTACCAGCCAGGTCGTCAATAAGATCATCGATGCGGCCCATTCTTCGGAGGGTGCCGACGTCGAGAAGATCCAGGACTTTGTCGAACAGGAGCTGATGCGGGCCCAGTATTTTGCCGTGGCACGTCGGTACATCCTGTATCGAGCCGAACAGACCAAAATCCGTCAGTTGCGCGCCGAAGAGCGGATGGAGAGCACGTCGCCGTTTCCCCAAATGATGGTCCAGCGGGAAAACCGGTTAGAGAATTTTGATTTTAAACGACTTCGCAGCCAGGTGGCGAGTGCTTGTGAGGGGCTGGGACAGGAGTGTGATGCGGCAGAGTTGTTTGCCGAAGTTGAGAAACAGTTTTTCAACGGGATTACGCCCAAAGAGATCAGCCGGGCGATGGTGCTGGCTGCGCGATCCCGTATCGAAACAGATCCGAAATATGACAAAGTTGCTGGTCGGTTGGTGCTCAATATTATTTACCGCGAATCACTCGGTAAATCGACGAGTGAAGAAAACCTGGACCAGTTGTATGCAGATAAATTTGCCGGATTTGTCCACGAAGGGATAGCGGCCGGTCGAATTTCACCCGAATTGGCCGAGTTTGACCTGCTTTCGTTGGCCACGGCGATCTGCCCTGACCGCGACGCGCTGTTTCCTTACCTTGGACTTCAAACGATTTACGATCGTTATCTGTTGCATATTGACGGCCGGCGTATTGAGGCACCCCAGTATTTCTGGATGCGCGTCGCGATGGGATTGGCGATCGACGAGGGCGACCAACGGAATGAACGGGCGATCGAATTTTATAATATCCTTTCCAATTTCCGGTTTACCTCGGCCACGCCAACGCTATTTAATTCGGGCACACTGCATCCACAGCTGAGTTCCTGTTACCTGAGTACGGTTAGTGATGATCTGGATAACATTTTCAAGCTGATTTCCGACAATGCCAAGTTGTCCAAGTGGGCCGGTGGCCTGGGGAATGACTGGACCAACATCCGGGCGACCAACGCGCATATCAAAGGGACCAACGGCCAGAGCCAGGGAGTCATCCCCTTCCTGAAGGTCGTCAGTGACACAGCGGTCGCCGTGAATCAGGGCGGCAAACGAAAAGGTGCTGTTTGTTCGTATCTCGAAACGTGGCACATGGACATCGAAGAGTTTCTGGACCTTCGCAAAAATACGGGCGATGACCGCCGTCGAACGCATGATATGCATACGGCGAACTGGATTCCCGACCTGTTCATGAAACGGGTTGTGCAGGAGCGGGAGTGGACGATGTTTAGCCCGGACGAGACGCCCGATCTGCATGATTTGGTGGGCCAAGCATTTGAAGAGCGGTACGAATTCTACGAGAACGAGGCGCGGGAAGGTCGGATTAAGCTGTATCGATCGACGCCGGCAGTGGATCTTTGGCGAAAAATGTTGACCCGTGTTTTCTAAACGGGCCACCCTTGGATTACCTTCAAAGACCCGTCTAATATCCGTTCACCGCAGGACCATTGTGGTGTTGTCCATAGCAGTAACCTCTGTACTGAAATCCTGCTGAACACCTCGGAGACGGAAACGGCGGTCTGCAACCTCGGGTCGATCAATCTGTTAAGCCATGTGAAGGACGGTGAGCTCGACCTTGAAAAACTGGAAGAAACAGTCACGACTGCGATTCGCATGTTGGACAATGTGATTGATATCAACTATTACCCCACCGAGGAAGCCAAGCATTCGAACTACAAGCACCGTCCGATTGGTCTCGGGTTAATGGGTTTCCAGGATGCCCTGGCCGCTTGCGGTATTAGCTTTGGCAGTGATGCGGCCGTCGAATTCGCCGATCGCAGCATGGAAGCCATTTCGTATTTTGCCATCACGGCGTCCAGTCGCCTGGCTGCCGAGCGGGGAGCCTATTCCAGCTACCAGGGCTCCAAGTGGGATCGCGGACTGTTGCCGATCGATACGATTGAATTTCTGGAAGAGCAACGAGGTATGCCGGTCCAGATGGATCGATCGATGACGATGGATTGGGATGGGGTTCGTCAACAGGTTGCGTCGGCCGGCATGCGAAACAGCAATGTCATGGCCATCGCGCCGACAGCAACCATTTCGACCATTATTGGAGTGACCCAATCGATCGAGCCGACCTATAAGCACCTGTTCGTAAAAAGCAACCTTTCCGGGGAGTTTGTTCAGGTTAATATTAAACTGGTCAACGAGTTGAAAGAGCGAAACCTGTGGAATGACGACTTGCTGGAGACGATCAAGTATTACGATGGATCCCTGGGTGAAGTGCCAAACTTGCCGGACGACATCAAGGCGCGTTATGCAACAGCGTTTGAAATTGACCCCAAATGGATCATTGAGTGCGCCAGCCGTCGACAAAAATGGATCGATATGGGGCAGTCCTTGAATCTATACATCGAACAACCCAATGGCCGCAAGCTCGATGAAATGTATCGAATGGCTTGGCAGACTGGATTGAAAACGACCTATTACCTGCGTTCGCTCGGTGCAACACAAGTCGAAAAATCGACCGTTGACATCAACAAGTTTGGGGTTCAGCCTCGCTGGATGAAAAATGCCAGTGATTCCTCGGATGTGGTTGTCGAGCGGCAGACAGAAGTACAGGAATGTTCCATTGATAATCCAGACTGTGAGGCTTGCCAGTAACGATCGCGAATTGGGCTCATCACGAGGATGGGCCAATCGTTAATTTGTGGCCGTTTTTGCAGTGTCCACTTTATATAAACAACTCAGTAATTATTTCCTTACATTATCCGACCCCAAAATTGCAAGGAGTAGCAATATGGCGACAGACATTCGCACCAACGAAACTCCCCAGGGAGACGTTTCGAGAGTTGATGCCAGCGAGAAACGACTGATCAACTGTCACCAAGTCGACGTCAACCAGTTGATGCCGTTAAAGTACAAATGGGCTTGGGAGCATTATGTCAATGGTTGCGCCAACCACTGGATGCCGACCGAAGTCCCCATGAACAAGGACATTGAAATATGGCGTTCCGATCAACTGACCGATGGAGAGCGTCATGTGATCATGCGCAATCTGGGGTTCTTTTCGACGGCAGAAAGCCTGGTTGGCAACAATCTGGTCCTCGCTGTTTTCAAACATATTACCAATGCCGAATGCCGCCAGTATCTGTTGCGACAGGCCTTTGAAGAGGCCGTTCACGGGCATACTTTTTTGTACGTCGTTGAGAGTCTTGGTCTGGATGAAGGTGAAATCTTCAATATGTACAACGAAGTTCCCGCCATCGCGCGCAAAGACGCGTTTGAAATGGAGCTGACGCGTGAAGTACTGGATCCTGATTTTACGACGAGCTCATTCGAGGGAGCCCAGACGTTGCTGAAAAACCTGATTGGGTTTTACCTGATCATGGAAGGTATCTTTTTCTATACCGGTTTCGTGATGATTCTCTCCTTCCACCGCCGGAACCTGATGAAGGGAATTGGGGAACAGTTTCAGTACATCCTGCGAGATGAGTCGATTCATTTGAATTTTGGAATCGACCTGATCAATGGCATCAAAGCAGAAAATCCGCATTTATGGACGCCGGAATTCCAGCAGCAGATGATTGATAGTGTTCGCGAATCTGTCGAGTTGGAAATCGCTTATGCCCATGATTGCCTGCCTAACGGAGTCCTTGGCCTGAATGCCAAGCTGTTCCGTGACTACGTGCAGTTCATTGCCGATCGCCGACTTGAGCGGATTGGCCTGGCGACCCAGTATGGCAGTCCCAACCCATTCCCATGGATGAGCGAAACAATGGACTTGTCCAAGGAAAAGAACTTTTTTGAGACACGTGTTACGGAATACCAAACGGGTGGTACGCTGGATTGGGATTAGGCAAATTGCCAATCCAAGAGCAACTTGAAAACATAGCCGCGGTCCAACTGCGGCTTTTTTTATTGTGGGGTATCTGATGCAAACGGGATTTGAATCCAAGGCAGTCGTCATTACCGGGGCCAGTGGTGGTATTGGCGGGGCGCTGGTTCGAGGTTTTGCAAGCGAGGGAGCCAGGGTAGCGATCCATTATTTTCAAGGCAGGCAGAACGCCGAACGGTTGGCAGCCGACGCTTCCGACTCGATGGTTGTTCCAGCGGATCTGCGGGAAGAAACCGAGGTTCGCCAGATGTTTGCCCAGGTTGAGCAGGAACTTGGGGCACCCCACGTGTTGATTGCCAATGCGGGTTTATGGCCAACCCAGAATGTACCCATTCATGAAATGTCCTTGGAACAGTGGAACAACACACTGGCAGCGAATCAGACCAGCGCGTTTCTTTGTGTACGTGAATTCTTGGCCAGCTGTGTGCGACATTCGATTGAAAAGCCTTCCATCGTCTTGATCGGCTCCACGGCGGGCTTGGTGGGAGAAGCGGGACATGCTGACTACGCCACGGCCAAGGGAGGACTGATGAGTGGTCTGGTAAATTCACTGAAAAACGAGATCCCCAGAGTGGTTGAGGGTGGTCGCATTAACTGTGTCTGCCCCGGTTGGACCCTGACGCCGATGGCCGAGAAACTGACTCGAGATGCGGGCGCTATGGAGCGAGCTCTGCAAACCATACCCCTACGAAAATTTGGCTGCCCTGAAGATGTGGCTTCCGCGGTCATGTTCCTTGCGTCGGATCGTTTGGCGGGCCACATAACTGGACAGAATTTATTTGTCAGCGGTGGGATGGAGGGAAGAGTACTGTATCAGCCAAATGAGATTGAATTATCGGGGCCATAAAGTCCAGCTTGACCGCGCTTGGATTTCGGGCTGGATAATGGCAGTTTGGCCCACTTCCTGGTACCTGGCCTTGCCTGGTTGGCACGGTGTTGGATCGACGTTCAAGAACATTCACCGATGGATTGTGACAATTTGGAATGCTGTTTTTGCGGTGAATGGCTGCAAGTCCATTAGGCATGGACTAAAAAAACGGACCCCAGCCCGGAAAAAAACCGGAAATATCGACCAGATTGACGGTAACGAGAACGAATTATGCCTTACAGCGACGTACTTTTCCCAGAGGGAATGGCAATATCCTCCGGCTCCCCAGCAATGCCATCCGAACCAAAAACCAGGCGGAGTGAGTTGTTGGCAGACCCGGGTCATGTCCAGGTCGCTGTCACGGCTGTTTTAACGATGCGGGTCGGCGATGGGTCTGTAACCGGGGGCCAAAAAAAAATCGACCGGTTGGTTCAGATTTTTCGACAGGACCATAAAATAGAGCGGGGAAAATTCACATGAACTTCACGAAAACCAACACACCCTTTTACCACGGAACCTGCCAATTGCCTTTTGATAGTGACAAACAGTTGCAAGCAATCGTTGACAGAATGACGGATTGCCAAGAGTTGGTAGAATGCGAATTGCAGGAATACACAAACGCAAACGTCAGTTCGGGTGACGGTTTGCAGACGGACTACAAACTGTCGATAGTGATCCCAGTGTTTAACGAGTTGAACACCATCATCCGGGTAATCACCCGCGTAGCCGCATTGCCATTGAATACCGAAATCGTCGTTGTGGACGATTTCAGTACGGATGGAACACGAGATTTGTTGCGACGCCTGGATTCGGTCGATGGGATTCACGTGATTTTCCAGGATCATAACCAAGGTAAAGGCGCGGCCTTGCGGACTGGTTTCGAAAATTGTTCGGGTGATTACGTTGTGGTTCAGGATGCAGATCTGGAATACGACCCCCGCGACATCCCCCGATTATTGGAGCCATTACTGCGTGGCGATGCGGATGTGGTTTATGGCTCGCGTTTCCTGGGACCTGAGCCGCAGGATGAATCACTGGTCCATCGGGTGGGCAATGCCATGTTGACCGGGGCTTCCAACCTGTTGAGTGGATTGAAACTGACGGACATGGAGACCTGTTACAAGGCATTCACTCTCGATGTCATCGATAGTATTCGGATTGAGCAGGATCGGTTTGGAATCGAACCGGAAATCACTGCCAAGTTGGCTCGCCGGGGTTTTCGGTTTATTGAAGTGCCGATTACCTATAATAGCCGTGGTTATGATGAAGGAAAAAAGATAGGGGTCAAAGATTTATTCAATGCGATTTATTGCATTGGACGATATGGTGTAAGCGACTGATGGGTTGCGCAGTCACTCGAAACAATGGAAATCGCTATGATTTGGAATGGTGCTGTGAAGCATTTTTTTTGTCTGGGACTGATCTCAAGCCTTGCCTTGTTTTGTCAATCCACCCTTGCGCAGACACGAATTGTAGAAATTGAAGTGAGTGCGGATCAACAAGCCGAACTACATACGCAGCAACGTTGGATGGAAGCGTTGACTAAAATTGGTGCTGACCGTGTTCGCTCCCGTACCAACCCGGTTGGTAAACCCGGAATCAAGGAGATGGGTTCTGGCAAAATGGTCGTTGTCAAAGTCAAAGGCGTGATCAGTGGGAATCAGCTCGTTGTTCCCGGACACCGTTTCTTTATTGGTGACCTGGAGGGAATGCGGGACTTTGTCCAGCGACTGAGGGATGATGGCTCGAAACTAACACTGGCTGAGAAAAAAGCTTTTGGGTTGACATCGGAACAATTGGTCGACGTTTATAAACGACTTTCCAAACCGGTAGAAACAAGCACGCTAAACCAACCCGTATCAGATGTCCTTGAACGGTTACTGCTTCAATCAGGGATGGAAACAGAATGGGACGATGCGTCCCGCAAGGCGATCAAGGGTGACAGTGTCGTTACCGAGCAATTGCAAGGCGTAACGACAGGGACAGCTATCGCGGCCGTTCTTCGCCCGCTCGGCCTGGTGATGGTTCCCCAGCGCAAGCAGGGCGGGACGGCCAAGCTGCATTTGGTTGACTCCCGTGCCGCCGATGAGCACTGGCCGATCGGCTGGCCAACCGAAAAGCCGTTAAAAACGTATGAGCCCAAATTGTTTGACCGACAGAATATTGCCATTCGGGATTACCAATTGGATCAGGCGTTGGCGGCCATTCAGCGCCGCGTTGCCATTCCATTTTTGTATGATCAAAACAGTTTGGCTCGGGCGGGTATCGTATTGGGCGAAACGGATGTAACGCTGGTCAATGAAAACCTGGCCTATATGGTGGCCATTCAAAAATTGGTTAGCCAGGCTCGGCCCCGCATGCGAGCCGAGATGCGATTGGATGAAGCGGGTAAGCCGTTCCTTTGGTTTTCAACCGCATTTGTGCAGCGGTAACCGTATCGCCAAGACGATCCATGGTTTGCTCCGGGCCTGAGTGGCCGAATCAACGACTGGTGTTGTTTTCACCTGTGAGTGCGGTCGCCGGAGTCGACTCCAATGGGGGTTGATCCAGGTGGATACGCATTTCGACTTCGCTGCCCGGTTGCAAGACCCAGCGGTCATTTTCGAACCGGTTATCTACTTCGGCCCATACCGAATGGCGTCCACCCCGTTTCTCGATACCGACAAACGTGATCTGTCCCTTGAACTCAGCCGTACGTCCGCGGGCCAGCTCCAACGTGACGGTGACAGGTCGTTGAACGAGCTCATGGGGATCAAACAGGGAACTCTTGACATGGCCCTGCACGCGGAGCCGATCAATCCGCGCGATCC
Source organism: Mariniblastus sp. (assembly GCA_014237975.1). Taxonomy (GTDB): domain Bacteria; phylum Planctomycetota; class Planctomycetia; order Pirellulales; family Pirellulaceae; genus Mariniblastus. The sequence continues at coordinate 37,599 of JABACA010000011.1, read as the reverse complement.
GCATGATTTTTTCCCCGGCGGTAACCCACTCGCCACCTTCGCGGAATCGCTCGAAGACCAGTCCATCGATTTTGGAAACGACCTTGTGACGTTCGACACTGTGTTTGGCCGTGTCGGCGCGAATCGCACCCGCTTGGGCATCGGCCGCGGCAATTTGCCGGGCAGTTTGAGCAGCCAGCAAATCAAATTCGGAGCTTTCCATCGAATATTGGGCCCGCTTGTATTCAAAATCGGATTTTGAACCTCGCGCTCGCAGTTCCTTCGTTTTGGAAAACTCTTCCTTGGCCAGCTTTACCCTGGCCTCGGCTGCTTTGACCTCGTTTTCGTCTTCGGCACGCAACGTGGCACTTTCGTGTTTCTTTTGAGATTCATCCTGGAGACGAAGGGCAATACGGTCATCCAGCTGCGCTACGGTTTGTCCTTGTTTGACCGGGTCACCCTCTTTGACAAACACATCGCTCAGTTGCCCACTTTCCAATGCAGGAACGTCAACGTCTTCAATCAAGACCACCACGCAGCTCTGTAGATCGACTGATGGCGGCGCGGTCGACGTGCTGCTTTCCTGTTGCCCGAAAAGGGTTGCCGGGAGACAAAACAACAGTGCAGTGGCTACCAGCCATAGAGACTTTATTTTCATGGGTCGAATCGTTCTGGTTTGGAAAAAGGATCAGCCGGTATGTTATCCGTTTGATGGCTGCCAGCCAACAAACGGGTCCAGCCACAAATAAAGGAATCGGCATAGTCTTGTCTTGGTGTTTAAGACTTGAATTCCAATTTCGCTGGTTGCACTCAAAATTCTACGAGCTAGCGACTCTGGTTGCTCTCATTATCGCAAAAACTTGGTTCAGAAAAAGAGATTAAGAACCACAATTACCAGAATCACCGCTCCGATCACGATTTTACTGACGGTACCCACGAACCGTCCGGCAAATGCGGCTCCTCCCACTTTGAGGCTGGTATTGAAGTTGCTGCCCTGCCATTTCTCGCCGATGATGGCCCCGATCAGCGCGCCGACGCAGGCGAAAATCAAACTGCCAATAATCCAGCCGACGATCGGTATGGGTAGTCCGACGAAGATTCCGACAATGCCACCCACGATCGAACCAATCACGCTGAGTGTGGCTGCTCGCCGTCCTCCGCCAACGTGCCTGGTTCCCAAGACCGAGGCTCCAAATTCGAGTAACTCGCCAAGGGCCGCCAAAACAATCACCAGCAGAATGGAAATCCAACCGATTTCAGCAAACGATTCGCCTACCAGCCAGGTCCAGATGGCCGCTGCACCAATCATCATCCAGTTGCCTGGCAATCCAAACAGGCTGGTTAGCCAAAGAACAATCAGCAACAGAATGAACAGGACAATCCAGAGATAGATCATGATGATGACTGTCTGCAGAAACTATGACAACGCTCGTCAACAATAACACATGATTCTAGGCAGATATCCCGACGGTGGCCATTGGAGAGTGGATTGGCCGATTCGGCCGCTTTCAACCCGCCACGCAATCGCGGACTAAAACCATTTCATATAGGTGGCTTGCACGGTTTCAAAAAATTCATGAAACCAGACATAACCAATCGATTCGGTACCGCAGTGGATGTTGGCACTGGCGCGGGTCCCGGACCTCAGTAGTCCGATCGGAACCTGGGCATTGTCAAATTCCACCAATGCCAAAGCCGAATTGCCCGCATCGGAATACACTTCCATTTTGAGGTCTACCGATTTTAGCTTGCCAACAAATCTTCGACCTGGAAAAGAAGCCAGGGTAAATTCGACCGTTGGGCTTTCATCGTTTTGTTGGAGTCTTTTGATCAAATGGCCCATTCGACGTTCGGGCACTTCCAATTCCACTTGCCAGGTTGTCTCCGGATCAACGATCGTCATCAGTGCCTGTCCTTTTTCGACCGGTCGCCCCAACAGATTTTGGCGAACTTTCCAATTGGTGATTTGGCCGTTGGCCGGGCATAGGATTTCCAGTTTCCTGGCCTGTTCCAGTTTCAGGTCCAGCTCGCGCCGAAGACTTATTTCTGCCTGTTCGGTTTTGATTCGCTCGCCTTCAATCATGATGTCATCGATCGGTTCCATCTGTTCATGCATGGCTCGTTCAAACTTGCGGCGTTGCTCACGCATCTGGTTGATTTGACCTTGCAGGTTCTGTATTTGGACCATCAGGTCGTTGTTGGTCATTCTGGCCAAAACCTGACCCGCTTGAACCTCTTGCAGGTTTTCTTCGCTGACGAAGATTTCCTGCAGGACCCCGTCAACCTGGGCGAATACTTGATGTTGGGACTGGGGCATCAATTGTCCACTGGAACCGACATGGAAGGGGAATGGCATCAGTGTGAAAAAGGCCAACAGCCCGGCAGCCAAGCCGAGACAAGTCAATGTTTTGGCCCGGTGGTTGGAGCGAAAACGGTCCCTCAGCCGGCCCAGCATTTGCCAGACTGGCAATAAGAAGACACGATGATACCGAATGGCATTTGTCAGGGCCGTTTGACTGTGTTGCACGACCACGTCGGTCCGTCTTTGCAGTGCATGATCCACGCGACTCTCTTTGAGCTGTTCAATCACCAATGCGCCGATTGGTTGGGTAGCGGCGGGCTGGGAACCGGGCGGATCGTTTTTCGGATTGACCTCCAGCAACGGGATGATTGCCAGCATCCGTGGATGAGCCAGGGCAATGTAATCGTCCAATGGCTGCCTGATTTGTGGCGGTAACGCATCGGCATCTCCGTCATACCACAAAGGCTCGCCGCTGAGATTTACGACACTTGCCAGCCCTCCCAGTTTTTTTACCTGGTCGGCACGCCGCTCAATTGAATCCAGCCCACTGACGGCCCGAACATGGCATTCATTTCCCTGTTGCAGCGCCACGCTGACCCGGTCGCAGCCGATAAATCGGCGGCTTTCATTGGCAATGTGATAGACGGTTTGCTCGATATCCAGACCGCGATGGATCGTCTCGACAAATGGCTCCAGGTTCTGCCATAACTCCTGTTGCTCCGACAGCGAACGCAGCTTTTTGTACTGAAAAAATTTGCTGGCCAACTCGCACACCTGAGACGCGAAGCGGAGGTAACCGTTTTGAGTCGCCGGATCGGCGCCCGGTCGTTGAAATATTTCCAACAGCCCGACCACGCGCTGTTCGACCCGGATCGGGCTGAAGATCAGCAGGAACTCGCAAGGATTCCCGGGGCTGGACGAACGGCCAGAACCGGACTGCGGAGGGACCAGTTGAATGCTTCCTGCGCTGGCAACCTGTTTCAATAGCAGGTCGTGTGGTTGAGCACGGGAGTCTGCTGGGAGACATGTTGGGGGGACATTGAGCTGGTATTCCAGCCGAAGCTGGTCGGAATGGGGATCATTCAGCCAGACCGCACCACCGGCGGCCGCCAGGGCCGTGGTGACCCGATTCAAAAAGCCTTCAAAAAATGCCTGGTCCGACAAATTGGCTTGGCTCAACTCGGTGATTTCGGCGACCAGTTGGCGGATTTCAGATTTCGTTTGGTCCACCAGGCTGGCTGGAACCGGATCCCGCTCGCCCGTTTTGGGGACGAACGAGTTGGGGATTTCATTGCCGGGTTCGGCCGAATCATGGCGCGTGATGGAAGGTTCCGTCGACATCTTTCACTTTTTTATTCAAATTTGCGTAGAGTTTTCCAAAGTGAGGCGAGGAACTGTCGCTAAAAAACGCTCGCGAAGCAACCTCGAATTGGCGATTCATTTGCCAGGCGTGACCGCACGTCAAATTGTCTGTCTCGGATAGATAATCTGAGGCGTTCAAGTAAGATTGGGCGTTCTTCAGATAACCGAATTGCTAGCGGGTTCGGTCGACGCTGTAGAATGGCCGTTTTGTTGAACACATTGAACACGAAAGCCGGGCTGAACCGGCGCGAAATATCAAATGCGACTTATTGGATCATTACCGGACGAGGACCAGGTGCGTCGTTTGTCGGCGTACCTGTTTACGCAGGGAATCCAGAATCATGTTGACCGGGTAGACCAGCAATTCGAGATCTGGGTCAAGGATGAGGACCAGTTGGCGCAGGCGAAATCCTGTTTGGAGGAGTTCTTGGCCAACCCGGATGACGCCAAGTACCGGACGGCCGTCCATCAAGCGGATTCACTGGCTCGCCAACAGGAAAAGAAACGGCAGAAAATCCAGAAACGGGTGGTCAAGATCAACCCGACTCGGCCGGGCAAGCGTCGCCAACCCCTTACCCTGTTCTTGATTGGCATTAGTGTAGTCGTCTTTTTTGCTACCGATTTTGGTAAACCGACGGCATGGGACAAGCCCGTGTTTCGCGCGTTGTCGTTCAGTAGCGTGACAGGAGCGCCTTTGAAACAGGAACTGCTTCAAAACGATGGCAACTTGCACCCCATCGGCGTTCGCCTGGCGAGTATCAAACGGGGCGAGCTATGGCGATTGATCACACCGATCTTTATACACTTCTCTGTCATGCACATCCTGTTTAACTGCATCATGCTTTACCAGTTGGGCGGCCGGGTCGAAAATCGATACGGGACTCTCTGGATGGCGACTTTGGTGATCTGTTCAGCCATCCTCTCCAACCTGGCCCAGTGCATTGTTCCGGAATCGATGGGTGGATCGGTCGGCTTAATCACGGTTAACAATTTCTTGGTGCACGCGATGGGGGGTCTGTCGGGTGTGGTGTTCGCGATGTTCGGTTTCATCTGGATGAAATCCCTGTTTGATCGATCGAGTGGTTTTTATCTGCCGTCCTCTACGGTCATTATCATTATGGGTTTTTTCTTTTTCTGCATGGTGCCCGGATCAGAAGCCATCATTGGCAATGTTGCCAATTGGGCGCATGCGGTCGGTTTGGCCGTGGGCATGGTGACGGGTTACTGGTCGACCCTGGTCGGCCGGCATTAGCATCAAGTACAGTTTGATGTTTCCCAATAAAAAAACCCAGCCTTGATGGCCGGGCTTTTTTGTGTGGTGGCGATCGTGTTGGGATTCGTTGTATTGCGTCTGGTTTACTTGATAATTTGATCGGTGGGCGCTGCTGCCGGACGGATCAACCCACCGGGTGGCATCGATTGTTGTGGGGATTGTAGCTGATTGCGATCAACCCGCTTCCAGCCAATCGGTGTTTGAGGTCTGACGAACCATCCCAATGCATTCTGGATGTTGGACCAATTGCTGTTGATTTTGCGGTTCTGGAATTCAAACGCCCGGCTGACCGGGTTTTTGACCGCGTCATAATTGGGTGCGTAGATATGCAGTGACTTGGGCAGAAAGTCTTCCTTGGCGATGACCAATTCAATTTTCTGATACGTCTGGGCGTCTTCGCGGCGCTTGGGCCAGGCTTCCAGCCAATATTCGTCAACGGCACCTTGGGGAGTGATGACGCGGACCCAGTAGCGCGCCAGGACCTGTTCTTTCTTGGCACCGAATAGAAAGGGCAGGGGACTGTTGGCGAGTCCCTGGCCTTGCATTTCAGCGGGGATATCGGTTTCATAAAGACGCTGGTTCTGGAAATCGAATTCGTAAATTGCCTTGCCATCACATATCCAGCGTTCCCGGTTTTCTTCTTTATCGCGCTGTTGGTATTTTGGATCCTGGCCCGGTTCGGCGGGAGGACCGTCGAATCCCCACAGGGCGGACGTTTCAAATCGCGCCTTGTCTGGATCGGAAAAACGAATTTCACCCGTCTTGATCATATAGGCGGCCAACTTGTTATTTCCCGGATCGCGCCAGTTGCAAAATTCGGGATCATATTCCCAACACATGTAGTCACACGTGTAACGTTTGACCTGGCTACTGCTCTGCTCCCAAATGCCCAACAGGTCGTCGATGTACTTGATGTGCTGGGGGGATAGTTGAGGGAATGGCTGTGTGGGCGGTTGTTGCATGACGGGATTCGGCAAGGCCTGATTCTGAACCGCTTGATTCTGAACCGCTTGATTCTGAACCGCTTGATTCTGAACCGGCTGCTGTTGAGTGTCACTCAGATTGGCACCAACAGGACCCGTGTTTTGAGCGGGGCTGGGGCAGGCCAGGCAGCAGATGGCAGCACTGCAGAGAATGATGACGGCAGTGGGATATCGGCCATTTCGCATATTTGATCGTCCTTGATCCAATGATCTTGATAGCTAATTTGACGAGTGAGTTTATCAGGAAGCCTGACGAGGACCTAGGCTGATTTGCCATTGCTAGCCGTTCCTCCTTGTCCCGTTCCAGGTGGATTGCCGCCTGCGGTCAGGAGTTCTTGGCGATGGCGTCCAGTACCAGGGCTTTCAATTTGGGTGCTCCCAGCTGGGCGGCGTCGATGACTTCCTGCCCCGAGGTGGATTGGAGTGAATCTGGATTGGCAATGTTGGTAATCAGTGAGAGTCCCAAAACCCGGATCCCGTAATGGGCCGCGGCGGTTACTTCGGGCACCGTTGACATACCGGCCACGTCGGCGCCGATCGTTCTGAGCAACCGGTACTCGGCCCGCGTTTCATAATTGGGACCCAGCATGGCGGCGTAAACGCCCCGGTGGACGGGAAAGCCGTGGCGGCGCCCACAGGCCAACCCATTCTCAAGCAATTCCCGATCGTAGGGATCACTACCTCGATCGGGCCGTGTTGTGGTCGACCGTTTAAGGACCGCAGAGGGGCGAAACATCAGGTCAATGTGACTGTCAATAAGCATGACATCGCCACTTGTCATGTCCGGGTTCAACCCGCCGGATGCGTTACTGACAAACAGGAATTCCGTCCCCATTTGAGCCAACATGTGAATCGGCAGGGTTGCCCGGTCCACGGAATATCCTTCGTAGAGATGAAACCGGCCCTGCATCACGATGATCGGCTGGTTGGCCAGTTGGCCGCAGACCAGTCTTCCGCGGTGTCCCAGCGCGGTGCTCTGGGGGAAATGCGGAATCTCCCGGTAATCGATAACGGCTTCGGTCGCGATCGAATCAGCGAGCTGGTTGGAGCCGGTACCCAGGATGAATGCGAAACGAGGTGTGGATGAAAAACGTCGGTTGACGAACTCCGCCGCTTCGCCAGCAGCCCGGTCCAGTTCCGTCCGTTTCATTGGTCGTTCTCAGTCGGCAAGACGCCCAAAACCAATTCGGTCAGCTTCGGCTCGGCCTCGTTGGCCGTGCGGATGATTTCATCAATATCCGCCGGTTGCAGGGCATCGGGCAAACACATATCGGTGATGATCGAGAATCCGACAACCCGCATGTCGCAATGGGCGGCGACGATCACTTCCGGGACGGTCGACATACCGACCACGTCTGCGCCGATGGTTCGCAGGAAACGGTACTCGGCTCTCGTTTCAAGGTTGGGTCCGGAGACGGCCACAAAAACACCCTGGTGGGCCACGATATCTTTTTGGCGGGCCAGCCGCATTGCTTGCTCGATCAGCTGATGACAATACGGCTCACACATATCCGGAAACCGGGGTCCCAGCCGATCGTCATTGATCCCAATCAACGGGTTGTCACCCATCAGATTGATCTGGTCTTCGATCAACATGATGTCGCCCAGCTTGAAATACGGATTGAGCCCACCGCATGCGTTGGAGACGATCAACAGATCCGCGCCCATCGCCTTCATGACACGAACCGGCAGGGTAATTTCCTTTAACGAATAGCCCTCGTACATATGCAGGCGGCCTTCCATGGCGATCACGGGCACGCCGCGCAGCTGTCCACAGATCAGGCGGCCCTTGTGGCTGAGCGCGGTTGATTTCGGAAAATGCGGGATGTCACCATACTCAATCGTTGCTTGCACGTCGATTTTTTCGACCAGGCAGCCGAGGCCCGTTCCCAGAATGATCCCGGCGTGGGCCTGGTTGTCCCATTGGCTCTTGAGGTAGGCAACGCATTCCTGGATTTTGTCGTAGAGATCGAGCATTATTTCGCCTGGATTATCTTGAGTGGTTGGGGGACTCAAGATTAACCGATCCGGCGGTTGGCTTGAAGTAGATGCTTTGCCCGTTTGATCGCCAGCCAAAATCCTCGAAAGCACACGACGGGATCGCCAGGCCGATCAAACCGTCTTGGCCAGGAACGAGTTGCCCCAGCTGTGCCGCGGACGGGGTCAGCGGATCGTCTCCGCAGTCTCTTTTTTGGTTTGACGCTGTTGCTCGAGAGGGACCAGTTTTAACCGATTGACAAAGGTTTGATCCGCTTTGCCAAATTGTTCGGCGATCTTCTTTTCCAGCGTGAAAATACACGTCACACAGACGCCTTCCTCGTTGGAAATGTGATAGTACAGCCATTGGATTGGAACGCCCGATTCATAACCCTCGACGACCACCCGCAGTGCCGCGTGACCCATGGGTGTTTCGGATTGACTGGACGATTGGAACGTCACTGTTTCCTGGTCCTTGATCATCTTGCGGACCTCGGCCTCGAATTCCCCCAGTTCCAGAGATCGGTCCGCAGGACGATTAGGCAAACGGACAATATTGCATTGGGCCAGCATGTTTCCATCCTGCACGAACCGGAGAACGGCGGCTTCTTTCTCGGCGGCAATGATCCGCCAAGCCGGACTGTGAATCACGGAAAAAGATGCTTCGTCAGGTTTTAGCATAAAGGCCTGTTTGATCTTGGTGCCTGTCATGATGGCTGCCAGTTTTTCTCGAGTCAGATGCTGGCTGGCGGCAATCTGCTTGATTCGCATGTCGAGTTTGATCTGACCTTCAAAGCCAGGGGCAACCTGGCCGGGATCGGTTTGCTGGTTGATGTTGATGCGAACTGCCTTAATACGGTCGATTTTTCGATCAAACTGAAGTGAGCCGGCCACGTCCAGTTCCGTTACGACATCGTCGATTTCACCTTTGAGATGCCCCGAAACATGAATCACGGCGTTGGCTTCGTCCACTGATTTGAGTTTGAACTGGACGTCGGTCGAAATGACATGGTCAATATTCAGAAACCGCCCCAGAGTTCCTTGGTCGACTTCCCATCGATCACCGATTTTGACGTTCTCTTGATCCAGTAAACCCACCAGCGCGATAGGATCGCATGGATTCCGCAATAGTTCATATTCGGAACGCTTCAAGATCGAACCAATCGAGGCAATTTGAAACTGATTTTGGTTTTGAACGGTTCGAATGCGCCCCAAAACGTACTTGTTTTCGACAGCCAATCCGGAGGCCTTGTGGCCTTTTCCCGTTTCGATATCGGCGGTTGCCGTGGTATAGCACCGAACGGCCTGCATCGAACCAGGTTTTCCACTCAACTGTTGGTCAAATTCAAATTTCCCAGTTACGTCGAGGGGTAGAACGTAGGGTTCAGCGCCAGGATCCCGGGAAAGGTCGACCATAATGTCGCCATAGTATTCAACTTGAAACCGAACGGCTTGAAATTCACCCGGGTTGGCAGCCGAAGCAAGGTCGATCGTCTGGCCTGAAGAGGCGAGCGGCATGGCCAACAAAAAAAACAGGGTTAATAAAGTTAAAAACCTGGCGGTTAGTCGAGAAGAAACTTCCATAATTTACCTATATTTTTTCCAATATCGGGAGGTTGCCGACGAATAGTGTGCGGCTGCAAAGCCCTTTTTTTGGATGAACCTTGGAAATCTGGACATGTTGCCGGGTATCTTTGGGAACTTATCGTCTCAAAAACTGTCTCAAATCGAGAAAACTCATTTCTGGCCACCCTAAATTGCCAAGCGTATGAGGTATGCTTTGGTATTGACCGACTGACGTTTGCCCAAGTCTTAAGCGGACTACTTCCACAAAAAGCTTAATTTTTCAACTAACTCTCGAAAAACCAGAGGGTTGGCTGATATTTGGAATGGCATTTGCTGTTAATGCGTATGTCAAGATAAGCGTGTTTGGACGTGACTGTAAGGGCGACGTAAAACAGGGTCAATTAGTGGTATTCAACCTGGCCTTCGATTTTAAAAAACGGACCGCAGTCGAACCGACGACGCATTATCGGCGTAAGTTTGAAGCAGAGGCAGCGTCCCATTAAAGGCGGCAACATGGAGAGTTGTTGTAAAGCAAGGAACAGGTTCCCAGTAGAAATGATTCGCTTGGCATGGGATGTCAAGTGAATTACCGATCTGGGTAGGAAAGAGGATTACAGATGCATACCGATTACAAATGTGACGCGATTCGCGAGCTACGTAATCAGCAGGTTCGGTTTGCACCCCGCGAAAAAAAGATCGAACAAGTTGACTGCGCCGAGAATCTCCTCAAAGACATTCAGCCTCAACGAAATTACAACTATGAGTACGTCTGCTTTCGCGTGACGGGATTTCGCCCAGAGCAATCGCCGATCATTAAAATAGAGGGTGACGATCTGCGTCACGACCTGTTTTGCTTGATCGAGGACTTGTCGGAATCAGCCAATGTCCGGGCCGATGAATCGGGCCAACCCGTTCATACGGTCGATGAGCTGAGTAAAATGTTCAACGTTTCGAGTAAGACGATATCTCGTTGGCGACAACAAGGGCTGGTCAGTCGCAAGTTTATTTTTGACGGTGGTCGAAAGCGGGTTGGTTTCCTGCACACGAGCGTTGACCAATTTGTAAAGAACAACCGGGAGAAAATCCGGCGTGGCGAGCGATTCAGTCAGCTGACCAAGGAAGATAAGGACGAGATCATCGAGCGAGCGCGTCGTTTGGCGCGGGCAGGTGGTTGTCCGGCCGACGTGACGCGGAGGATTGCCAAGTCGATGGAGCGAAGTGTCGAGACGATTCGGTATACGATCAAGCAGTTTGACCAGGTTTACCCGGAGATCGCTGTTTTTCCCGACCAAACAGGTCCTTTGAACCTGGAAATGAAAGAGCGGATCTACTCGGATTTCGTGTCCGGCAAGAGCGCCGATGCGCTTGCCCAGCGGTATTGTCGAACCAAAACGACTGTTTACCGAGTCATCAATGAAGTCCGGGCGAACATGATTCTCGACCTGCCGTTGGATTTCATGGACAACGCAGAGTTCCACCGTAAGAGCGCCTACAAGAAAATTGTAGAAACGGAAATGCCGCAGCCAGAAAAGGCCACGCGGCGAACCAAGCCGCCGGCTGGTTTGCCTCGTTACCTTGCTTCGTTATACGAGGTTGCGTTGCTGACCCGCGAGCAGGAACAACACGTTTTCAGGAAGTTTAATTTCCTCAAGTGCAAAGCGCGGCAATTGCGAGACAACCTGGATCCAAATCAAGCTCGATCGTCCGAAATGGACAAGATAGAAGAGCTTTATGGCGAGGCTGTTAAAGTCAAGAACTTGATCGTCAAATCGAACTTGAGATTGGTAGTTTCCATAGCCAAGCGGCATGTTTCGGCAAGCGACGATTTTTTCCAGCTGGTCAGCGACGGTAATATGTCACTGATTCGGGCGGTTGAAAAATTCGATTATTCGCGAGGCAACAAGTTCAGTACGTACGCCAGTTGGGCCATCATGAAGAACTTTGCCCGTACGATTCCGGACGAGTTTAAGCAAAAGGACCGCTTCCGACCCACTTCGGAAGAGATCTTTTTGTCCAAAGAGGACCTGCGGAGCGACCGTTACATGCTTGAATCGGCGCAAAAGCGTCGTGAGGAACAGGTTGAACAGATCCTGGATAGTTTGGACGAACGGGAACGCAAAATTGTGATTAGTCGTTTCGGACTGGATTACAGCCAGGAGCCCCAGACACTCAAAGAGGTCGGTGCTTTGTTGGGGGTAACCAAGGAACGAATCCGTCAAATCGAGGCTCGTGCACTGACCAAGCTTCGAGCGGCAGCCAAAGAGGAAAACATCGATGACCCCAAGGTACCCGAAACTTTTTGAGCCTCGGAAAATCGATCTGCCAGCAGCCCGCGTTTGAAGCGGGCTTTTTTTTGTCTTCCGGGCGGTTGCGCTGGAGGTGAATCTTGCCCCAATGTCCCTGGATGTCCCATCCGCCGGTGCGGCTCGATCCGCATTGGCCATCGATTTCGCATCAATTTTGGAACGCTGGGAATTGTCAGCGACAGAATTTGATTTCGGTTTGTGGTTTGGTTTAGGCAAAGTCACGATTATCCGACCGACTGCGCCCCGATTGACTCCGTTAGGGGTGGCGCGTGGAAAAACGGCCGCTGAGCCGGGCGGGCCCTCAAAAGCGACCAATTCCTAGGTAAACACTTGGATTTTATCCCGTTATTTCGTATTGCGAGTCCAACCGAATTCGATATATTTACCTTTTCTCTGAATTCGGCCAGCGTAGCTCAGTTGGCAGAGCAGCTGATTTGTAATCAGCAGGTCGTGGGTTCGAACCCCTCCGCTGGCTCTTTTTTTTTAGCTAAGCTGTTTCATGATAATGATTTAGGAGAATCTCTTTGGGTTCACTAAGGGGGGTTACCGAAGCGGTCAAACGGGACAGACTGTAAATCTGTTGGCTCAGCCTTCGCAGGTTCGAATCCTGCACCCCCCACTAAAATCTTAGTTACGGATCAATTTGCAACAGACAGTAATTCATGTCGATTTTTCGTCTCAGCGGTAGCCAGACGATTGATTGAGGGCGAAACGTGTGAAAAGCCGGAGCTTCGGTGGTTTAGCCCTTGGGGGTTTGGCTCGATTTGATACATTATCCGATGGCGCTTATGTAGTTCAGGGCTACCTTAGCGCAATCGAATCACGGATGGCCGATCGCCATGGTGGGTTTGATTGAGGTTCAGCGGGTGTAGCTCAATGGCAGAGCTCCAGCCTTCCAAGCTGGTGGTGAGGGTTCGATTCCCTTCACCCGCTTAATATGAGACGACTGACGGGACTAGATTTTAGGCCGAGAAATTTCTGCTGCTGTAGCTCAGTTGGTAGAGCGCGTCCTTGGTAAGGACGAGGTCATGGGTTCAAGTCCCATCAGTAGCTTTGAGTTTTTGTTTTTATTAGTAGCTTCGGCCTTGCGGGGCCGAGTTGGTTAGTAATCAAACAGGTGAAATAAAGTATGGCCAAGGAAACTTTTAATCGTAGTAAGCCACACGTGAACGTCGGGACCATTGGTCACATTGATCATGGTAAAACGACGTTGACTGGTTCAATTCTTGCAGTACAGGCCGCCAAAGGTTTGGCTGAGAGCAAGTCGTATGCCGACATCGCAAAAGGGGGTACGGTTCGTGACGAAACCAAGACCGTGACGATTGCGGTTTCTCACGTTGAATACGAAACAGATAATCGTCATTACGCCCACATTGACTGTCCAGGCCACGCCGACTTTATCAAGAATATGATCACAGGTGCTGCCCAGATGGACGGCGCGATCTTGGTTGTGTCAGCCGCCGACGGTCCGATGCCTCAAACGAAAGAGCACGTGCTGTTGGCTCGCCAGGTGGATGTTCCAGCACTGGTTGTGTTCTTGAACAAGTGTGACCTTGTCGACGATGAAGAATTGCTCGAGTTGGTCGAGATGGAAGTTCGGGAATTGTTGGCCAAGTACGATTTCGACGAGGAAACTCCCGTCATTAGAGGGTCTGCATTGCCGGCCTACAACAGTCCTGCCGATCCGGAAAAAAGCAAGTGCATTTCCGAATTGATGGATGCCATTGACAGTTACATTCCCGAGCCTCCGCGAGAAGATGACAAGCCGTTCCTGATGGCGATTGAAGATGTGTTTTCCATCGAGGGTCGCGGTACCGTGGCAACTGGACGAATTGAGCGTGGCGTTGTTAACTCCGGTGAAACAGTCGCTCTTATCGGTCTCGGCGAAGAGCGAAAAGTGGTCTGCACGGGTGTTGAGATGTTCCGCAAGATCCTGGATCAAGGTCGCGCGGGTGACAATGTTGGTTGCCTGTTGCGTGGTATCAAGCGGGACGAGATTCAGCGTGGTCAGGTTCTGGCCAAGCCGGGCTCGATCCAGCCACATACCAAGTTCGAGGCAGAAGTTTACTGCTTGAGCAAGGAAGAGGGTGGTCGTCACACGCCATTCTTCAGCGGCTATCGGCCACAGTTTTACTTCCGTACTACGGACGTGACCGGAACCGCAAACTTGGTGGGTGCTGAGATGTGTATGCCGGGCGACAATGTCAAGGTGAGTGTCGAGTTGCACAAGCCGATCGCGATTGATGACGGTGTTCGTTTTGCGATTCGCGAAGGTGGTCGAACGGTTGGATCCGGCGTGGTCACCAAAATTATCGAGTAATCAAGGGTGTTTCGATCGGGCGGCTGCTGAACTTGCGGTTGCCCGTTTGGTTTACGGGTTGGCGTCGGGCGAGTTATTCGTGCGACGCTTTTGGCGCAGAAAGGCGAGTGCGAACTCGAGTCGAATACACCAGGTTTTAGGGGTGTAGCTCAATTGGCAGAGCACTGGTTTCCAAAACCAGCGGTTGCGGGTTCAAGTCCCTCCGCCCCTGTTTGTTTGCAGTGGGATAGGGTTGATATTATTGGCTTTGGTACATGATTTACAGGTTTATTTGAGCCGAATCGCGAACAGCATGGATTGAGTCGTTCGTGATTGGGTATTGAGGTAGTCCATGAGTTCAATGGCAAAACAAAAGCAGGTCAGCCAGGGAAGTTTCTGGTCCGAGCTTTTCCGATTGGGTTTGTATAAGCCGAATCAGGGGCGGGTTGTCCGTCAGGTGACGTTCGTTGCGATCGTTGTGCTGATGTGTCTGGCCGCGTTCGAATTTGGCAAGATTTCGTTTCTTCGGGATCTGTTTGTCGGTTCGAAATATCTGATTCCATTTCTGATTGGGATTGTCGGTTTGTGGCTTGGCTATCGCGTGGTGAACTACACCCGGTTCGCCGACTTTTTGATTGCGGTTGAGGCCGAAATGAACAAGGTTTCCTGGCCAGGCAAGACGGAGTTGTGGAGTGCCTCGTGCGTCGTCATTTTTGTGATCTTCGCCATGGCTTTGGCGTTGTTCGCGTTTGACGTGATTTGGACCAAGATTTTCGAGGTCATTGGGATCAGGTATACCGGCTAGGGCGTTACAGATGGTTGAAGAAAAATCCATTTCGAAAGACGAAACCGCTGAAACGGATAGCGAATCGGCGTTGGTTTCGGATGTCGATGACATTCAAGTGTCTGAAACGGCTGGTTCGGTTGAGTCGGGCGGCGAGAATGTCGAGTCAGCCGATTCCGAAATGCTGGTCGAAGAGGATGTCAATGAGTTCGGTTTTCGGCCCGATGAAATGGTGTTTGAAGACGAGGAAGACGAGGAAGACGAGGCAGGTGATGAAGACGCTTCGCCCATCGAAGAATTGGTGGACGAGGAAGTCGTTGTCGATAATGACCTCGAAATGGAATGGTACATCCTGAAGGTGCAAGTGAATCGTGAAACATCCATTTGTGCTGCCTTGCAGCGGCGAGTCAAAATGGCCGGTTACGAGCCTTATTTTGGTGACATTCTGGTTCCCACAGAGGATGTCAGGGAGTTTACCAAGTCGGGGAAACAGCGGATTGTAAAGCGCAAGCTCTATCCCGGTTACATCGTTGTCAAGATGGCGATCAACGATGACACCTGGTTCCTGGTCCGTGAGACACCTGGGATTGGGGACTTTACCGGTGCGGCTGGCAAGCCAGCGCCACTGTCGGCCGACGAGATCAAACGAATTATTGAAACGACACGACCTCCGGAAGACGAGGAAAGTGAAGAGCCCAAGACGGCGATCAAGTTCAATGTGGGTGACCGGGTGCGTGTCAAAGAGGGATATTTTCAGAATTACGAAGGTGAAGTTTCAAATATTGACGAGCGCAACGGGCGCGTGACGGTGATGATCAACATTTTTGGTCGCCCCAACCCGGTCGAGTTGGATCACTGGCAGGTGGAAGACGTTTAGACGCTCTGTTATTTAGATCGTGCCCAGAATTAGATTGAGATTGTTGAAATGGCAAAACAGTTAGTTGGACAGGCGAAGTTTCAGGTCCCTGGTGGTCAGGCAACCCCCGCTCCGCCGGTAGGTACCTCGTTGGGTAAGTTTGGAATTAACCTTGGGCAGTTTGTGCAGCAATTTAATGACCGCACCAAGGAGTTTAATGGAACTCCGATTCCGGTCATCGTTTCGGTTTACAACGATCGGACGTTTGATTTTGTAACGAAGAGTCCTCCCGCCGCTTCTTTGTTGAAGTTGGCAGCAGGGATTGCCAAGGGTTCCGGAGTTCCCAATCGGGACAAAGTGGCCACGGTGACTCGCAAACAGGTTGAAGAGATTTGCGAGAAGAAGATGGCAGACTTGAATGCACGCGACTTGGATCATGCGTGTCGAATGATAGAAGGAACGGCCCGGAGTATGGGAATTGAAGTGGCCGATTAACTCGTCATTTCAACTGAAGGAAAACAAATACAGGCTTGTTGGAAGCACGGAAATAAAAAGTAATGGCTAAACAATCTAAACGCTATCGAGACCTCTCCGAAAAAGTGAGCGAAGATCCCGTGGCCCTGCCTGAAGCGGTGGCGGTATTAAAAGGTTTCGATGGAACCAAATTTGATCAGGCAGTGGAAATTCATATGCACCTGGGTATCGATTCCAAGCAGGCGGATCAGTTGGTTCGCGGCTCGATCGTGCTGCCGCACGGGATTGGAAAAAGCCAGCGAATCATAGTATTTGCCAAAGGCCCGGCCGCCGAGGCGGCCGCCGAGGCGGGCGCCGATGAAGTAGGCCAGGAAGAGTTGGCTAAGAAAATTCAAGGTGGCTGGCTCGATTTCGACGTCTGCATCGCAGCACCCGATATGATGGGTGCGGTGGGGCCGTTGGGCCGAGTGTTGGGTCCCCGTGGTCTCATGCCTTCGCCGCGTGCTGGAACGGTCACGCCCGACGTGGCAAAAGCCGTGACGGAGTATAAGGCAGGTAAGGTTGAGTTTCGTAACGACACTGGCGGCAATGTTCACGCCGTTGTGGGTCGTATGAGTTTTGAGCCAAAGCAGTTGGAAGAGAATATCTCTGCTTTTATTGACTACATCGATTCCCTTAGGCCTAATGCGGCTAAGGGGACCTATGTAAAGAGTATTTCAATTTCAGCGACAATGAGTCCGGGTATTGCCGTCGCTGCCTAAGTCCTTTTGAATAATTTGATTGATAGCTGCAGAGATTTTTCCCATGAGTAAATACGTAAAAGGCTTGTTGGCCAAAGATATCTCGAACCGCCTGGAAGGCGTAACAGATTGCGTTTTGGCCAATGTGATTGGCCTGGATGCCAATACTAATGTTGCGTTGCGAAAGCGGCTGAGGGAAAAGGAAATTCGCCTGTTGGTCGTCAAAAACAGTTTGGCTTGTCGGGCAACCGAAGGGACTGCGCTGGCACCGGCTTTTGAGGGAATAACGGGAACCAACGCGGTGCTTTGGGGAGCGGAGGACTTCGTTTCGCTCGTCAAGGAAGTGGAAGATCTGAACAAGGACGAGGCGTTTGATGATTTCAAAACCCGCGGCGGAATTATGGACGGCGAGCAGCTGTCGCCCGAGCGCGTCACAGAGATCAGTAAGTGGCCAAGTCGTGCTGAGCAGTTGAGTCTGTTGGTCGGCCAAATTCTTGGCCCAGGTAGCCAATTGGTGGCACAATTGACAGGACCCGGCTCGGCACTGGCCAGTCAGGTCAAGGAAAAAGCTGGAGAAGAAGAGCAGGACTCGGTTTGAATTCAGGAGCAATAGAATCTGTCCGTTGTTTGTGCGGCAAACGGTCGGAATAATTCCATAGATTGTAATGACGAAACGCGGCTCTCATTCCCGCAGGTGTTGAGCTGTATTTGTTTTAAGAAAGGTGACGACGAAATGTCCGAAGAAACAGCAACCGTAGAATTTTCTGATACGACCAAGAAAATGGGCGATCAGATTGCAGAAATGACGCTAAAAGATGCAAAAGAGCTGAGCGATTACCTTGAAGAAGTTCATGGTATCAAGCCGGCTGCCGGTGGTGCCGTTGTAATGGCTGGTGGCGGTGGCGGCGATGGCGACGCAGCAGCGGAAGTGCAGACTGAATTTGACGTTGTATTGACCGGTTTTGGCGACAAAAAACTGGATGTCGTCAAACAGGTCAAGGCGGTTACAGGTGCTTCGTTGATGGAGGCCAAGAAAATGGTTGAATCCTGTCCGGCTACTTTGAAAGAAGCCGTTTCCAAGGAAGATGCTGAAAAAATCAAAACCGACATCGAAGGTGCCGGTGGTAGCATCGAATTGAAGTAGGAACAGTCGAATTGGCCCCGGTTGGGCCGAGTCGAAACCGTTTTTTGTTGCGTTGCGGGAAGAGGATGGCCTCGCAATGCGAATGTGTTCCAAAGCCTGTCCGTGTTTTGTTCGTTGAGAGTTGCGTGCAAGGCTACCGACGAACCCGTGAAACCGGGTGTTGTTTTCGAGCGAGTCAGTCGAAATCGGCATCCCCCACAACTGTTTTACGGTATGCGCTGTACGAAAGTCGAAAACCTTTGCTGGAACGTGAATTGGTTGCGGTGTTCAGATTGTCAAGCAGTTTCGCTTGCTGGATAGCACTCAAGTCACTGGTCAGACACGGGTTCATTCAGGCTTTAAACGGTGCCGGACAAACTTGGAACTTCTCGCTTCGGAAGAAAACTAAGAACCTAGGGTTGAAACAACTCGGTTTCAATTTTTGATTGGAGATTCTGCGCGTATGGCAACCCCAGTTGAGCGACGATTACAAACGGAAAATGTGCGAAGATTTGGTAGCGGACGCAATTATGAGGTACCGCCCGATCTGACAAAAATCCAAACGGTGAGCTATGGAAATTTCCTGCAAACCGGATTGGAGATCGAAAAACGGAAGGATCAGGGCATTGAAGGTGTTCTTAAAGAGATCTTTCCCATTGAAAGCTATGACAAACAACTTCGTCTCGAATACCTGCATTACGACCTCGGTAAACCGCGTTATACGCCCGAGGAGTGTCGGCAGCTTCGCCTGACGTATGGTCAGCCGTTTCGTGTCTGGCTGCGGCTTGTGAAAGATGAGCCGATCGAAGAAGAAGTGTTTTTGGGTGATATCCCGATCATGCTGGGTGGTGGCGAGTTCATTATTAATGGTGCCGAGCGGGTGGTTGTTAGCCAGCTACACCGGAGTCCCGGTATCGATTTTGTGCTTGAAAACGATACTACGTCCGATCGAAAATTGCCAAGCTGTCGCGTCATCCCGGAGCGGGGTAGTTGGATCGAACTGAACGTCACCAAGAAAGATTCCATGACGGTTCGAATTGACCAGAGTGGAAAATTCTCGGCGATCACTTTGCTGCGTGCTATGGATCCCAAGTATGGCGAAGACTCACAGATACTGCGGGCTTTCTATGACACTGCAAAAGTAAAAGTTGTCGACGGTAGAAGTGCGTCCAAACTGGAAGCCAAAATCGCTGTAGATGATATTGTTTACCCTGGAACCAGCGAGCGAGCCGGCGAAATTATCGTAGAGGCTGGACGCAAGATTACCAAGGAAGCTGCGGAAATCATCTGTACGGTCAACGTGAAAACGTGCGAAGTCATGACGGCGCCGCGCACACAGATCATTTTTAACGCCTTGGCTGATGACACCACTTCCAGTCATGAAGAAGCGTTGCTCCGTATTTACCAACGACTACGACCTGGAAATCCACCGGCTTTGGAAAAAGCCCGTTCCCTGTTCGCCGAAAAGTTCTACGACGAAAATCGTTACCGGTTGGGAAAGGTTGGTCGTTTCCGCATCAATCGAAAACTGGATCTCGGGGTTTCCGAAAAAGAGATGACGTTGCGGCCAGAGGATATTCTCGCTTCGATTCGGTACCTTCTTGAATTATCATCGCCCGGCGGAGAAGCGATGATCGATGACATCGATCACCTGGGAAATCGGCGACTGCGGACCATCGATGAGTTGGCTAGCGACGAGTTGCGAAAAGGGTTTCTGAAGCTGCGACGTACGGTTCAGGAACGGATGAGCCTGAAGGATCAGGAGGACATGACGCCCCGCAGCCTGGTGAATCCCAAGAGTATTTCCGCTGCGATTGAGTACTTTTTTGGTCGTGGTGAATTGTCACAGGTCGTGGACCAGACCAATCCTTTGAGTCAACTCACCCATGAACGGCGCTTGTCAGCTCTGGGACCGGGTGGATTGAATCGTAAACGGGCCGGGTTTGAAGTTCGCGATGTTCACATTTCTCACTATGGGCGGATTTGTCCCATCGAGACGCCGGAGGGAACCAATATTGGTCTCATTTCGAGCTTGGCCATTTTTGCGAGTGTGGATGATTATGGCTTCCTGGTAACACCCTATGCGGAGGTCAAGAAAGGCAAGATCACCGAGAATATAGTTTGGCTACGAGCTGATGAAGAGTCGGAGGCCTACGTGGCGCCGGCCGATACCTCGGTTGAAAATGGTGAAATCGTTGGTTCCAGGCAGTTGGGTGGTAACATCATTGCGCGGTACCGCGCTGACTTTGACTTGGCATCGCCGGAAATGGTTCAATACATCGATATTGCACCGTCGCAAATGGTTGGTGTTTCTGCCGGCTTGATACCTTTCCTGGAGCATGACGACGCGAACCGGGCATTAATGGGTTCCAACATGCAGCGTCAAGCGGTTCCTTTGCTGGTTGCCGAGCCACCCATTGTCGGGACCGGCATGGAGCGAATCGTGGCAGAGAACTCCAGTATGGTGATCAAGGCCAGCAAGGCCGGCAAGGTGACTTATGTTGATTCGACTCGAATCGAGGTTGGTCCCGATATTTACCCGTTAAAGAAATATGTTGGTCTGAACGAACGTACATGTTTGAACCAGAAGCCACTGGTGTCTCCAGGCCAGCGGGTCGAGAAGGGGGAAGTGATTGCCGACGGCGCTGCCACTTACCAAGGTGAGTTGGCGCTGGGCCGAAACGTGCTGGTCGGGTTTATGTCGTTTGACGGATATAACTACGAAGATGCGATCATCATCAGCCAGGAATTGGTCCAGAACGATACGTATACTTCCATTCATATCGAGGAATTCGATGTGGAGATTCGCGAAACCAAACTGGGGCGAGAGGAGTTTACCCGCGACATTCCCAATGTCAGTGAAAAGGCTCTGAGGAACCTTGACGACAATGGCATTGTTCAAGTGGGTACGTATGTCCGGCCGGGTGACATTCTGGTCGGGAAGGTTTCTCCCAAATCCAAGACAGAATTGACTCCGGAAGAAAAATTATTGCATGCCATTTTTGGACGGGCTGGTGAAGACGTCAAGAATGACTCGCTGGAAGTTTCTTCCGGAATCGAGGGGATCATCATTGACGCCCAGCGGTTCTCTCGCCGAATGAGTCTTGCCGAAGAAGAGCGAAAAGTCTTCGAAAAAGATCTTAAGGCGGCCGAGACCGAAGGGAATGAAGCGGTTGCCGAGGTGTTCACCGAGATGATTGCCGAGATGGAAAAAGTCACTGGCAAGACATTGACCGATGAAGATGAAACGCCCTTGACGCGAGATCAGAATCCTAAATTTATTGCCGAAAAAGCGGTCACTTTCCGCCTGTCTGCCATCACTTCAGGTATGCGGAGCGCCGAACGGTTGTCGCAGGTCGAACGACTTTACCAGGAACACTGGCCGGGCGTCGAGGCAGCGATTGATGTTCGCGACCGGGTCGTCAACAGTATGAAGCGGGGCGACGAATTGAGAAGCGGCGTGTTGCAAATGGTCAAAGTTTACATTGCGACCAAACGGGTGATATCGGTGGGCGACAAGATGGCTGGTCGCCACGGTAACAAGGGTGTGATTGCCAAGATATTGCCGGTCGAAGACATGCCGTTCCTCGAGGATGGTACGCCGTTGCAGATTCTGCTCAATCCACTGGGTGTACCCAGTCGGATGAATGTGGGTCAGATTTTGGAAACCCATCTTGGTTGGGCCGGCTCAAAACTGGGATTCCAGGCGATTACTCCCGTTTTTGATGGAGCCACCGAAGAAAAAATCAATGATTGCCTGGCGGAAGCCGGATTACCACGGCACGGCAAGTCGTACCTTTTCGATGGGCGAACGGGTGAGCGGCTTGGTCAGGAAACCACAGTCGGATACATCTACATGTTGAAACTCCACCACTTGGTGGATGACAAGGTTCATGCTCGCAGTACCGGGCCTTACTCATTGATTACTCAACAACCGTTGGGTGGAAAAGCTCGCTTTGGCGGACAGCGTTTTGGAGAGATGGAAGTTTGGGCACTCGAGGCGTACGGAGCGGCCTACATTCTTCAGGAATTGCTGACGGTCAAGAGTGATGACGTAGAAGGCCGTACCAAGATTTATGAATCAATGGTCAAAGGAGAGAACACCCTGGAGGCGGGGACGCCGGCCAGTTTTGATGTCTTGACCAATGAAATTCGTGGCTTGGGACTCAATATGCAATTGGAAAAACGACGCGGCTAGGTCGCGATAGGGTTGCGGCGAGGGATTGGGTGAACTCGCTGTAAACCCTGAGAGCAGTACATGATCGAACCCAATAACTGACAGTTTCGAGACAATTCCCGCAGTGTCTAGATAAGGAGCAGGTGAATATGGCAATTGCCGACACCTCATACGAACGAGTTAATGATTACGCTTCGGTAAAAATCAGTTTGGCGCGACCCCATGACATTCGCAGTTGGTCGATGGGCGAAGTCAAAAAACCGGAAACAATCAACTACCGAACCTACCGGCCGGAAAAGGACGGACTGTTTTGCGAGCGGATTTTTGGTCCGGAAAAAGACTGGGAATGTGCCTGTGGTAAATACCGCGGCATGAAGTACAAGGGAATGATCTGTGATCGATGTGGTGTCAAGGTGACCCACTCCAGGGTTCGCCGCAAGCGCATGGGCCATATTGAATTGGCCGCCCCGGTCGTTCATATCTGGTTCTTCAAGGCGATGCCCAGTCGATTGGGTAATTTGTTGGCGATGAAAACCAGTAGTCTTGAGAAAGTGATCTATTTTCAGGACTATGTTGTGACTGACCCCGGTGCAACCGAACTCGAAAAGCAGCAGTTGTTGACCGAGGAAGAATATCGTGCTGCCAAGGCCCAGTTTGGCGCCGACGCCTTCAAGGCAGGCATGGGTGCCGAAGCAGTGAGAGGATTGCTTTCCGATCTGGATCTTGTCGAGCTCTCCGCGCAATTGCGTGTCGAGTTGGCGGAAACCGGCTCCAAGCAGAAAAGAAAGGACTTGACCAACCGGTTGAAGATCGTCGAGGCGATCCGCGACAGTGACAATAAACCTGAGTGGATGGTTCTGGATGTGATTCCTGTGATTCCACCCGACCTGCGCCCCTTGGTCTTGCTGGATTCAGGCAATTTCGCGACCAGTGACTTGAATGACCTGTATCGCAGAATCATCAATCGAAACAACCGTCTGAGAAAGCTGGTTGATTTGAATGCACCCGAGGTCATTATCCGCAATGAAAAACGGATGTTACAACAGTCGGTCGACGCGCTGTTTGACAACAATCGTTGTAAACGGCCCGTCCTGGGCAGTAGTAACCGACCGCTTAAATCGCTGACCGATATGATCAAAGGAAAGCAGGGAAGGTTCCGCGAAAACCTGCTGGGTAAACGAGTTGACTACTCCGCCAGGAGTGTGATCGTGGTGGGTCCACGGCTCAAATTGCACCAATGCGGTTTGCCCAAGAAGATTGCCCTTGAGCTGTATCAGCCTTTTATCATTCGCAAGCTCAAGGAGTTAGGGCATGCAGATACGATCAAGAGCGCCAAAAAGATGCTCGAGCGAAAAGATGAAGAAGTCTGGGACATTCTTGAGTTTGTAATTAAGAACCACCCGGTTTTGTTGAATCGTGCCCCCACCTTGCACCGCATGGGAATCCAGGCATTCGAGCCAACGCTGGTCGAAGGGAACGCGATTCATTTGCATCCCCTGGTTTGTAAAGGATTCAACGCGGATTTTGATGGTGACCAAATGGCGGTACACCTCCCGCTGTCCATCGAGGCACAGGTTGAAGCTCATACTTTGATGTTGTCAACCAACAATATTTTTGCGCCTTCCAATGGCAAGCCAATCATGAGTCCTTCTCAAGATACGGTGATGGGCTGTTACTACATTACCTTGTTGTTGCCCAATCAAGACGGCGAGGGAATGACGTTCAGCTCATTGGACGAAGCCGACGCTGCCTTTTCGCAAGGCATCGTCACGATGCACGCGAAAATCAAGGTTCGCTTGCCCGAATCACAATCGGTGCGGCTAAGTGAAGAAGAACGACAATCCAGCCAGATCATCGAGACATCCTATGGTCGTGTTTTGTTCAATATGATGCTGCCCGAAGGAATGGACTACTACAACTATGGAATGCGAAGTGGTGATCTCGCCACCGTGATTTCAGACTGTTACCAGGAGCTGGGTCGCCGGGCGACCATCAACCTGTTGGATGATATGAACCAGCTCGGTTTCCGGGAGAGTACTCGTAGCGGCCTCTCGTTTGCGACCGATGACTTGGTGACGCCAGACAGTAAAGAAAAAATTGTTGCGGAAGCGGAGAAGGAAGTCCTTAAGTACCGTAAACATTACGAGCGAGGTGTGATTACGGAAAAAGAGCGTTACAACAAAGTGCTCGACACCTGGACGCATGCTCGCGAAAGTATCACCAAGGAAATGATGGCGGCGATGGAAGTCGATGATCGCGGTGGCTTGGGATACGTTAACCCGGTTTACTTGATGGCCCACTCCGGTGCCCGTGGTGGCGTCGAGCAGATTCGACAGCTGGCCGGTATGCGGGGTTTAATGGCCAAGCCGACGGGAGAGATTATTGAAACACCCATTAAGGCCAACTTCCGGGAAGGTCTTTCCGTGCTGGAGTATTTCAGTTCGACCCACGGTGCCCGAAAAGGATTGGCCGATACGGCGTTGAAGACGGCGGACTCCGGTTATTTGACCCGAAAACTCGCTGATGTTGCACAAAACGTCGTGATTACACTGGACGACTGCAACACGACTCAAGGTATCACCAAAGGGGTTATTTACCGGGGGGAACAGGTCGAAGTTCGACTGGCGACTGCTATTAATGGTCGTGTTTCTCGCCAGAACATCGTCAACCCGGTAACCGACGAAGTGATTGTTCGAGAGAACCAGATGCTCACTCCGGAAATTGCGCGGAAGATCGAGCAGATGGGGCTTGAGAAAATACAGGTTCGCAGCCCGATGACTTGTGAAGCTTCACTGGGTGTCTGTCGAAAATGTTACGGAATGGACATGTCGACCGGTGCCGAAGTCGAAGAAGGAATGGCGGTTGGTATTATCGCGGCCCAGAGTATTGGTGAACCGGGAACCCAGTTGACCATGCGGACATTCCACATTGGCGGCGTTGCCAATACGCAAACCGAAGAAAATGAGCGTAAATGTAAAAAGGCTGGCACAGTCAAACTGACCCGTATGCGGTATGTGACCAACTCCAACGGCGATACGGTTGTCTTGAATCGGAATGGTGAGATTGCGATCCTCGACCCTCGTGGTCGGGAGTTGGAAAATCACTCTGTTCCCACCGGCGCCGTATTGAAAGTTGCGGATGATGGCACTGTGAAAGCGGGTCAAGTTCTTTGTCAATGGAATCCGCACGCGGTGCCCGTTTTGGCCGAGGTCGGTGGTCGGATTCGTTTTGAAGATATTGTCGAAGGTGAAACGGTTCAGTCTGAAAAAGACAGTAGTGGAACGGTTCGCCGTACGATCATCGATTTCAAAGGAGATATGCACCCACAAATCGTGATCGAAGATACCGACGGCAAGCCGTTGGACGTCTATTACCTGCCTGAGAGGGCCAACGTCATGGTCGACGAAGGCCAAGCTATCTCGGCTGGTTCAGCGGTCGCCGAAACACCTCGAGAGTCCTCTGGTGTATCGGATATTACAGGTGGTTTGCCGAGGGTTACTGAGATCTTTGAAGCTCGCAAACCAAAAGATCCGGCTGTGCTTTCTGAGATTGACGGTGTGGTAGAAATTTTGGCTGAGAAGAAGCGTGGTAAACGGATGATCATTGTCCGTAACGATGCGGGCATCGAGATTGAGCACTTGGTGCCACCAGGAAAACGTTTCCGTGTTCATACGGGTGATTACGTCAAGGCCGGTCAACAGTTGATCGACGGACCATTAGTACCCCATGATATTTTGCATGTGTCCGGTGAAGAGGCTGTCCAGCAGTACTTGACCCATGAGATCCAGAGCGTCTATCGAAGTCAGCGTGTTGAGATCAACGATAAACATATTGAGATCATCGTGGCGCGCATGCTGCGAAAGGTGAAGATCGAGACCACCGGTGATACCAATCTGCTGCCAGGATTGGTTTGTGACCGCTTTGACTTCAATGTTGTCAATGAAGAACTATCTCAGTCGCTTAAAATTTCAGACCCAGGTGACAGTGACTTTACCAAGGGGCAAATTGTCAAGAAAGTTATTGTCGAGGACACGAACTCGAAAATTGAAGCACTGGGAGGCAAGCCGGCCAAAGGGAAGAAGCCGGAGTCGGCCACAGCCAGCACCCAACTGTTGGGCATTACCAAGGCATCGGTACAAAGTTCCAGTTTTATATCAGCCGCCAGTTTCCAGGAAACGACCAAGGTTTTGACCGAGGCTGCCTTGGCAGGCAAAATTGATAACCTGGTCGGTTTGAAAGAGAATGTCATTTTGGGACATCTCATTCCAGCTGGTACCGGATTCCGAACATTCCAAGAATCGGATGTCCAGTACAACCTGGAAGCCTTGCGATCGATGGCAGCAGCACCGATTCAAACACTGGAAGAGTCTTTCCCACTTCTTGAACCAGGGACAACAGCCGCGCCAGCGTCAGGTGAACAGGCGCCCATGGCAGTGGATGTGATGACGGGTACCTTTGAAGATCCTGGTATGGCCGCTGCCGATCTGTTTGGTGGACCGGCCACCATTGGAATGCCCGTTACCGAAACGGCCGTGGAGACAGGCCCCAATGACCTGACTCAAATCGAGGGTATTGGTCCAGAGATTGCAGAAATGTTGAACGCTTTCGGTATTTCAACGTATTCCGATTTGGCCAGTCGAACACCAGATCAGATTCGAGAGATGCTGGGCCCCCAGTTTGCAGCTGCCGATCCGACAACCTGGTCCGATCAGGCTCAATTGGCCGCATCAGGTGATTGGGAAGGGCTACGGGCGTGGCAATCTCAGTTGTCCGGTGGTGTCGAATCAGAGCC
>JABACA010000011.1:0-10596 GCA_014237975.1 Mariniblastus sp. | reverse complement strand
CGATGATTTGACTCGAATCGAGGGAGTTGGGCCCAGAATTGCCGAGCTCCTGGTTGCCAGTGGCATTGGAACTTACGCCGGTCTTGCCGCCATGAGTGCGGAACAGATCAGTTTGCTGTTGGGAGCTGAGTTTGCTGCCCACGACCCTTCCACTTGGCCGGGACAGGCCCAGATGGCAGCGGCCGGACAATGGGATGACCTGTTGGCTTGGCAGGGTCAGCTGGATGGGGGGCGGCAAGCCCAACCCACCGATGATCTAAAGTTGATCGAGGGAGTCGGTCCAAAAATCGAAGAAATCTTAAATGCTTCAGGAATAACAAGTTACGTTCATTTGGCTGGAGTCACATCCCAACAGGTAGCCGACCTGTTGATGGCGGCAGGCAACCAATATGCGGCGCATGATCCGACGACTTGGCCCAACCAGGCTCAGATGGCTGCCGAAGGTCGTTGGCAGGAGCTTCGTACGTGGCAGGAGGAGCTCAACGGAGGACAGTAGACGGCCGACCAAGTCGGGGTTCTACTTTGTATATTTGAGGCCTTTAGCATGGAAGAGCGGGTTCAAATCGGCAATTAGAGCTTGACGTTATGTTGAAAACGGGTAGCCTTACGGGTTCCCGTTTAGTTGAAAATAAGGCTTTATCAGAGCAAAACTTAATGCCAACGATTAACCAGTTAGTACGAAAACGACGCAAACAAAAGCGGAAGTTTACCAAGGCTCCCGTCTTGGATCGCTGTCCTCAGAAGCAGGGCGTTTGTTTGCAAGTCCGGACGATGACGCCCAAGAAGCCAAACTCAGCACTTCGAAAAATCACCCGTGTTCGTTTGTCCAACGGCAAAGAGGTAACGGTTTACATCCCCGGTGAAGGCCATAATCTTCAGGAGCACTCAATCGTGCTTGTCCGCGGAGGTCGTGTACGAGACCTGCCAGGTGTTCGCTATCAGGTCGTTCGGGGTGCCCAGGACACATTGGGTGTCGAGAATCGAAAACAATCTCGTAGTCGCTACGGCGCCAAGAATCAAAAGTAACACGCAGGTACAGAGACAGATATAAATCATGGGTCGCATAACTTCCAGTAGATCACAGCTTAAGCCGGATCCGAAATACGATTCGGTGTTGGCATCCAAATTTATCAACTGCTTGATGTGGGATGGTAAAAAGACAATCGCGCAGGCAGTATTCTATGACGCGTTGGATGAAATCAAGCGCCGTCTTCCCGATCAGGAATCGATCGGTGTTTTCTCGCAGGCAATTGAGAATGTAAAGCCTCAGATTGAAGTTCGCTCCAAGCGTGTTGGCGGTGCTTCCTATCAGGTTCCAATGCAGGTCAGCCGACAGCGGCAACAGTCGCTTGCGATCCGCTGGTTGCTCACTGCGATTCGTGATAAGAAGGGTCGACCGACACATCTTAAATTGGCGGATGAACTTTGTGCTGCTTTCAACCGGGAGGGTGCAGCAATGACCAAGCGGGACAACACCCACCGCATGGCAGAAGCTAACAAGGCATTTGCTCATTTTGCCTGGTAGCTCGGGTTACTCGGTTCAACAACCGCTCAAGTAAAGGGCGGTTTTTTTGTGCGCTGCATACAACCAGGGCAGGGTGGTAAGACGGTAGGGAACCTGCCCCTGGTCAACGGCGTCGATACTGGAAACAGAAAGTTGTCGTTTTGGTTCAGGAAATCCAGGCAACGACGTATCCAAATAACGCCTTCGCCAATATATACTGTCAGTTTGACCCGTTTTATGATTCCTGATTCGACTGATTGAACTCCGCCTTCCAAGGCAAATCTTCCATGCCACGTAAACTTGAAAAACTGCGAAATATTGGAATCATCGCGCACATTGATGCCGGTAAAACAACGGTCACTGAGCGGATGCTTTTCCTCAGTGGGGCGAAGCATCGCGTTGGAAAAGTCGATAGTGGCACGACGACAACGGACAGCGATGAGGAAGAACAGAATCGTGGTATTACGATCTATTCTGCCTGTGCCACGTTTGAATGGGACGATATTCACATCAACCTGATTGATACACCGGGGCACGTGGATTTTACCGCCGAGGTAGAACGGAGTCTTCGGGTGCTGGATGGCGCAGTGGTCGTATTCAGTGCCCGTGAGGGGGTCGAGGCACAGAGCGAGACGGTTTGGAGACAGGCCGATCGTTACAATGTGCCGCGGGTTGCTTTCATCAACAAGCTGGATCGAGAGGGAGCTGAATTTGCTCGGGTGGTCAATGATATTCGTTCGAGACTCAATGGCAGCCCGGTCCCGATTCAATTGCCGGTAGGACAGGGACCGTCACACATCGATGATTGTTTTCGTGGTGTCATTGATCTTGTTGAGATGAAACTGATCACGTATTCCGACCAAGGCAAGACGATGCAATCCTCGGAGATACCAGAGGAATTGCAGGTGGAAGCTGAAGCGGCTCGAACCGAACTGCTGGAAGTGCTTTACGAGTTCAGTGATGAAATGATGGAAAAAGCCTTTGCCGATGAACCGATCCCCAGCAAACTGATTTGCAAGGTGATTCGCCAGGCGACGTTACAGAGGATGATACAACCTGTTGTATGCGGTAGTGCGCTGCATGGTATGGGGGTTCAAGGAGTACTGGATTGCGTAAAAAACTATTTGCCTAGTCCGCTGGATCGACCACCGGTAGAGGGTTGGAACCCTCAAAAATTGGACCAGGCGGAATTTCGAAAGCCGGATGTAAAGGAACCTTTTTGCGGGCTTGTATTCAAAATTTTGCCCGCCAAGACAGGTGATTTCTATTGGGTACGAGTCTATTCGGGGGAACTCAAATCCAATACAAGGGTCACTTGTCCGGGACAGGGAAAGAAAGAGAATGTCGCCCAGCTTTGGCAAATTCATGCGACCAAAAAAGAAACCCAGATTGAATCCGTCACGGCCGGTGATATTGTCGGGGTCATTGGTCCCAGAAATGCCGTAACCGGCGATACGTTGTGCGATCAAAAGGCCTTGATACAACTGGAGTCGATCGAATTTCCCGATACCGTGATTGAAATGGCTATCGAACCAGAGAGTACCGGCGAGCGGTCCAAGCTGGCCGACACCCTGGTATTGCTTCGCCGGCAGGACCCCACTTTTAAAGCGGTCGAAAATGAGGATACGGGTCAAACGTTGATCGCCGGCATGGGCGAGTTGCATTTGGAGGTCATCAAGAACCGCTTGCTCAGAGATTTCAATCTGGATGTCAAGGTACACAAGCCGAGGGTTTCTTACCGCGAGACGATCAGTTCGCCAGTTGAGGTAACCGGTGAATGCCACCGTCTTGTGAATGGCCAGCAACTGTTTGCCAAACTCAAAATACGGATGGAGCCGGACGAACAGGTCGATGCGGGGGTGAGCGTCCGAACAGCCGGGGTAGCTGGTAAATTGTCGGGTGAATTGATGGAAGCAGTCAAAGAAGAAATTATCGCACGAGGCGAGGGAGGCGGCGTCATTGGAAGTTTTCCACTGACCAAGATACGCGTCAGTTTACTGGATGCCGAGGTGACTGATGAATCATCGGAGATGGCTTTCAGTATTGCAGCCGGAGAAGCGTTCGAAGCGGCCCTGAAACAGGCGGGACCGCTCCTGCTTGAGCCGATTATGAAGCTTAATATAACGACTCCAGACGATTATCATGGCGATTTCGTCAGCGATTTGATGCAGCGGCGAGCGAGGATCGTAAATACGGACAATCGACAAGGGATGACGTTTATCGAAGCCCACGCGCCGCTGGGTGAGCTCTTTGGTTATTCCAATGCGATGCGTAGCCTTAGCCAGGGTCGTGCGGGAAGTTCGATAGAACCGCTCGAATATGAGCCCGCCCCGCCCGAAGTGGCGGCAGCGTTTGCGCTGTAGCGTTCCATGACAAAACGCGAATTTTTGCCTGTCGATCCCGATGGAAATCCTCCGCCGACCGGTTCTTTTAGCGGGTTTTTGAGATTCATTGACGGTTGCTTGAAACGGGTTAAAATTCTCTAGGCGCAGGATTATGATTGCGCTGTTCGATTTGTTTTCTAACGGAGTGCCCGCATGGCAACTGAATTCACTGCTGATAATTTTGAAACCGAAGTTCTAAAATCTGATCACCCCGTCGTTGTTGATTTCTGGGCACCCTGGTGCGGTCCGTGTCGTCAAATCGCGCCCATTATTGAGGAATTGGCATCGGAAAATTCAGATGTTTCGGTTGGGAAGTTGAATGTTGACGACGGACAGGACATTGCCACTCAATATGGAATTACTAGCATTCCGACCATTTTGATGTTCAAAGGTGGTGAAGTGGTTGAGAGGGTTCAGGGGGTGACACCCAAGAGTAAATTGCAGGAGTTAATCGACGCGCATAAAGCGTGACCTTCAATGGGATTACGGCTTCCCTGATCTTTTAATCGACAGGGCGGTATCAGGTAACACGCCGTGGCGAGTGAATCGAGCGGACATCGACCCAGGTCATTCCAGCCGACTTGGCGGCTTGAATCCCCAAGTCGGAGTCTTCGTAGACGCAACAGAACCGCGGGTCGACCCGCATTAACTCGGCGGCCCTCAAAAAAGCATCCGGTTCAGGTTTGTGTAATTCCGTATCTTCTGCGGTGACGATTACCGGAAAAACATCGTGCATCTGGATTTGTCGAAGTTGCGCCAGAACAGCGCCGCGGGTGCCGCCGCTGGCCACTCCGATTTGGCAGTGACCCATCAGTGATTTCACCTTGGAAACGACCGGTTCGATCGGGCAGAGCTGTTCAATGGAATCCAGGAATGCCTGCTCCTTTTCCAGACTAGCGGATTCCGCATCGACGGCGACAGATTGTTCGGAGGAAAGTAGCTCGATGATCTTTTCCGTCGGCATTCCCGCCAACGCATAGAATCGATCCTCTGAAAATTCGATGCCATGTTTGCGCATCGTTTTGTGCCATGCGACATAGTGCAATGGCATCGAGTCCGTCAATGTACCATCGCAATCAAAAATATAACCCTGTATGTCATTCATAGGCGATCTCGGCGAATGCTTCAGCTGGCTCAACCACAAGGCCGAAGATTTGGTCCAGGAATTTCAGGCTAATTGCAAACGCTAACTGGGTGTGTCGAGGATGGTCAGATTCGGTGCGATTTGTTCGATTTGACGGGTCATGAATTTCTTTACTTGGGCAATCGTCTTCAGGTGCATCACCGAATCAACGATCTGTTCGGCTTCCGATACAGTGATTTGGCTGGCCAATTGCTTGATCGAGGGAATGAAAGCCGGGCTCATACTAAAACGCCGCAGTCCCATTCCCAACAACAGCACGAATGCTTTTGGTTTTCCCGCCATCTCTCCACACACCGTGACAGGTTTGTGGGCGAGGTTACATGCCGTGATAACGCTTTTGAGAACATGTAATACGGGGGGGGCCAGCGGTTGACAAAGGTGACTCACCTTGGGGTTGTCGCGGTCGGCTGCCATCAGGTATTGAATCAGGTCGTTGGAGCCGATCGAAACAAAATCAACCAGGTCCAGCATGTTCCCAATCGATACGGCCGCGGCGGGCACTTCCAGCATCATTCCGAGTGGAAGCTCTTTGGCCGGAAGTCCTCGACCGATGAGTGTCTTGTAGGCCCGACGAACCATGTTGCGGAGTCTGCGTATTTCTTCAACCGTGGTCACCATCGGGAACATCAATCGGACAGTACCCTCCGGGAAATCACTTGCTGCGCGAATGATGGCCCGGATCTGTGTGTTGAAAAAATCCGGATGTTCGAATGAAAGTCGAATACTGCGCCAACCCATGAACGGGTTGGCTTCTTGGTGATCATGTCCCAGATAGGCAACCGTTTTGTCCCCCCCGATGTCAAGAGTCCGGATCGTCACATTATGATTGGGGCTGTTGGCCACAATCTCCTTGTAGACCTCGTATTGCTCGTTTTCGTCGGGAACATTGGGATGTGTCAGATACAGGTATTCAGTTCGATAAAGGCCGATGCCGGACGCGCCCATCGCCGACGAAGCAATCGCATCCGGAAGGCCGTTGATATTTGCCTCCAGACGGAGCGATGTATGGTCCAGTGTCTCGGCAATTTGGTCACGGTTTTCTGCCAGGTGGTCCTTAAGATCAAAGAACTCTCTCTCAAGTTTTCGGAAAGCTGACAGCGACTCCGGATTTGGATTGACCTCGACATGTCCGTCTCGACCATCCACCACGACCGTGTCACCGTTCTTGATGCGTTTTAGAATACCACGCAATCCAGATACGGCAGGAATGCCGCGACTGCGGGCGATGATTGCCGCATGGCTCGTTTCACTACCGGCCTGGGTTACGATTCCACGGACATCGAGGTCACCCAAAACGACCGCCTGACTTGGCAGCAGATCGTTGGTGACGACAATGACGGGTCCTTCCAGTTCTTCGTCACCGATCGGATTGAGCTGGTCCGACAAATGATTGCTCAGTCGAATGACAACATCTCGCACGTCATTCAATCGCTCTTTCAGATAATCGTCATTGGTCTTGGAGAAAAGCGTCGTGTATTCTCCCAGTAACCGGTGAAGAGACGCGGCTGCCGTCATGCGATCGTCCACGATCCAGCCCCGGATCTTGTTCGTGAATGCGGCATCTCGCAGAATCGACTGGTGAACAGCAAAAATGGCCGCTTCTTCATGGCCGACCTGGGTATCTACCTTTTTCTCCAGCGCGCGTAGATCCGCCGCTGCCTTATCCCGTGCAGTTTCGTAGTTTGCCAACTCGGCTGTGATTTCTGTATCCTTGAGGCGCTTGGTGTCGGGATTCACGAAAATCTCGTGAATGACATAGGCCGTCCCGATTGCCACGCCCGGGGATACTGCAATTCCTCGGCGCATGAACAGAATCTACCAAGCATTAAGCGCCATGACAAACGATAAGTAGGGCTGGATCGACGCAAAATTTCCTGTTTGGATTACAAATCATGAGGCTTTGGAAACGGGTAGAACAGGACCAACCTAAATGCTTGGCAAAGCATGGAAAATCCCCTTAAACCTCGCTATTTGTAGGGATATGGCGGGGTTTTGTTGTTGTGGCAGTTTGGGCGACTTGTTATATTGTCGGCTTTTAAACAAGGCGACTTCCTGTGCACCTTGCTGCGATGTGATCGTTGATCCTAGGTACTATCAAACGACGGAAAGTGAATGCGTTTCACACAACTGGATCGAATACTCACTCTCAATAAAGGCGAGTCCATCGAGGCATGTCGTTGCTTGGCGCTGTCAGAAAGTTACTTGGCGGACCATTTTCCACGGTTTCCCGTCATGCCGGGCGTTTTGATGCTTGAGGCGTTATACCAAGCCAGTATGTGGCTGGTCCTGGTATCGGAAGATTACGAAAACTCGTATGTTGCTCTGCGCGAAACAAAAAGCATGAAATTCAAAGGTTTTGTACAACCTGGAGATACGTTAGACGTGCAATGCAAGATTTTGTCCCGCAAAGAAAATCTGACATCGCTGCGGGTTGCCGGAACGATAAACGGGGAATCAGCGGTTGGTGGTCGAATGGTGCTTGAAAGCTACAATCTAAACGATCGAGGCATTGCAGACAGTTACTTGGACGATTACACCCGTAGCGAGCAGAAGAAAATGTTCCGCTTGCTTTGTGACCAGATGAATCCAGAAAATCCCTCGAAACTCGCAATGTCAACCAGCTGATATTGCCTGATTCGGGTCAAATACATCACACTAGTACGCGGCTTAATGGCCCGATATGCAAACTGAACAAACCGGGAGAATATAACAAATGCCCAGTAACGAAGAGGTATTTGAAAAAGTCAAAGAGGCCCTCATGGACGCTTTGGGAGTCGATGATGACGAAGTCACCCCAGAAGCGACGTTGGTTGGCGATCTTGGTGCTGAATCGATTGACTTTCTGGATATCGTATTCAAGCTAGAAAAAGCTTTTGATATTACGATTCCTCGCGACGATTTATTCCCGGATGATGTTCTAACAAACGCTGAGTATGTTCAGGAGGGACGAGTCACCGAAGTGGGTCTCACCAAACTCAAGGAACGTATGCCGTTTGCGGACCTTACCAAGTTCGAGGAAAATCCCCTTGTTCAGGACTTTGGAAATCTGTTGACTGTCCAAGATCTTTGTAATTATGTTTCCACTAAGGTTGCTTAAGCAGTACTTTTTGGTTGCATTACAATTAAGCTTACAGGAATTTTTAAATGAGCTGGCCTTTTAGCAGGGACCAGCTTGTTGTTTTTCACTGGTTAGATCCATGCGTTGGTTTTTAATAGATCGTTTCACGGAATTCGTCAGTGGTGAGTATGCTGTTGCGCAGCGTTCGATCAGTTTGAGTGAAGAAGCGGTTGATGACTACGTGCCCGGTTTTCCCACCTATCCATCCTCTTTGATTGTAGAGGGGATGGCTCAAACGGGCGGTATTCTGGGTACTCAGGTTGGTGATTTTGAACACCGAATGGTGTTGGCAAAGATCATGAAACTGAAGTTGCACACCGAGGCGATTCCCGGAGACTTGTTGACATTACGCGCAGACCTGCAGACGCAGACGCCCGATGGCGCGGTCGTTCGGGGTACCGTTCATCGCGGAAATTTTCTTTTGGCAGAAATGGAACTCATGTTTGCCATTTTGAATGATGAACGATTTAATAACGTCCAGTTGTTTGAGCCGGCCGGATTTTGCCGCATGTTAAGGGTGCTGAAATTGTTTGATGTTGGCGTGAACCCAGATGGATCACCCATTAAGATCCCGGACTTCATGCTGGAAGCAGAGCGGGCCGAGTTGTCGGTCAGCTAGTTGACGGGGGCCTGGGTGCCCAGCCGTCTCTGGCCAAGAAACCGGCCTGAGTAAACGAGAGAGCCAATTATGATTGCAAATAATCATCGACGCCGCGTTGTCATCACAGGGGTTGGAATGATCAACCCGATGGGAAACGATGTGGAAACCGTTTGGTCAGCCGTTCGCGCAGGTCAGTCAGGTGTCGGTTACACGACGATTTTTGATGCCAGCCAGTTCCCCACCCGAATCTCGGCGGAAATTAAGAACTGGGATATCTGTGACACGGGCGAAGATCCCGAGATCTGGAAATTTCGCGGCCGGCATACCAAGTTTGCAGCGGGTGCTGCCAAGCAGGCAATGGAACATTCAGGTGTGCTAGATGCTATCTCAGACCCTTTGCGGTTCGGGGTCTACATGGGCAGTGGTGAAGGCAATCAGGACTTTATGTCCTTTGCTGAAATGATGGCCGAGTCGATTGACGACGAAGGAAATTTGGATGTCGTAAAATTTACCGAGGCCGGCTTGAACAAGCTGAACCCGGTTCTAGAACTTGAACAGGAACCGAGCATGCCGGTAGGGCACATTGCCAGCATGTTCAACGCGCAGGGCCCCAACGCTAACTGCCTGACAGCTTGTGCAGCCAGTAGCCAGGCGGTTGGCGAAGCCACCGAGATTATACGACGAGGTGAGGCCGATGTGATGCTTTCCGGTGGAACCCACAGTATGATTCACCCGTTCGGTGTAACCGGATTCAACCTGCTGACAGCCTTGTCAACCAATAATGACAACCCTACAGGCGCCTCGCGACCCTTTGACCGACTGCGCGACGGGTTTGTCCTTGGTGAAGGTGGTGCCATGGTTGTCCTGGAGGAATTGGAATTCGCCCGCAAGCGAGGCGCCCACATCCTGGGAGAAGTTATCGGATATGGTTCGACGGCTGACGCTTATCGAATCACGGATATTCACCCCGAGGGCCGTGGCGCTATTGGCTGCATGAGAATGGCGTTGCAGGATGCTGGTTTGAATCCAGAACAAATCCATTATGTCAATGCTCATGGCACCAGTACGACGGTCAATGATAAAGTTGAAACCAGGGCTTGCCGTGAAGTCTTTGGTGAACGAGCCGGAGATACTCCTATTTCCAGCACCAAGAGCATGATGGGACACTTGATTGCGGCTGCCGGCGCGACCGAGCTGATTGTCTGTCTGATGGCCATTCGCGACAGCGTGGTGCCCCCGACGATCAACTATGAAAACCCGGATCCGCTGTGCGACTTGGATTATATTCCCAACGAAGCTCGCGATACGAATGTGGAATTCGCTTTGAACAACAGTTTTGGATTTGGTGGTCAGAATATTACGTTGATCGCGTCAAAGTTTCACGGCTAGACGAGTCGTATGCTGGTGGCCTAGCAAGTTAATTGCCGGTCCCGGGCGACAATTTCCCATCGATCGACCAGGTGGTGATCGGCAATCACGTGGGCGAATTTGTGCACGGCAGTGGTCGGACAAGCATGCCTTGGGATGGCAATGACCGTATCGCCCAAGTCCAGATCATCGACGGCGGGGTCCAACAGGACAAGATGTTCCTCGGTTTGAACGATTTCCTTGGCATGGGGGAATTGAGGGAAGCTCAAGCGATTCCCTGCCGGCTGGTCCGCCGCACATGATTTATGTCCGACATCCAACGTTACCTGGTGTCGGCGGTTGTTAGAAACCACTCTCGATAGAATCGCCACGGCCGGTATGAACGGCAGTTCGGGGAAAATCTCGGCCAGTTCGGCATCAAACAGGACTGTCATGGAACTGGTTTTGTGCATTCTGCCGGACGCCATCAGCCAATTC
>JABACA010000119.1 GCA_014237975.1 Mariniblastus sp. | reverse complement strand
TGGGTGCAAATTAACAAGCTGGGTAAGTTCAGCGCTGGTAGGGGCTTTAACCCAATGAAATCGTGAGGATCCATGCTTGTTATCAGCGTAAATACCATCCAGAAACAGCATGTGAAAGTGAATATTGAGATTGAGCGAGCCACCAAAACACTGAATTAAAGTGACGGCACCAGTTTGTGCAAGAGGTTTTGCAAAGCCCGCTTTGTACGCCAAGTGCGTGGAGATGGCGCGGTAGACGATGCCCAGTACCCTGGGCAGATAAAAACATAGATCCGGAAACGAGCTGGCAGGAGATTTCTGCACAGACAGTTACCGTTGACAGTGATTTGATGACCGTTGAAGTACGCGTACGATCAATTCCGAATAACACCGCTCATTGGTTTATCAACCTCTCATTATTGCAAGAGAAAAGCGCCACGAAACTGACAGCCAGCAGTCGCCTTAATTCACTTCGGGAATAAATGGAGATCGGGCCACCCTAAGGCGAAAATTATCTGTTTATGGCTTTGAAAGAACCGGGATGCGCAAAAAAAAACCCGAGTATAGATACCGTCTCTATTATCAAGCAACTTTTTCAAGTTTGGTACATTGGCGGCAATAGGACGTCTCCCCGCCAAAAAATCTACCGGCTTCCCCTCACTACAATCGGTCAAACCCGACAGACTCCTAGCATTCCAAAATTTCGCCAGTCACATCGGAAATTTTCTCGCCGGGTAAAACAAAATCCATGATCATGTGAACCCGGCCTTCGGTACCATTATTCATGACTGTATGTTTGCGTCGATTGTTGATTTCCCATAATTCACCAGGGAGTAGATTCTTGGTCGTGTTACCTACAGTAAATTTAACTTCATCATTGGTTACCAGGGCCAGGTGAATTCTGTGGGAAGTGCGCATGGATCGTCCCGTATCGAAATGGAGGGGTATAGATCCTCCCGGTATTAGTTTCACGAACAGCATACGGACAAAATATCCTGAGCTGTTGCTTTCATTAGACCCCCGGGCATCTATTGACTGCCCATATTGTCGACGTACGTAGTCCAACAAGGGCTGAAGAATATCCAGGTTTTCTGCCAAAGCGGGGTGCTCGGTGGGGTCGGTGTGCCTGCCATCTTCATCCATTATCAGATAAATTGACTGTGTGCATCTATGAATCTCAAATTTTTCTCTACGCCAGGATTCTTTTAGCCACTCGTCTTCAGTAAAGGATTCAACAAGTTCTTGAATATCGATTACGTCATACATCCCTATTTTCTTGAAATCACCGTCTAAGTTCATTTGAGTCTCTACACGCAGTATAGATTTAGGGGCTGTCCTGGATAACCAGCCTAAATTATATTTAACTGATCGTTTTAGCTGTTCTAAATTCTCTTTTGGATCAGAGTGATTTGAACGCCACTCATATACCTTTTAATACAGTGGAAAATGTTCCCCGGGAAAACCATTGAACCGACGCATGTGACACTTGGCCTGGTTCCAGAAATTCTCTATGCCATTGATGTGGTTGATCCGGCAGTGTCGGTATTCCGAAACATCCAATGCATTGTAACTGCATCATGCATCCGTATACACAATATTATCGGGTACGATTTTGTGCAGCATGAAATTTATCAATGCGTTCGACCGTACATCGGGGATCACCTTCATGCGTGCTGTGGTCCCAACCACAAAGTACCATCAACCACGATGCAGTACACTAGATCAAGAACAGCTATCCAGGACAGCCCCTGGATTTATTTATTCTATGGGCTCATATAGTGCAGATCAATATTCCCAAACCAACCGCAACCTGTGGAGTCGCGACCAATTATTGACACATCGGGCCTCGTCAATACGATAATATTTCTCAGCCCTTAATAAAACATCAATACAGGGACGCTCGATGATACGCCTCTTATTAGCGAACAAGAGATTCATAATTTTTTCTCTCGGACTGATCACATTGGTTGCAAGCTTCTGGATGGGCTCGCGATATCCGGAACTCGATATGAAATCAGCGATGGCTGGATCGATCAGCCCTTCCAGTAGCTTGAATTTTGAGGAGGTATTCCAGGTAGAGGATCATTCCCCTTACTGGAAAAAAGTTGCTTATTCAACCGGCAACTGGTTGAACACGAACAAGCGAGGCATGACTTTCGGCATTTTGTTCGCGGCCCTCATCGTGTCCTTTCTGCAATTGGTGCATTTCAGAAGAGTCAGGAATCCGTTCCTGGCGACATTGGCAGGAATTTCAATCGGCAGCCCATTGGGTGTCTGTGTCAATTGTGCGGCCCCTATCTCCAAGGGAATCTACGACTCGGGGTCACGGGTCGAAGCGGCATTGAGTACATTGATCACTTCACCAACGTTGAACGTGGTTGTGTTGACCATGCTGTTCTCTATCTTCCCTCTGCCCCTGGCACTGGTGAAGCTGACACTGGTTATTCTGACGATATTTATTATTATTCCCTACCTGGGAAAAAATCATCACCACGCATATTTAGAGCCAGGGTCCGCATGCCCTCTTCCGTCACAGGAAATCCCGCAAGTGGAAGAATCCTGGACCGAAGCCTTCATCGGGAGTACCCGGAATTTCGCCAGCAGTCTGACCTACATTGTGATCCGAACGGTTCCACTCATGTTTGTTGCCGGTATTATCGGGTCGGCCGTCATTTACGTTTTCCCGTTGGAAATGCTGACGGATGCTGAGCCGACGATACCGCTTCTTTTCGGAACCGCCTTGGTCGGCGTATTACTACCAGTGCCGATTGCACTGGATATCGTCTTTTCCCAGACCCTTTTGATCGCCGGTATACCATTGCCCTTCGTCATGACACTTCTGTTTACGCTGGGCATCTTCAGCATCTACGCTTTTTTTATAGTGTGGGGTTCGATTTCAAAGCGAATTGCGATCATATTAACGGTCACCTTTGTTCTGATGGGTGTCGGATCCGGGCTTTTTATCAAATTCTATTACGAGCGGGCTTATGCGCAAGGGCTGCAAGTACTGGAAGAACTCGAGGGTGAACTCGACGACGCGGCAGATGAAAACAAACCATCATCACTGGTGACCGAATCCGTCGGGACAATAACAGTAGATACTAGGAACCCGTCGAAGTATGTGCTGGTCGACACGCAGAATCGAGTAGAGTTGCACTCCCTGGCTCACATCGAAAGAGAGCGGAATGACAGTAAGAAATTCGAGTATCTCGAAGGTCCGGAGATCGGTCTCGATTCTTTCCATGATTTTGACTTGGTTGACTTTATACCGCCTTTCTTCAACGGCAGGAGTATATCCGCCGGCGATTACGATCAGGATGGATTTGTGGACCTCGTTATTAGCGGGAAAGGCAGGATCTCTTTATTTAGGAATGTAAATGGCAAATCATTCTTAGGTCAGGATCTGAATGTCGGCGTCGACCCTGAGACACGATTTGTAAACGCGGTATTCGTCGACCTGAATGGTGACTCTGCCCTGGACATTTATGCCTCCACTTTCGAGGAAGGGGATTTCATTCTCTTCGGTAATGAAGAATTGTCGGGGTTCTCGCATCCACCCGAGGCAGTTCCAGCAACTCCGGGCGTGACCAACGCAGTTGCATTCGCCGATTTCGACAAGGACGGGGATATCGACATCCTCCAGGGAAAATTCTACGTTGGTGCTGCGACTGGATTTTCACACTCCCACTCGTTCAATTGGCTCCTCTCGAATCAGAATGGGTCCTTCCAATCCAAACGGCTGGAAGAAAGGGTTCACGGGGAAACGCAAACATTACTGGCTGCCGATATCGATGACGACAATATTACGGATATTGTCGTCGGAAATGATTTTGGGCCAAGCAACAGTTTCTTCCGGGGCGATGCGAGCGGAACGTTTGAGGAATTGAACACCAGGGACATACCTGTTAGCACGAGATTCTCGATGAGCCTTGATTCGGTGGACATCAACAACGATTTGCTGATGGACTTGTTCATCGTCAATATTTCCGGATCGTTCGTACCGGCGAGTACCACGGACTTTCCAAAACCGCGACCGTTTGCAGAATATTGTGATGGAATGTCTCGAGAGTCCGACCGGAAAATGTGCCAACACAATGTCGAAATGAAAAAATTTATTTCGGTGCGAATGATAAATGCGCAAGGCCTTATTCGTTGTGACTCCAAGCTGGAACAGCGCAGCGCAAAAGACAAGTTGGACTGCACATCGATGACACTCCTGTTGCTCGGACTTCAAAACCGGGATGTTTCGTATTGTGAAAAAATTCCGGTTTCAAACGACAGAGAGCGCGAGATCTGTCAGACAGGAGTAGCGCTGTACAACGAATCAGGAGGTCGAAGAGTGGTGGAGCCGGCTGCAGTACGGATTCCTCTGGCGCGTATGAAAAATGTTCTCCTGATTCGCCAGAGTGATGGGGCAATGGTTGATTCCGCGGAGGAATATGGCCTGGACGTGAGCGGTTGGGCCTGGAACACGAAGTTTGCAGACCTGGATAACGACGGCTGGCAGGACGTTTACGTCGCTAACGGAACATGGAAGAGAGACAACACGATTGAAAGTAACCTGTACTTTCGCAATCTTCAGGGAGAAGCTTTCGAACCGGATAACAGCATTGGATTGGTCGATAATCTGGTGGTCAATTCGTTCGTCTATATCGATATCGAAAATGATGGAGACCTGGACATCATTTCCTTACCCTTGAATTCGCAACCCCAGGTATTTGTTAATCACTATGCTGGTGAGAACAGCTCAATCACGTTTGAAATTCTCGATCAAGCTGGCAACAAATTCGGCGTTGGTTCGAAAATCTATATTTCCACCAAACCAACTGGCCAATACGATCAAATGAGGGAGATAAAGACCAGTGGTGGATTTCATTCATTCGATATGCCCAGAGCCCATTTCGGACTGGGAGCGTCAGCTTCAGTATCGCGCATCAAGCTGGTTACCTTGCAAGGCAGGGAAGTCGAGTTCCAGGGTACATTCCCTGCCAACATGCATTATCGATTTACTGTCCAACAGGACATGTGAGTATGGACAATGCGATCCACGGGATTCAGTCAGTGCCGGACCTGACCGTAAATTCGGCTGGACCGGCGAGTACGCCATAGTCGTCACAGCAAAGGAGATAAACATCGTAATCGCCCTCAGCCAGGGGCCAATCAACCTCCGAGTTTTCCGGATTGTCTGAAGCGCTGTCGAACACTATAGTGCCTTTGGTGATACCACTGGTTCCACCAGGATTGGTGCCGTCGGTGAAGAGAAAGAGTCGGGTAAATATGCCGCTGCCGGG
This sequence comes from Mariniblastus sp., assembly GCA_014237975.1. Lineage (GTDB taxonomy): Bacteria > Planctomycetota > Planctomycetia > Pirellulales > Pirellulaceae > Mariniblastus. The sequence continues at coordinate 8,790 of JABACA010000119.1, read as the reverse complement.
TTTTACTCCGTCGGCGTATACTGCAACCCAGTCATACTGGTAGCCCGGCGCATTGGAAAAATTGATTAGAATATCCTCGCCAGGGGCATAGACGTGTTTCTCTGTACTGACCGAAGGTACCAAGTGGCTATGTTGCACGCTGGTACAGCCCGCAATGAAGCTGGTGACGATGATGAAGCAGACGAGGAAACCTGAAGTGGATTGGACCTTATTGGTTCGTGTTGACATAGTGTATTCGTTCCTGTTGTTGTCGTGTCTGTGTCGATCCGTTACTGGCGATCACGCGCGGTGTGCTCGTAATAGTCAACCACATCGCCCGCCGTATCAATCACGTAGATGCCCGGATAGCGAATCGTTGTGGGACAGATATGACCCGGTACCGCCAGTATGTATTCGCCGACCGCGGGCAATTCTCCCCCGATCTTGAACATCGCGTGCTCTTCGCTTTGCCAGACCATTTCCGCGTCGTCATGGCCCAGCAGTGTAGCCCTTTCCTCGAGCGGCAGATCCGAACTGACTGCCTTGCATCCAAGATCTGTCGTTATTGATCCGGTATCCGGATAGTGATCCACCACCTGAGTCAGAATTAAAGCGGCACAGCGGAACGGCATGTCGGACATGTCTTTTGCGTAGCCCGCGTCCCAGTAGATGAACGTTCCCGGTGATCCGTACATACCCTCAGTACGCGCGTAGTACGGAAATGACCAACTGCCTCCGGCAACTATATACGGAACGGCCATCCCGTCGGCCTCGAGTCTTCGTTGAAAATCTTGCAGTGATTCGATGTGTCCCTGTGCCGCTGCTTTGCGCTGCGCCAAATCACGATAGTTTTCGTGACCGTCGTACAGGTGCAAACCTGAAGCATCGAGGTAGGGATGCGCGTCGATTTTCCGATAAAGATTATGTGCATCCGCTCCAAATCCAATTCCGGTACGGTGCATGCCGACATCCAGATCCACCATCACCCGCAGAGTCTGCTCTCTACGGCTAGCAATCGTAGCCAGCACGTCGAAATGAAACGGCAAACTAACGATGGCGGTTACCCACGCGTGGGGATAAGACGCGGCCAGCTCGCAGAAACGCTCGGCCTTGATTGCCTGACACAGAGGGTAGGTAAGAATCGCCTTGTCTGCACCGGCCTGCAACACCATCTCCAGTTCTTTTAACGTGGCGCATTTGAAACCCGCTATTCCCTGCTCCATTTCCTTGCGTGCTACTGCCTCCGACTTATGCGTCTTGACGTGTGCCATCAAATTCTGGCCGCCGCCGACCAGGTCACAAACACTTCGAATGTTGTGGTCCATTTGATCCTGGAATAGAAGCATGGCTGGCGTCTCCAGCGCATCTGGTTCGGCCACTCTATATTTTTCGAAAGTTGTCAATGCCGCATTCCTTGAAGGTCGAAGTATTGGACTTGATCCATTTCGCGTGCCGCCTCGAATACTGCAGCGGCGCCATCAGGTCCTGAATCGCAATTCCCGAGCCATCGAAAACGTGATCTCGCTATAGGAAACCTGGCCTGGCGGTTTTTGCAGGGGGGGACTAGTCCCAACGCACACATTTCGTTGGCTGTGCTGATGAATCCGTCATTATTGGCATGCTGGTACGCTCCTTGGACCCTATGGAAATTTGAGCAGGGACAACGCCCGACTTCGGCCAGTGCCGATGACGACATCGAACACCTTCGCGCAATCAACAGTAGCGAGATTTTCATTCAGACTTTTTTCACCCCATCGAATCCCACGCCGCACTTATTCTACGTGCGTTCTGTGACCACCGCGTTCGTGGGTGAGAGCAGCATCCAAAAAACTGGCCGGAAACCGAAGAAATAGTCGGTTTCCGGCCGGCGTTTTATGACGAAGTTTTTCTTCGTTCTAATTAAATCTGTATCCGAATCTCAAACCGAACGAACGTGGCCGATTCACCGTGAGATTGGTGTCCCAGAAAAGAACATTTAGGGGATCGTAGTAGCTTCCGTGATTGCGTGAGATTTCCGCTCTTTCATCCGTCGCATTGTCGATAAACAGATCGACCGACCAGGAATCGACTTGTATCCCGGTAGAAAGATTGAGAATCGTATACGAGTTTTGCACCTGCCGGTCTGCGTCGTCGAGCCGGGTCCATGATTCGTCGGTATACGCGACAGCGGCCTGGATATACCCTGGTAGAGAACCGTAATTCATCGACAGGCGGCCAGTTGCGCTCATCTTTATCTCAGGTACATATGGCATTTGCGCACCTGCCTCAGCGGTTGGCGGCTCCCCATCGTCCTTGTCTCCAAGGTCCGTCCAGAACGCATCTTTCAATTTGGAATCAGTGTATGAACCGGCAAACGTCAGAGTCAGGTTTTCAGTCGCGGCGAATGCCACGTCAAATTCAGTGCCCTGTACCTCTGCATTACCAATGTTCTGGATGATTGTGAGTATCGCGACGTCGTAATCGTTGTACGAAAGCTGGAAATCGTCCCAATTCATTGAATAGATCGCGCCATTAAAACGCATGCGACCGTCCATAAAGCTTGTCTTCCAGCCGATTTCGTAGTTGTCCACAAAGTCAGGATCGTATTTCGGCAAGAATGCTCCCGCGGCCCTTGCCCGATTGACGCCACCCGCCCGATAACCTTCGGAATAAGTGAAGTACATCATCTTGTCATCGTCCAGGCTGTAATTGACGCTGAACTTGAAGGTATTACCGTCACCTTTCGATACATCGTCGATATTCGGAGCGTTTTCAGAGCAAGGCGCCAGCAATTCACCGTCGACCAAACAACCACGGGTTGCATGACCGTTGTATCCGACTAATGAGTTTTCGAATTCGAAACGGCGGTAGCCCCCGACCAGTGTCAGATTGTCAGTAATATCGAACTCGACTTCGCCAAAAAATGCCGAGTCCCGGTCAACTCGATTTTGATCGGTCTGCCACACGACAAGTTCACCAGGAACCAGAGACGGCGGCATTATGGGCCAAATGTCGCTGCCTAACGGATCCATACCCGGCACGTTCCACCTGAGATCGAAGTCATGCTCCTGACGCTGGTAGAACAGCCCCGCCGTCCAGCGAAATTTACCATCTGACGCAGACTGCAGTCGGATCTCATGACTCGAGCGCTTAAAGTACTCATCACGGGAGATGAATTGATCCGGATTCGTGCATTCATAGGTCGTGTAGCTGGAATTCGACGAATGATGGTAGCAACCCGTCGAGTTGTTCTGGTAGTAATCGTAATAGTAATTGTGCAAGTACTGCGCATAGCCGATGTAGTCTTCATTTCGTTCGGCATCACGGTCCAGGTAGGTCCCTGCATAGACCAGATTAAGATCGCCAATATTGCCGTCGAGCGTCACCGATGCCTGGTACCACTCATCGTCATAGGTATCGGGGTGGTATCGCTGTATATTCAGGTCGCCGAGATCTTCGGGATCGTGCTGCCATACGCCACTGGAATCCTGCTTCTGGTAAATGATGCCGGGCGTCACCGTCCAGTTCTCGTTTAAATCCAGCTTCAGTCCGGCTCGCATGCCGGTGAGTGTTACGGTGTTGAAATCCTTCTCCACCAGAGCCGCGTTGTTGCTGGAATGCCCCTCGGGGCCCGGAAAGTCTATTGTGCCAGCGATGTTGTCGATGAAGCCCGCGGTTTCCTTGTGCCATCCAACCAGGCGAATTGCGGCATTGTCAGATACCGGAATGTTGGCAAAGCCCTCGAACGTATAGCCAGTACCGCCTTTTTCGACCTGATTAATACCCAGATCAACGGCAGCTTCGAATTCGCCGATCTGCGGTTTGTTCGTGATGATGCGTAATGTGCCCGACTGGCTGCTGGCGCCGAAAAAAGTTCCCTGCGGTCCAGACAGCGATTCGATTCGCGCTACATCATAGAGATGCATGTCAAGCACGTGATTGATCGTCGTGATCGGTTGTTCATCGAGATAAACCCCGACACTGGGCATCGAAGCGGAGTGATTGCCGTCACCGCCACTGGATATGCCGCGCATGTAAACTTGCGATATGCCTGGACGATCGTGATAAATCGAAACGTTTGGCATGAAATTAATATATTCCTCGAATCCCTGGATATTCAGGTTTTCGAGCTGCTCATTACTAAGTACCTGCACGGATATGGCTACGTCCTGCAGATTCTGGACTCGTTTTTGCGCTGTTACGATGACTTCTTCCAGACCCGCGTCCTGAGCCATTGCGACCGGGTTCATCGCCACGAATATTGCAGCCGCCAAAGGCGTCATAACGAATCGATTCGTGGATAATGTCTTGGTTTTTGATCTTTGCCTGTTCATGCTACTTCCTCTGTGTTTTGGTAAAGCTCACATACATGCTTTTCGTTCGAAAAAATTGATCACTCGAACTGGCATAATTTTTATTATTTATTTGGAATACCATACTGCGTCCCGTACAGTACGTTGTCAAGCTCACAGCAGGAAAAACGGTACCATCCGTATTTATCCTTCGGACTACTTATGGATTCAACAACCTCAAAACCCAGCGGCGACCTGCAGACGGCATTGCAACATGCGGCCGGCCTGCTCCAACAGGATTCAGGAATGGCTGAAGAGCAGGCCCGGGAAATCCTCAAGGTCTACCCGAATATGGAACCCGCTGTGAGAATTCTCGGTACCGCTTACCGCCTGCAGGGTCAGCCACAAAAAGGTCTGGAAGTACTCGAACCACTCGCGAAGAAAAACGCGAGCTCAGCGGATTTGTTGCACGAATTAGGGCTCTGCCTCGGTGCCGCCGGGCGCGGACAAGAGGCAATCGTTGTATTACGCCAGGCTGTTCAGCTAAAACCCGGGCATGCAGGCGCCTGGCGAACGCTGGGGGATCAACTCGACGCCGCGGGTGACGAAGATCAAAGCCGAAAAGCGTATGACGAGCACCTGCGAGTGTCCACGGGTCACCCTGAACTCGTTGATGCGGCCGGTCATCTTCGTGCCAACGAATTGGGTAAGGCTGAGGGTCTGGTTCGAGGTGTCCTTAAGAAGGACCCCGGTGACGTTAACGCTCTTCGCATGTTGGCTGAAATCGGCATCAAGATGGGCAAGCTCGAAGATGCTCAGCATCTTCTTGAGCGCTGCCTCCAGTTGGCGCCCGATTTTCATCTTGCGCGACAGGCATACGCCAATATTCTTATGCGGAGAAACGATCTCGAACGATCTTCGATAGAGATCGACCGACTGCTGAAATCGGAACCTGAGAATCCGGCCTACCTGATAATCAAGGCGGCTGTACTTGCCCGGATGGGTGAGCATATCCCTGCATTAAAGCTCTACGAAAAACTGTTTGAAAACTATTCTCACCATGCCAGCGCTCAGATGTTCTACGGCCACACGCTAAAAACTGTCGGTAAAACGGATGAGGCAGTCGTGGCGTATCGTAAGGCAATTGAATTGAGCCCGGGTATCGGCGAAGCCTACTGGAGCCTGGCGAATCTCAAGACCTATGATTTTTCTGATGACGATATAACGAAAATGCGCGAGCAGTTCCGGCCGGAAGTCGGTGACCCCGATGATCAGGGACACCTTGCATTTGCGCTCGGTAAAGCATTCGAAGATCGCAAAGAGTTCGACCAGTCCTTTCATTATTACGAGCAGGGCAACTCGATCCGCAGTCGGCGGCATCGACACAACGTCAAGATAAATGTTATGGATACCGCGCGCCAGATCAAGAACCTCAGCGCCGACTTTTTGGCGGCACGAGATAATTACGGCTGTACTGTTGCGGATCCGATATTCGTAGTTGGCCTGCCACGATCGGGTTCGACACTGGTTGAACAAATATTGGCCAGTCATTCGCAAGTCGAAGGAACGTCTGAACTACCGGACATAATTGCGATCTCCCGCAAACTCGGTAATGCTTCGCGTGACAATCCGGCGGGAAAATACCCGGAGATACTCGCGGATATGCCTTCGGAAAAGTTCGAAAAGCTTGGGCAAGGATATATCGATACAACACGTGTACAACGAACGGATACGCCGTATTTCATTGACAAGATGCCGAATAACTTTCGCCACATCGGCCTTATTCATTTGATACTGCCAAATGCCAGGATAATTGACGCCCGACGCCACCCGATGGGTGCGTGTTTCTCCGGCTTCAAGCAACTATTTGCCAGCGGGCAGACTTTTACTTACGATCTCGTCGGCGTCGGATATTACTACCGTGATTATATAAAGATAATGGACCATTGGGACGAGGTCCTGCCGGACCGGGTATATCGCGTTCAGTACGAAGATATGGTCAACGACACAGAATTCCAGATTCGACGCCTGCTTGAGCATTGCGGACTCGAGTTTGAAGAACAATGCCTGCGATTTTATGAGACAGAGCGCGCCGTGCGTACGCCAAGTTCAGAGCAAGTGCGACAGCCGGTATACACGCAGGGTCTGGAACAATGGCGAAATTTTGAAGCACACCTCAACCCGCTGAAAAAAGCACTTGGACCACTGCTGGAACGCTACCCGATCGGCTGAATCACAATAAGTTTCGCATACAGGCTGGCCACCGCCAGATCGCCACCCCGACCATTTACTTCAGGATGCAGAGCAAAAAACCGTGCAAGAAAAGTCTAAATGTTTTTTCCTACGATGGTCTTATCCCCGGCCGTCGTACCACCGTCGATCGCCAGAGACGTCCCCGTTATGTTCCGCGCTTTGTCTGATGCAAGGTAGAGGACTGCGTAGGCTATCTCCTCCGTTGAAGCGATGCGCCGCAATGGCGAGTAGTCCTTCATCCTTTGCCAGGCCGCCTCTGGATCCGCTTTCTTTTTTACGCTGAGACGAATCATGTCGGTATCGACGTAACCCGGGCAGACGCAATTAACCCGTACATCAGGTGCAATTTCCAGCGCCATTGCACGCGACATGTTGATGACGCCAGCCTTCGTCGCGCAGTAAACGGTAATCCCCGGGCAACCGTGAATCCCGGCATCCGAGCCGATATTAACGATATTGCCATTCGACTTTGTCAGTTCTGGTATGGCCGCCCGACAACAAAAGAACAGGCCCTTCAGGTTGACGTCGCAGTGCGCATCCCACATTGCCTCGTCACAATCCGCAATAGGTCGACCGGCGCCCACACCGGCATTGTTCACCAAAACATCGAGCCCCCCAAAAGCCTCGATCGCCGTCGCCACCACCGACTCACAACCGGCAACGGTTCCGATATCGCCCGGCGCTGCAACCATATGCTCATAATCGGCAAGTCTCTCCATCGCCGCACCTGCAGATTTTTCCGTACTGCCGTGAATCGCGACACGCGCCCCGGCATCCAGAAACATTTTCGCGATATCAAAGCCAATTCCGCGACTACTGCCCGTCACCAGGACGCGCTTATCCGTAAAGTCCAAATCGTATCCCCTGAAGTTCCGTGGTTTCATAATTGTGCTATTTGGAATGCAATTTTGCATGCCACCTTTTTTCTGTCAACTATTTGTTTTTGTCTGTCAACTATTTGTGCTTTAAGGTCGATTTGATGTGGCTCTGGAACTCTGATCTTATGAACGATGCAACACCTCATTGACACAAAAATCTGAATGCCCTCTCGAGCCGTGACCTGACACTTGACAAAGTATTCCCTTACCCGGCGGCAACTCATAATGACCGCCGCGTATGCGGGCGCCGCAAGCGGTCGACGCTGACGCAGTTTTACAGGGCGCCTACGGCGGAGCGGCCGAGAGAGCACATGGAATCGTGCCTCCGGGAGTCCTGGGTAAACGGGACCGGAGCAACTATTCTTATGATCCGGCAAAAGCCAGGGCATTGCTGGCCGAGGCCGGTGTAACCGGCCTTGAACTGACCCTTCGTGCGCTGAATACTTCTGAGCCGATGCTCGCCGCGACCATCATCCAGGCCAATTTGCAGGCTATTGGCATCAAGGTCAGCGTGCTCCCGCAGGATTTTGGAGCCTACTGGGAGATGGGGCACGAAGACAAAGGCGACCTCTGGAAGGACCTCGAGCTATATATCAACAATTGGGGTGTCGGCGCTGATCCGTTTGATGGCTTGCAGTGGTTCGTGAGCGATATGGTCGGTATATGGAATTGGGAGCGCTGGACGGATGCCGAGTACGACGCACTGCACGAACAGGGGATGCAGACCACTGACCCGGAAAAACGTAAGAACATTTATCTTCGTATGCAGGAAATCATGGAAAATACCGGCTGTTACGCCTGGTTACTGCACGAACCCGAAGCCTTTGTGCATCGGGATAATCTAAAACTTCATCTGGCACCCACCGGCGAAACCCAGATGGTCTACTTCAGACCGGCTTAAAGCGCAGCCTCCCCTATGTGGATGTACTTCGTTAAGCGACTTGGCTTGTCAGTCCTTATCGTTATGTCGGCATTAATCGTGCTGTTTTCCCTGCTGCACATGATACCGGGCGACCCAGCCAGTATTGCTCTTGGGCCACGCGCGACACCGGAAATCATTGCAGCATACGCCGAAAAAATGCACATGAATGAACCCATTTACGTTCAATTTGGCATCTTTTTTTCGAGTGTTTTACAAGGCGACCTGGGAGTTGATGTTTTCTCCGACAGAGATGTCGCCACGACAGTGTTCGAGATGCTGCCCTATACGCTTATCCTGGCTCTTGCGTCACTGGCCTGGGCTGCCATGCTGGGTATTCCGCTGGGTTGTCTGTCAGCTCTTTATCCCAATAGTCTGCTGGGAGTATAGGTAGCATTAAAGCTATATTGCCAGAAACCCGAATGTATTGATCCTCGCTTTACGATAATAAATTGCCAAGGTTTCAGTGAATTATCGCGCCAGTTACCCG
>JABACA010000118.1 GCA_014237975.1 Mariniblastus sp. | reverse complement strand
GATTGGCGAGATCCTCGCTTGAGAACCTGGCCTCGGTCAAACGAGGCCGGCTAAAGCACTTTGGCCATCCGCCATGCCTCGATGCACGGTGTCGTATCAGTCGCCAATGCAAAGACGGTAGAATTCCCCAAACCATTTGGCAAAGCCCGGATTTTCGGGTTCTACTTCTTCAATGATCGATTCCCAGGTTACACATCTTGGTTCGATCTTTTCGACTAGAGGTTTGAAATAATTCTCTTGCCAATCTTCAAGGTCTTTTATTTGCTCCGATCGTTTATTCTTGCCGTTAGATATTTCTTCTATCATCTCTTCTATTTTTTCTTTCATTTTGTCCTTGCGGAGCAAGGTGTCATGCTTGCCCTTCATCTTTTCGGCCGAAATCACAATGAAGTCAACCACGTCAAAATCGTCTTCTACGTTCAGTTTACGTTCCCGAATTTCGCGAGCCATGTCCGCTACGTTTCTGGTGGCTTGATCAAACTTTTCCCAATGTGTTGTACCTGCGGTCAACACGGAAGTTGTTTTTGCTTCTAACACAACGAATTGCTTGGCGTTGCGATCTAACTCGATGCCCCTTTTGGTTCCTTCCCTAAAGTCAAAGTGTCCTACGACAGCATCGGAGTTTGTAGTACCAACTCCAAATTTTTCGAATGGACTTCTAAGTAAGACTTCTCGCGCCCATTTGGTTTTGCCGTTCTTGACCGGTAAAAAATCGAGCTCCAGATCTGACGTTTTCCAATACTGCAGCAGAATCGAAGTGAGCCAGCCTTCGCAAAACAGATCGCTCGGCTTCAATTCGGAAAATGTGTCGTCATTCTTCGCATCAATCGACTTGCCCAGAAGACCTTGAATGGTTTTCAATACTTCCTTTTTCATGCCATCATCCCCTGTTTGTATGGAAACACTTTTCCAGGCTTGCCGATTTTTGCTCGAAGTATTTTTCAAGATGTGGATGCAGATTTTCCAGCTTCAGCCAGCGGTAAATCTCTTCCCAGGTCGCTCGTCGGAACTGTTTCGCATGTTCCTTTCGTACAAGTTGCTGAAACTCGGGCTCGGAATGCTCTTCAAAACCTTCCCGCACCAGGTTGACGTGGTACGGTTTCGTTTGCGGTGAATCGTGCCGGGCCATCCAGTCGGCAAAGACAGTGTTTCTCCAAAGTTGATAGTGGACGCGCTCCTTCTGTCGGGCGACCTCCGGATCGTGCAGCAGTCTCATTTCCGGGAATTGGTAGATGTCCAACAGCTGGTCGAATGTCAATTCGCCCTTTTTGGTTTGCGGGCCTGATGTGTAAAACGTATTCTGGCTCGTGAATTTTGCTTCAATCAAGACCAGGTACTGGCCGGGCAGATGCAGCGCGATGTCCGGTTCCGTCAAGGGTCGGTCAACCGGCAAGTCGTCTTCGAAGTACGCGCGAGCTTGAATCAACAAGTCCCAGGGCTCAAAACGGTCGTCGCTCGCTCGTATGCCCCACAAGTAGAGGTCCGGCTCTTCGGCGAAGTCCTCGCCAATCAACTGGTTCGCAACGCCTGCCAACAAGTTCGCTTCGTGGAGGGATCGGAATACATTCCAGCTCAACGTGTCTTCCGATTTTTCATGACCGAGGAACTTGGAATCAAACTTGAATGGGTGCCCCATGATCTTGTCGTCGAAAAGCTCCGGGCTGGCAATCACGTTTCGCCGCTCGTCCCGATACGAGTACGTTGGAGTGCCGCCGGAAAGATGGCAGAAGATTTCGTGATCCGGGCAAAGTTCCCCCTTTCGATCCCTGGTCTGGCGGTGAACAAAGTGCTGGCAACCTCGCACAAAACACTTGACGACGTTTGGATTGTCTGGATGAACCTGGACATTGGAGTCAAGTTCATCAAAGCCGTAGGGCAAATCTCGATCGGGCATTCCTATGCGTCGCTCCAAGTGGTTGGGCAAAACAAAAATGTCCCGGTTATCCTACCTGAAACCGGGTCAGCCGGGGGGTTGAAGTCCAGCGCCTCGGTTATCAAATGACTTGTAACGCATCGAAAATGGCTTGCTGAACAGACGGTTCTTTATCCCACAGGGACGCATGAAGTGCGTCGATAGCCGGTTCGGCGGCGGGAGGGCCGATCGCTGCCAATGCATGGGCCGCCCATTCGCGAACAAAATCGTCTTCATCGGACAGTGCAAGAATCAGGTTGGGGACGGCTGCCGGCGCCCTGGTCCCGATGAAGCAGAGTGTCACGGCCGCCTTGTGGCGAACCCGGCAGTCTGGGTCGAGCAAGGCGTTCGATAGTGGTTCGACTGCCTCTTCGATGTGAACGTTATACCGTTGGTGGAGGCCGTACAGCATCCCGCAGGCAAACTGCCGAACATTGGAGTGATCGTGCTGCAGCGCCGCAACCACATCGTCGAAAATGGACGGGCCTATCTTGGAAACAGAAACAGCCAGGGCACGGCAGACCTGCCAACGGTCATCGGCCATCGCCTCGATCTGAAGCGGCGCAAATTGCGGGTCGATTTGACCGAGGATCTGGGTCGCTTCAAGCCAATTCGGGTCTCGTATCTGACTGTCAGCAAGTTGGTCAATACATCTGCCAAGCGTGGCAACGGCGGATTGGTAGTTGGCGGTTTGTTCAGTCGGCAAGGGGTTAATTTCAGGTTCCCGTTTCACGTTTTCCTTTCGATGGTAAAAAATTTATATACCTAATACCCGCCTGAAGGAATTTTCCCGGTGAGAATGGGCCCTTCCGGCCATTTTGTTCGAAAAAAGTCAAAAACGTCGGTGTTTGAGCACGAAAAAATTTTGTTGATATGGTCCGTTTCCATCCGCTCCTCACGACCCGATGTTCGGCTTTGTTTTGGTCACCGTCCTGGATAGCAGGTGACTCGCGAGGGATCGGGAAAACAGATGTCCTTTCAAGTCGTGTTGCTTTTTCAAGCGATCCTCGCTGGATCTCCCCCGTTGGATACGGGTGTCCGGGAGTGACATTTAGGCTTTTTCTTTCCTTGGCACGTGTTATATTTGTAGTGAGTCGTGCTGGCGATCTTCCGGAATCGGCCGTCACGGCCATCTTCTTAAAGCAATTGGCGGGCAAGACGATTGCGGTAATCAGGAAGCTGCCATGTGTATGTGCCGAGCCCGTCGCCCGTTTGTTCTGTTGTTGTCGGGAATTGCCTATTTCTCGATTGCGTCTCCCGCTCTCCTGGTCGGCCAGGAATCCACACCCGCCCGACAGCGAAACGACCAGATCACCCGCTACCTGGAACGCGACCTGAAGGCCACCGTCCAACGTGATCTTGACCGCGCGGACCGACCGGTCATCGAGATCCAGTTTGCCGAGGTCGTCTCGGCAGGATTTGGGCGGCCGGCGGCGGATGATCCCGGTCGGTTAAAAAAATCGACTTTTGTATTGCTCTCCTGTTTGACGGACTTGCGATCGTTGACATTTGATGAATCGATTTTCAGTAATGAAGACCTGGTCCATTTGGAAACGCTCCCCAACTTGAGGCACCTCAGTTTTGTGGCAACCGGTTTTAATGCTACCGGCATGCAACACGTTTGCAAAATTGGCAGCCTGGAATCGCTGGACCTTTCCTACATCGCGCCACTCCCCGCAGAGTCGTTGAAACTCCTGGCAGGCTTGCCATGCCTGAAACGACTCGGCCTGAACGCGAGTTCTAATGGCGGCGGGCAAAACGAGCAAAATTGGCTGTCCAGCCTTTCGATCACCATTCACCGTGGTCAGGACTATAGCGACCACAATGGGTCTTGTCGTGGCGGGTTGAAAGACGAGGACATCTCATTTCTGGAGGGTCTCTCGCTGGAGTCGTTGAGCCTGACAAAGACCCTGCTTCGAAATGACGGGATCAAAAAGCTGGTGGAGTTGCAACCGGGACTGAGGGAACTCGATCTTTCCTATGTCCAGTTACGGGACGACGGGGCAAGGCATCTGGGTCGATTGAAACAGTTACGTGTCCTGAAACTGAAAATGGTGCCCATCACGATGGAGACCGCGGAATCCTGGTCCGGGTTGAAATGTCTGGAAACGTTGGACCTGTACGGTTCACCCGTAACGGATGTGGGCGTTGCCCATTTGAGCGGTCTGCCCAACTTGCGTGAGCTGGATTTATCATGTTCCGCCATTACGAGACCGTCGATCAAAACACTGCTGTCCCTGCCCGCGCTGGAAAAACTGAAACTTGAAAAAACTCGGATTGTATTTGAGGACCTGCAACGGCTGGCCGATGCGAATGACCAATTTGATCTGAAAAAATTGCTGATCGGACGGGGCCGGGCCAGCGCCGACGCCCAGGGCCGGTTGATTTCTGCCAACCTGAAATACATGGGGCTACAGGACGAGGACCTCGGATTCCTGGAAGATCATCCGAAATTACAGTACCTGGACCTGGGCAAAAACCAGATCACCAATCAAGGATTGGCGCATGTTGCCTCCCTGGTCGAACTGAGGAAGTTGGTCCTGGATGGAAACCGGATCGATGACGAGGGAATCGCCCAGCTCAAAAGCCTCGATCAACTGGGAGGCATTTCCGTCGACGGTACCGAAGTCACCCTGTCCGCTTTGGGCAATCTGTTCGTCACGATTCAGGGGCGAATCCCCCGGGAGGCATTGGCGGCAGCCGGTGTTTTCGGCTCTGACCGTATCAACTTGACGCGCTTCGGCGCCAGCGACGACGACATGCAGATGGTGGCGGGCGTCGAGGGGATTCGAGTCCTGAAGCTGGTGGGTAATCAGATCACTAACCGTGGAATGAAACACTTTTTGAGTCATGCCGAACTGGAGACGTTGTGGATCGAGGAAGCGAACTTGACGGGCGAGGTTACCCGGTCCCTCTCATCCATTTCGGGATTGAAGCAGCTGTGGTGTCCCAATGTTCCTATCGCCAACGAAGACCTGGAATCACTGCAGGAATTGAGACATTTACAGGTGTTGAACCTGTGCGGATGCCCCATTGATGACGGTGCTGTCCAATTTCTTAAAGGCATCACCAGCCTGAAAACAGTGATCTTCGATCTGCACTCGCTTTCCGACGACGGGATCGCTGATTTGAAAACCGGTTTGCCCGGCGTCGAGGTGATCCGCAGCCAGCGGAATGCCCTGGCCGTCATGCGCAACCGGTCGCGGGTCAAACCTCGCATTGTCCAGGGTAGCACGCGCAGGGTTCAGTTTGCCGGTATAGCGACCACGATTGACGAACACCCACTGATTGAGATGTTTGGAGACGAGTTTTTCGAAGTAGCTGACAAGATCCATTTCGATAGCAGCAAGATGATGTACATTGCTGTCCTCGATCAAAAGCGTTTGTCAGATTTGGCGTCGAAGAGTTTGCCGGATTTGGCAACGATACAACGAGTCTCGTTTATGGGGGTCGAATTGCCGGATGGTACATTCGAGGTTTTGAACCGGATGCCCAACCTGACAAAAATGCGTTTTTATCGGACCCAACTGGGCAACAACCAGTTGAAAGACCTGGATCACCTGGGGCAACTTGAGGAGTTGGGCTTGCAACGATCGTCCGTCACTGCCCAGCAGTTGAACCAGCTGGGTGATATGCCAAGCCTGAAGAGACTTTCTTTGGGTGGGTCTGGAACGGAGATCGACAACCTGGATTTCCTGGGGAAAATGCGGAATTTGGAAAGTCTGGATGTCAGTCGTACGCAAACGGATGATGAAGACGCAGAGAGTATCTCGAAACTGATCCATTTGCGCCATTTTTCAGCCCGGGAAACCGGGATTACCGACGCCGGTTTGCGAGCATTAAGTCATTTGCGAGCCTTGGAGAGGATCGATTTCGGCAGTACAAAAGTAACCGACAAGGGCCTGGAATCTCTCAGGGAGCTGCCAAAGCTAAAACGGGTTTGGCTGGATAAAAAGCACATCACCGGTGATATCAAATACCCCTTTGAAGTCAGTGATCCCTTTGGTCTAAGTGGCAGATAATGGGCTTATGCCCGCGAGCGTCAAAAGCGACTGTTGCCGCCATCGCTGCGCAGAAACTACTCGCAATTACCCCCTCGATGGGCCATACTTTAGGTTCGGCCTCCTTTTTCGCCTTGTCCAACCCGAGTGGGTGGGACCATCCGGTGACCTTTCCTTTGCAAACAGTCAAACATGTATTTCCAGATCAACTGTACCCACTGCGGCAAGACGCTGAAAGTTCGCGAGGAACTCAGCGGCAGAAAATGTGGCTGTCCGCATTGCCATAAAACGGTTCTGATTCCTGCTTCGTCCAAACTGGGCCAAGCTGTCGCTACCGAATCTGGATCGACGGCCCCCCAGATTCAGATCGATACCCGATCGACAGACAGATCGCAAAACAGCCCCAAGAAAGTAAAAGTCGATATCTCCTATGTCGAGAGCACCAATGTCAGCATGGTCTGGAGTGGCCTGATTGGGCTGGCCGCAACGGTGCTGTTTTATGTTGTGGTCTTGGCCCTCAACCATTTTCCCTGGACCGAGATCTTCTGGAATCGTGGCTGGGTTCCGTATGTAATCGTGTTGATGACGTTCTGGTCGTTGGCCATTTTGTTTCTGAAAGCTCAGAAACTGGCGAAACAAAAGCGGGCGATGTTATTGGATGTGCTGCCGACCGAGTTGTCGGAAGAAATCACCTTTGATTCGATTGACAAGTTCCTGTCGCATATTTCAAAACTTCCTGTCGACAGTAACAGCTTTCTGGTGAATCGCGTGGTTCGTGGCATCGAGCATTTCCGGGTTCGCAAGAGCACTGCCGAGACGGTCACGATGATGGAATTGCAGTCGACGATTGATGCGAATAACGTTGCCGGTAGCTATACGCTGTTGAAGGTGTTTATCTGGGCGCTGCCGATTCTCGGTTTCATCGGAACGGTGATCGGTATCAGCGCGGCGGTCGCGGGGTTGGCGGGAAGCCTGGAAAATGCCTCGGATATTTCAGCCATCAAAGGTGCCTTGAACGACGTTTTTGCTGGCCTTGGAACGGCCTTTGATACCACGCTGCTTGCACTTGTATTAAGCCTGTTGATCAAGGTGCCTGCCTCGGCCATGCAGAAAAGCGAAGAAGATCTGATTACCTGGGTCGATGAATATTGCAATGAGATCCTGTTAAAGCGACTGAATGATCATCGCCAGGGCGGCGCCCAGCGGGCAGCCATTGGCAGCAGTGGCGTTGACGTCGATGTGATACGTGATGTGTTTGCTTCGGCCATGAGCGTTTATCACGAAGATTGGAATCGCCAGGTGGTTGAAATGAACAAGAGAACTGGCGAGCTGCAACAGGCGTTTGATGCGATCGGTAAACAGACGGAACAGATGCAGTTAAAAGTCGTGCAGTCCGTCAAGGTGACCGATACGTCTTTGGAACAGTATTTTTCCAGTCTGCAGCAAGGGTTGGAAAAACTGAATAACGTGTTGACCGATCTTGGCCAACAACAGGTCGTCGTGCAGCAAGTGGAGCCGCCCAAAAAAGGCTGGTTTCGACGAGGTTAACAGGAGAGACTGAAAATGGGACGTAGACCCGACAGCGGAGATAACGATGTGTCCCTGTTTCCGTTTCTCAGTATTCTTGCCTGTATCATCGGTGTTCTGACACTGATGATTTCGACATTGGCACTTTTGCAGATGGACAGCGATGTGGTCGTCCGGGCAGAGGAGTACGAATCGGTTGCTGCCGATCTCGCACAACAACAGGCGTCACTGGCCGAATTGGAGAAACAATTCGCTGACGAACAGCAGCAACTGGATTCCCAGGCATCGGCGCAACAGAAAGAGCTGTTTGAAAAACAGGGAAAAATCCAACAGCTGAAAAACCAGTTTCTTCTTGCGCAAAAAAAACGGGCCGAGCTGGATAAGCCGGCCGAGCAACGGGAGGTTCCGCAACAGCAGCCTTTGAGCGAGTTGGAAAAGGAACTGGGCGGGCTGAAGGAGCAAGTTGCCCAACTGACCGTTGAGCTGGAAGAGAAAAAACGTCCATCGGAAGAAGCCGAGGTAACGGTCGTTCCCGGGGGGAGTGGACGTGGCATCAAGCCTTATTTTGTGGAGTGCACAAAAAACGGCATCGTGTTGCAGAACTCGGACGACCTGGTGCAGGTCCGACCGGCCAACATCGAAAAAAGTGAGCCTTTCCTGAAATTGCTCGATTCCGTCGCGGGTGACGAAAAAGCGAAGCTGATTTTCCTGATACGCCAGGATGGTGTCCACGTATGGGGGAGAGCGAAGCGGTTCGCTGATTCGTTGGAGGTTGCCAATGGGAAACTCCCGGTGATTGGACAGGGCAAGTTGAATCTTGAACGAGTTCGAAAGAAATAAGAATGGGTAGGGTCAGGAAACCAGATGACGATCAAGGGGCGATGGACTCCCTGCTGGATACGATGACCAATGTCGTCGGAATTCTGGTCATCGTATTGGTGGTCACCCAATTGGGAGTGGGGGACGCCGTCCAGCGGATTGGAGAGACCTTGCAGATAGACCCGGCCGAGCTGGAACAGAAAAAAACAGAAGTCGTCAACCTGCAGGATCAGCAGCAGTTACTGAAACAGGACCTGCAGGCATTGCAAACGAGTGATGAACAGGAATTGACTGCTCAAATTCAGCGGTTGCAGGTTGACCTGGATAAAAACGTGTTGGATCTCAAAAACCTGCGGCAGAAGAATCGACAAACCGAAGACGCGATGGCCAAGCAGAAAAAGGAGGTGGAACAGGAAGCCAAAAAACGGCAGGAGCTGGAGGAGCACATTCGATCCTCGCTGGCAGAAGTGTCTTCGCTGCGCGCCAGACTGGACGAAACTCCTGAACGGGTTGTGCTGCCGGCCAAGGAGTTGCGGTTACCCAATCCTCGACCTGCACCCCAGGGGTTGGTACCTGTCTCGTTGATCTGTACGAAGCAAAGGGTTTACCCCCTGGCCCCCCTGGTGTTTGGCGAATTACAGAAAGCGGCCCGGTCCCGCGCCGATTCTCTCGTGCGTACACGGCGCAAGGATTTGTACAAGGAACCGGGTAAAGGGATCGATCCGGACGAATTTGTCAAAGCGTTTTCCCGGTCGCCGCTGCGCAATGAATACTACGATGTCCAGATGCGGGCCGGTGGCGATGGATATCCCAAGCTTACCCTCAACCCGCGGGAAAATGCCGGTATTCGCGAGAAGCTGCTGGAGAACAAGAGTTCCAAATTTCAAAAGGACCTGCGAAGTATCGATCCCAAGAAATATTACATCCGGTTTTTTGTGACGAGCGACAGTTACGAGACGTACCTGATCGCCAGATCGATTGCCAAGTCGTACGGGTTTTCAGCCGGTTGGCTACCTCAACCTGCCGAATGGAAATTCACAGGAAATATGGGTGGAGAGATTCGTCTGGGCCCTCCCCGGCCCGCGCCGCCTGCTAATCCCCAGCCAGCCAAGCCCCCTCCAAAGAAAAACGTCATCGACTAATTTTCGGCTGGTTGCAACCAGTCCATTTCCGCCTGGGTTATCGATCGAGATAGATGGCGACCGACCATGTGTCTGTAGGCAGGCGCTATCATTCATCTGGCCACTGTCGCGGAACGTGTTGTTGTTTCCACGCGCTTTGATTAAGATTGGCCAGGCAAACAGTCGCCCTGAATGCGCGTGGAAAAAGCTGATGTTGCAGCCGAATACTTGGCAGTTATTTGCAATCACGTTTTCGTTTCTTGGAATCGCGTGGCCAGCAGATATCCTAACGTACGGATCGAAGCCTGTCGCAGTGGCCCAGGAATCCGAGGCCGAACAGGATGTTCCCAAGAAAATGGATCAAACTGGTATCAGATGGGCAGTTTCGTTTTCGGAGGCGTTGGAAAAATCGAAACAGCAACAACGGATCCTGGCGGTCAAGATGATCGCGTTCGGAACCGACAGCACAGGCTGCTGGTGACCGGCAGCGGAAGTGTTGAGAGCGGGTCCGTTCTCCGATGAATCGGCCATTCGATTGATGAACCGTCGTTTTGTTCCGTTTCATTTTGATTTGAACCCGGGTAGCTATCTTGGCGATGCCGAAGCGACGAAATGGGTCAAAAAAAATCTGCCCGAGTTTTCCGGCAAATCCGTTGCTACGCCACCAGTCGTATTTGTTACACCGGATGGGGAAGTCGTAGGCAAAGTTAGCAACTACGCGCCCACCGAAACATTGATCGAGCAGATGCATCAAGTGCTCGACGCCAATCCGAAATTCAACCAATTGTCCGCTGCCGAAAAAAAGCTGACTAACATTGCAAGAGCCCAGATGCTTGTCGACTTGCAAAAATATGAGGAAGCTGCAAAGACGATTGCCGGTGACTCCTCCGATCCGGCTCAATATTTATTAGGCCATCTATATCGTGTGCGAGGTGATTGGGAATTGGCAGAGACATTTCTGGCCAAGGTCAAAGACAACAACCTTCTTGATGATGTCCGCATGGAACGGGCGTACCGATTTTGGAGCGCAAATGATTTTGTGGGCCTGCGAGAATCATTAGAAGACTTCCCAACCGAAAGCAACCGATATACCGAGGCGCGTTACTTCGAAGGGCTGGCCCTTTACCATCAGGAACAAACTGGCCAAGCCAAGAAAATCTGGAATGATTTGATCAAATCTTCCAAGGAAGATCGGTGGATTTATCGCGCCGATTGGGCCCACAGTGAGGCGGGTCAAACAAAGCGCAGAACCTCCTTTAGCTCGTCTGGTGGCGGCTCAACGCCGCTTGGGCGGATTGGATACATGGGTTCGTCCCACCCGGATTTGAAACCCCGTCAATAACGGGTTTGGGGCGTGACCCCATCCTTGCAGACCCATTCGCCGGGTCGCAGCGGGATATGGGAATTCCCTGTCTGCAATCTCAAGGGCCGTCATTCATCTGCGATCGCTGTCGCCCAGGCTATTTCGCGCCAATGCAAAACAGGTGTTCCCGCCCTCTTACCAGCAGCTTGCCGTTCACCGGAACGGGCGTGGCGGCCAGCCGCTCACCCATGTCATTCTGCGACAGGATCTCCATCCCCTCGTCGCCGACTTTGATGACCGTCAGAACGCCATCCTCCCGCGCACAGTAAAGAAGATTCCCGGCCAGAATGGGAGAGGAGTAATACTTTGCCCTGGCCCGTGGAATGGCATCCACCCAGATGTCCTTGCCCGTTGTCGCTTGGATGCAGTTAATCTGTCCGCGGTCGGAAAGCACGAACACCTTGCCATCCCGACCGACGGGCGTCGGGCAATCGGCCCCCAGGTCATCTCGCTCCCAGAGACGTCCCCTCTCGGTGATATTGCCGCTGCCGCCCATTTTTACAGCGGCACAGTATTTGGTACGGCCAAACGGAATCACGGCAATGCCCTCGGTGATGCCGGGAGACGCAATCACGCGCCACATCGGTTTATCCTCGGGATTGAACCCCTCGCAAGTCCATAGGACTTTTCCATCTTTCGGATCGTGTCCCGTCAGTCGATCGGCTCCCCAAATCACCAGCGTATCCTGGCCGTCGATCTTTTTCACAAACGGTGTCGTGTACGACTGACCTGATTCTGTCTGAACCGGGAACGAACGATCTACCTTCCAGGCCACGCTGCCGTCACTCGGCTTGAGTGCCACAACGTACGACTCGCCTTCTTGCATTACGGCAATCACAACGTTACCACCTGCCAGGACAGGAGAGGTTCCCAGGTCCCACCACAACGTGTCCTCGCCAAACTTTTCCTGCAGGTTGATCTTCCAATTCAACTTTCCTTGGAGTGTCAACGAAGCAACGGTGCCACTTTTGAAATACACGTAGAGATTTTTGCCATCGGTGATCGGAGAGGAATTCGATCCACTACCGTTCTTGTGTTTTCCGGGTCGCTCTGGCCCGAGTGTTTTTTGCCAAACCAATTCCCCTTGCCAATTGTAGGCCTGCACACTGTCCTGACCCTGGTTTCCCCCGGTCACAAAAATCTGGTCGTCCCAGACGATAGGCGTGCTGCTGCCGGCGCCCGGCAGCTTCACCTTCCAGAGAACATTTTTGGAGCTGGAAAATTCAGTTGGATAATCTCCCTCTTGGGCAACGCTAGTGCCCTGGGGACCCCGCCATTGAGGCCAGTTGTCGGCCAGTGCTGAATGGTTCAAAGCGAAAAACAATATCGGGATGAGGAAATAGCGGTTCATGTTGATCGTTTCGTTTAGAGGTTGATTGAAATGGCAGTATGGCGGTCGTTTAACTCGGGCCGTATCCGGGACCCATCGTCCCTGGACTTGCGACTGTGCGCCGCCTGAACTTCCACGAGTAGGAGGTGCTTCCCGTAGATCTATTTGACGCCGAAAAACCTGCCAGAGCAAGCAAGTCTCAAGATCCGGATGTTGGACGAAACTTCGATTCGACAGGAATAGCCCGTTATTTGGACCCAAATAGCAAAGCTCGCCGGCACTCGCCGGCCTACTTTTCACAAAGCGATACAAACCCGCGACACATGGCGCAAAAAACGAGGCCCGGAAGAATGAACTTCCGGGCCTGTTTTTGGTCGAGCCGAGTTTTACGTCGACTCTGTATGGAGGCGGCGGGGTTCGAACCCGCGTCCCGCGACATTTCCACGATGGCCTCTACGTGTGTAGTCGATTATTTGATTTTCGCCAGGTGCACCGTCCATCGACAGACTGAACACCCGACTAGACGAGAACGATTTTTAACTGTGAATGTACTCGACATGCTCCACAGCGATCTGGAATTGGTGACCAGCATTCAGGGCTCTCCAGCAAAACCCATCAGCCGGGGCTACCGTTTCTCTTAAGCAGCCAGAGCCAAGTTATCGTTGGCAAGTAAAGTTTGTGATCAGATTTTTACGTGGCCCTCTGATCAACCACGACACGCCACCAGCGCTTCTAGCTATCCGGTCGAATCCAATTCGCCCCCGATCGATGCTACGGTTGGGTATCGAAACACCCAACCAGCGCGATGCGACCAGTTAAAAACGGGTCAGCTTCTATTATTCGGTCGAACCCCGCCCTTAATAGTGGTTAATCTCGGAAAACCATTGATTTGGCCAGATATTCTGATAGCTGAGCTAATGATTTACCCCTAGCTGTCGCCGGTGACTTTTGGGATAATCCGCTGCTTGACTCAACCCATCTAAATCATGCTCCGGTTAATTAGTGCTCATCTGGCATTGTTCAACCGACCGGATTCAAACTTCAGGATATAGCGAGGAACCCGTGGAAAAAATTCTCAACACCCAAGGATTGGGCGTAGCCGGTCGGCAAAACGAACTCATCGAACTGGCTTTGACCTATAAATTCAAAGGTGTCGAAGTCGATATGGAAGACCTCGTCGGACGTCACGATGCGATGGGAAAAGAATTTGCCTGCCAGTTTCTACAGAGTGCCAAAATCGAGTTGGGAACGTTCCAGTTACCGATCACGATGGGTGCTTCGGACAGTGATTATGCAGCGTTTGAATCAAAGATTCCGACGATTGTTGCACTATGTGAAGCTCTTAGTGGCAGTCGCTGCTGCGTGGTGATTGAAACTTCCAGTGAAACGGAGCCCAAGGAAAACATGGAGCGGCATCGAGTTCGCCTGCACAGCCTCGGTGCAACGTTAGGTCAGAACAACATCAAACTTGGGTTGGCCTTGCAGCAAGTCGGTTCCAATGAGAAAGAACACCGGTTCGTTCAAACGGCCGAAGAGATGCTGGCGTTGATTAATACGGTTGGACATGCCAACGTTGGTTTGGCTTTGGATACCTGGCAGTGGATTGCGGCGGGCGGCACAGCGGATCAGATTTCGGATTTGAAGCCGGAGCAGATTACGGAATTACGGCTGGCCGATGTTTGCGAAAAGGCAGATTTGGCCGATCTCAAGAAAAGCGATCGGGTGTTTCCCGGTGTGCAGGACAATTCCGTCTCGATTGCAGTGTTTAATGGCCTGCAGGCAGCCGGCTACGACGGTTCGGTTTCCATTGCAACGGATGTCAGCACATTCTCTGGTGCTTTTCGCGACAATGTGGTGGCCAAGATTTCACGCATGCTAGATCGCCTGATTGCCAACGAAGATTTGAATGATCCCGTGAAAGCACCACCGGCCGAGGAGAACGAAGGGGCCGAAGGTGAAGCGGCAAGTGAAGCGGCAAGTGAAGCGGCAAGTGAAGCGGCAAGTGAAGC
>JABACA010000117.1 GCA_014237975.1 Mariniblastus sp. | reverse complement strand
AAAAACCAAAAATGGCCAGATTCCTTGCCAGTTTTATAAACGATCTTCAAATAGATGGCTGTTCTGTTATTACGAAATTGCCCCTCTTCTTTAATAGAAGTTGTTTCATATTTACTAAAAGATTTTGAATCCTTTAGCCTTTTTGACACATCCACTCCAGACACATCTGAGGCTTGACCTTTCCACGCACCTTCAGAAAACAGGTGCTTTGCCGACTCAAGATCTCTTTGATCAATCGCCGCAAACATCGCATTGTAAAATGCATAGTGATGACCCAACAAAGGTGCAACGCCCCACAAAACCAAAAAGCTGATAAACAAATATTTCATAGTTAGAGCCCCATGCAAGAAGTGAGAAACAACGTTTTACCAAGATTTTTCTATTTCGTTTTCTCGATTTTTTTTAACGCACTCTTTTTTGCCAATCAAAACACTCCAAGAATGCAACCTACAAGCGTAACAGACTCGTCCTATGTCTCAAAGAAATTAAAAAGCCACGGCGATTGGGGCCGTTTTATCTTCCAACGGGCATCGCCCGCAGCAGTCGGCACGACAAGAGGTGGTGCCGACGAAATGGACCGCAACTCAAGAGGGAATTTGCCTCGTTTAGTCCTGTGCCTAACGCATCTACTTTGTTTAATACCAGCCGTAATAACAACACAGAAGATCGCCAAATTTGCATCGAAATAGACTGGAAAAGTCGTCCCTCACCGAAACGTGCCTTCGGTTCGCCCCATTGTTATACGGCCCATAAAAAGAAAGCCAGAACCATAAGAACTAGATAAAAGATACCGAAAATTAGGCCCGACGTTGCCATGCCTTTTCCACCGCCTCCTTTATTAGCATAGTGAAGTCCAACGCCGCCTGTGACGATTGCCACGATTGCGACCGGTAGCAAAAGGGATGTAAAAATCCCGCCCATAAACATTCCTGTTAAAGAAAGAATGCCGGATACTAATGACACAAGGGCGATTGGGTTATAGACAAGCGGCCCGCTGCTATAGGTAGTCGGCCCGCTGCTAGATCTCCGGTTTTCGAAATCGAAATCCGCTGGATTAGGATCCTCTGGATTAGGATCCTCTGTGTCTGTCATTTCATTGTCCACCAAATAAAACCCTCTATGAATGCAACCTAATAGCGTAACAGACTCGTCCTATGTCTCAAAGAAATTAAAAGCCACTGGGATTGGGGCCGTTTTGTCCTGTGTTTTTTTCTGGCATGAAAAAAGGCTCTCCCCGCATGAATTCACTTCACACGGGAAAAGCCTGAATGGGGATGACAGGAATCGAACCTGCACGTCCTAGGGACACTAGATCCTAAATCTAGCGCGTCTGCCAATTCCGCCACATCCCCGAATTGGATTTGAGCCATATAAAAATAAGGGGGTTTTGATTGGTTGTGAAGTGGCAAATCCTTTTTTTACTCTCACTGAAGATCAATTGAGGGCTCAACGGTCAAAAATTCTGATTCATTCGTATTCCTGGAACTCGCAATGGCAATCAGGACAGAGTTGGATTGATTGTTCACGATCACACAAGAGCAAGAAATGCCAGACGGAATCACCGATGTCTGCAGGTTTAAAGAGAGGCCCTTCCATCATATCAACCGCTGCCAAATCGTACGGAAATTAATCCCACACCACTGCTCATTACGAAATTGCCAACGATTCGTGTTTGCCTCCAACACCAAGCTTGTTGTCAGTCAATCTCGCCTTGGCTAAAACCCCTGCCCCGACTTTTAATTTCTGTGCGACAACAGGTATGCCGTTTACGCACACTTTGTTAAATTGAACGATTGAATTGAATCTGAAATCGATGCTTCCAGGAGTTTTTATGTCATTTATTAATTGTAAAGAGAGCGGGAACAGGGTGCGGAGATTTGGTTTCAACATGAAATACGGATGCATGGTCATTGCCACCTTGGCGGTCCTCGCCGGGTGCAACGGCAAGCAGAATTCGATTGTGACAGCCCATAACAAGATGGTCGCTGCTGAGCAGCAGTATTTAAAGGAATACTCTGCGGCGATAGAAAACAACGACTTTGAAGGTTGTCATGCGGCTACGGCTGGGTACCTCAAGGCGGTGCAGAATATTGACATGAGTGGGTGCCCCGATGACTACCAACAAGCCATGAATGGTTTGGAGAATTCACTGAGTGAAATTTCCGGGTATTTCAGCGGCGCCAACAATATTGAAAACGTTGACCAAGAAACGTTGAAGGCTTTGCAAGACGCAAGACTCGACGCGACGATGAAGCTCAACGACGTGGCCAATGGGCACGGGCTGATCATCATAAATGATTGAATGGCCAGTCTTTCGGCCAGTGAAACGAAAAACGGGCCCACCCGCAGCACGTAAAAAACGGGCGTTCCAAGTAAACCGGTTTGAATTTTCAACTTAAAAGACGTAAAGTTAGAACACCGGCGGTTCCTTTTTAAACACTGCCGTATGTTCCTTGTCATGTACTGGCGAATCCTGGACGCCCATGAAGAACGACCTGATTTGCTGGCCGTATTGGCCCCTCCTGTTCACCCTCAACCTGCTATTGATTCCATCGGTGGATGGGCAAACACGCCCCTCGGTTCAACAGCCATTCTCCGGCCAAGGTGTGGTGCAGGCGATTCACCCCGGAGAACTGGTCGTCCGTCTCGCCGACGGCGATCCTCAAACATTCAAAATCCAGGACAAGGACGAAGACGCACTGTCGCTCGATGGCGGTCAGTTCATTTTCCGCAACCTGACAGCAAAGATATCGGTCAAGGGAACGCTGCCGGCCGAGATGCTCGAGCGAGGAATGTACGTTCGCTTGACCGCCTCCCTGAACCGGTTCGGCAAAAGCGGCCAGCCAATTGAACACCTCACGTTGGTTCCGGTCGAACAAAACCCATTGAAGCTGGTTCCCGAATCGACTCCCGAGGACGACAACTTTGTTCCCTGCGACATCGTAGGCCGGGTGATTACCAACCGCCGTAACAAACTGCTGCTCGCCGTACCCAAATCGAAACTGGCCCGCCGCGAACGGGCCGAGTTTGAACTGTCACCCAATGCGACCTTCGACATTATCGCCGATGACCTGAACCGGGTCGGACCCGGCGACACGGTCGATTCGTTTCGTGGGGTTACGATGTCCAACGGCGAACGGATCATCCGTGAAATATCGATCCGGCTGACTGGAAAACGGGACAAGGTGACCACCTCCTATTCGGATGAGCTGTATCAGAAATTCAGTCATCTGTCGGACGAACCGGGACAACCGAGGCAGGAATCATCCGATCACTTTACGCTGTACACAGACATCTCCGATCGGAGCGCCAAGGTACTGCTGACCAAGCTCGAAACGATGTATGCCCTGATCGCCAAGTACTATGGTCGACGACCCCGTCAATCGATCGAGTGTTTCGTGATCCGCATCGAACCGAACCCACTGCGGGGTCGTGGCCAGATGCCCAATCGAATGGTCAATCGAAAATACTGGATGAGTCAATTGCCGGAAGTGGGTGTTCTAAAGGTCGAAGAGGGTGCCGGCGTGACGGCCTCGGTTTCAAACAGTCGCCAAACCCGCTCGGTGGTCTTCGCCTGCAATGACCACGGCGTGGTTCAGCATGAATCGGTTCACGCCTACTGTGCTCAGACCTTTGGAAAAACGGGGCCGGTTTGGTATTCCGAAGGGATGGCGGAAATGGGACAGTATTGGCGACCGGGAAACCTGGCCGTTCAAGTCGATCCGGTCGTGATTGACTATCTGACCAACGCCCAGCAACCGAAAAAAATGGCTGACATTGTCCGGGCCGGACAAATTACGGGCGATTCCTGGAAAGCGTATGCCTGGCGGTGGGCACTCTGTCATCTGCTGTCCAGCAACCCGAATTACCAACGGCGGTTCAAACAGTTGGGCATGAACATCATGGTTGGCAACAACGACTCGTTCGACGCTGCCTTTGGCCAGGTCGCAGATCAGATCTCGTTTGAATACGACCAGTTCGTCAAGAATTTTGACAATGGGTATCGTGTCGATCTGTGCGCCTGGGACTGGAACACCCAGGCCAATCAACCGAAGCCGGCCAAAACGGTCAAGACCAATGTCAAGGCGCAGATGGGATGGCAAGCCACTCCTCTGGAGCTGACGGCAGGTCAATCGTACGACGTGATCTGCCAAGGGACCTGGCAGACCGATGCGAGCGGAGATGAGGTGGACGCTGACGGTGGTTCCGACGGAAAAGGGAGACTGGTCGGCGTCATCCTTCACCACTACGAACTGTCGGAACCCTTTACGTTGGGCACCAAACAGCGGTTCGTTGCGCCAGAGACGGGACAGCTGTTTCTCCGCTGCCAGGATAGCTGGCGATCGATCGACGACAACTCGGGAAGCGTTTCCGCGTTTTTCCGATTAAGTCCCGGCGAGACGACCGACAACTAACCCACGACCATCGGTCTCAACGATTGCGGACCAGTTCAACCAGGGTATGCACAAAACAGCCACTGCCACCCGCATCGATCCACGGTTTCGGTTTGGCTAAAAAACTGGGTCCGGCGATGTCGATATGGACCCACGGCGTGTCACCGACAAACTCCTCGAGGAACTTGGCGGCCGTGATCGCCCCACCCCAACGGCCATCGCCCACATTCTTGATGTCGGCAACCTGGCTCTTGATATGTTCCTGGTACTCGGCAAACATGGGCAGTTGCCAGGCGGGTTCTCCCACGCGATCAGCCGCCCGTTTGACCTGGTCACAAAGTGACTGGTCATTCGACATCAATCCGGCAACACCCTGCCCCAAGGCAATCATGCAAGCGCCGGTCAAGGTGGCCAGGTCGACGATCCGGTCCACTCCACTGGTCACCGCGACGTCCAGTGTATCGGCCAGAACCAGCCGTCCCTCGGCATCCGTATTATGGACTTCGATCGTCTTGCCGTTGCGCGCCGTCAGGACGTCCCCGAGTTTATAACTGTCCCCGCTGACCATGTTCTCTGCCAACCCAACGAACCCGACCACGTTAACCGGCAGTTCCAGTCGGCTGATGGCCATCATGGCTCCCACCACCGCCGCCGCACCCGACATGTCGCATTTCATATCGAGCATCGATTCGCTCGGCTTGAGAGACAACCCGCCCGAATCAAATGTCACGCCTTTACCGACCAGCCCCAACGGTGCACTGCCCGCTTCCCCTTTCAGGTACCGCATGATCACCGTTCGCGGCGGCCGACTGGAACCCTGCCCCACCGCCAAATGGGCTCCACACTTTTCTTCGGCCAGGCGAAACTCGTCCCATACCTCGACCTCGAAACCAAATTCATTACCGAGCCGGACGCATTCGTCGGCAAACGACTCGGGGTAAATTTCACTGGCCGGAAGATTCACCAGGCGGCGGGCCGTATTGATACTGTCACCCAGGGCCGTTCCCTGCTGGACCGACGCCGGGTCCACGTTGTTCCAGGAGATCGAATCAAAGGGGAACAGCTTGCGCTCGGCGCGAAACAGATCTTGCCCAACACAGCCCACCATGGCACCGGCAATCGCCGGTTCGGCTGATTCCAAATCGAGATAAAAACCGACTGACTTGCGGGCCCGCGACGCCAGATACTTGGCCGCCGCGCCCGCCGCCTGTTGCTCCAAACCGGGCTGCTGATCATCCTGCGAACCCAAACCGACCACGACGACCAGTGGGGCCCGAACGCCAACGGGTGCCAATAGTGGTGTCACGTCACATCGGGTCGTCGATATTTCTTTCAACTCGATCAACCTCGAGATCACACCGCCACTGGCCTGGTCGATCGCCGCCGTCGATCGAGACAATGCACCGTCTGACCAGGCGCCGACAACAATCGCCTCCCCGTCAAATTCCTGAGGCGCAACGGCTGTTGTTTCTACTTTCATGATCGCTCAATTCCCCGGGGAATCTGGTTAACAAAATGGTAATGGATTTCATCGAGTCGCTATTTTCCAGACCCCAGATAGAATATTCTATCTGGCTGGTGCCAGCCAGACGGCAAACATTGCCGGGCAAACCGAGTGATCGCATCGACGGGAATGCGGTTAAACACAAAGTGCAGATACCGATTCACCTAGGGAGCCTCCATGGGCTATCGCAATCTTAAAGACTGCGTCGCAGATCTGCGCAAGCACGGTCACCTGATCGAAATTCCCCAACCGGTGGACGCCAACCTGGAAGCGGCCGAAATCCATCGCCGCGTCTACCAATCCAACGGGCCCGCCCTGCTGTTTTCCAATGTGGTGGGTTGCCCGTTCCCGATGGTATCCAACCTGTTTGGCAGTATGGATCGAGCCCGGTTCATTTTTCGTGACACGTTTCAAAATGTTCAGCGGGCCATTCAATTAAAACTCAACCCGGAGATGGCGCTGAAGCAACCATGGAAACATTGGCGGGCCCCCCTGATCGCCTGGCAAATGCAGCCCAAATCGGTCCGCAATGGACCCGTCACGGATCACCAAATCCGTCTGTCCGAGCTGCCCCAGCTCAAATGCTGGCCGGATGACGGGGGAGCCTTCGTAACCTTGCCACAGGTTTATTCTGAAGATGCCAGGCAAACGGGATTGGGCAAGTCCAATCTGGGCATGTACCGCGTCCAGTTATCGGGCAACGACTACCGGGTCGATTCTGAAATCGGTTTGCATTACCAAATCCATCGCGGTATTGGCATTCATCACCGAGCCGCCATCGATGCGGATCAACCCTTTCGCGTTAACATTTTCGTAGGCGGGAATCCCGCCATGACGGTCGCTGCCGTCATGCCGTTGCCCGAAGGGATGTCGGAACTGACATTTGCCGGTGCCTTGGCCGGACACCGAATCCCCATGATCCGTCAAACGGACAGACCCGCCATCTATGCAGACGCCGATTTCTGCATTTCCGGAGTCGTCGATCCGGACGCCCAAAAACCGGAAGGCCCGTTTGGAGACCACCTGGGCTATTACAGCTTGACCCATCCTTTTCCGTTCATGCGGGTCGATCGTGTGCTGCACCGATCCCAGGCTGTCTGGCCATTCACGGTCGTCGGACGGCCACCCCAGGAGGACACCGTGTTTGGCGAACTCATTCACGAACTGACCGGACCCGTCATTCCAACCGTTCTGCCCGGAGTCAAAGCGGTCAATGCGGTCGACGCGTCAGGTGTTCATCCTTTATTGCTGGCGATTGGCAGTGAACGCTATGTCCCCTATCAACCGACCACCCAGCCCCAGGAAATCCTGACCCAGGCCAATGCCATTCTAGGTCAAGGCCAAATGTCGTTAGCCAAGTACTTGTGGATCATTGACCAGGCGAGCGCTCCCGATTTGAATGTAAACCAGATTGACGAATTTTTCTGCCGCACGCTGGAACGCGTTGACTGGCGACGCGATCTGCATTTCCAGACCCGCACCACCATCGATACGTTGGATTACTCCGGGAGTGGATTCAATCAAGGATCCAAAGTGGTGGTTGCGGCGGCCGGGCCGG
This sequence comes from Mariniblastus sp., assembly GCA_014237975.1. Taxonomy (GTDB): domain Bacteria; phylum Planctomycetota; class Planctomycetia; order Pirellulales; family Pirellulaceae; genus Mariniblastus. The sequence continues at coordinate 6,646 of JABACA010000117.1, read as the reverse complement.
CCATCCGTCAACTGGCCAATGAGTTGCCTGCCGATTTACAGCTACCCCCCGGCCTGGGCAACCCTCAACTCTGTCTGCCTGGTATCCTGGCGATCAATGGACCCAAATTCCAGAGTGGACAGGACCTGCTTCCATCCCTGTTACAACCACTGGACATCGAACATCCCATTAATCGTTTCCCGCTGGTCCTGGTGGTGGACGATTCCGAATTCTGTGCTCGTACATTGAACAATTTTCTTTGGACCGTTTTTACTCGCAGCAATCCGGCCAGCGACATTCATGGTATCGGTGCCCAGATTATCGATAAACATTGGGGTTGCCAGGGTTCCCTGGTCATCGACGCCCGCATCAAGCCGCAACATGCACCACCGCTAGTTGAGGATCCGGAAATCACAAAGCGGGTTGATCAACTGGCCGGGCAGAACCAAGAACTTGGCCCATACCTATAAGGCGGGCAAACTGGACTGGATCGATTTTATCCCGTTGCAAGCGTCGTAACGGCCGAACCGTGGGACGGCCCAGAGGGCCACGCTCGACCGGGTCATGACGACCGATATTGACAGCATCCAACCGATGCACCAAGTTACAGCTTCACCGGAATCCACCGCCAGCCTGGCGTACGACGCCACACCCATTTCAAAGGCAGTCGATTGAACGATAAAAAACTTGAACAGCGACTTCTGGATATCATGGCAGACCCCAGCTACCGACTGGCCTACCTGGATCCGGATTACATTCGCCGCGAGGACCTGCGACCCCTGCGTCTGAACCTCGAGTTGCTAAAGCCCGAAATGCTCCTGGATGAAGCGGGTATCCAATCCACGGTTGTTGTTTTCGGTGGAACCCAGGTATGGGCCGAGGAGGAAGCCCAGCAGCTAATGGCAGAAGCGGTGGCTGCCATGGAGCAGGACCCCGACAGCCCAGCGTCCAAGCGACTGATGATTCGGGCAGAGCGAGTGGTGGCCAAAGCCCGCTATTACGAAGAATGCCGGGAATTCGCCAAACTGGTTTCCACTCACAACAAGAAATATGGCGACGGTGAGTACATCATCAAAACGGGCGGAGGCCCCGGCATCATGGAAGCCGCCAACCGAGGCGCCTACGAAGCCGACTCACCCTCGATCGGCTTGAACATCACGCTGCCGTTTGAACAAACTCCCAACCCTTATATCACGCCGGGATTCTGTTTCCAGTTCAATTATTTTGCCATTCGCAAAATGCATTTCCTGCTGCGGGCCAAAGCGCTGGTCTGTTTCCCGGGCGGGTTTGGGACTTTGGACGAACTGTTTACCACCTTGACTCTCCGACAAACGGGCCGGATGCAGGAGATCCCGATCATTTTGTATTCACGGGAATACTGGGAAAACATTATCAACTTCCAGTTCCTGGCCGACGAAGGTGTCATCCGGGATGAACATATGGAACTGTTCCAGTACACCGAATCGCCCGAGGAAACCTGGCAGGTGATCGCCGACTTCCATGGCATCGGCGCGTAAATCGAATGGTCGTCAACGATCAAGAGTGGAACCGCGTCGTGCTCCAGCTCGGAGCTGCGGATTCGAACAAGGCTGCAAGCAATCCACCTCAACTGCCGGTGCTGGTTGCCAAGACACCCACTTTGCGGCGCATCCAATACAGCACCAAGGCCAGCAACAGCGCCGTTGCGCTGGTCACTTGCGCAATAACGAACAGTTGATAGTAGCTCAGGCCCAGTGATAACAGGCCCGACATTCCGTAACTGCCAACCGCCAAGCCAGATCCAAACAGAAGCGTGAGGACTCCCCAGTCACGCGCGTGCCTGACCGAGCCGGAAATTTCACCGGATCGAATCGATGTCAGTGGAACACAACACATCAGGAAAAACCCGATCATGAAGGCCGAAACCGTTATCACGTTCACGCTGGTTGTGATGAGCACCATGAACACGGAGATGGATCCGACCAGATAATTAACCAGTAACGTCAAAGGCGTTCCAAATAATTTGGCAAACAGGCCGCTGGTCAATGCGCCCACCAATGACCCCACACCCACCAGGCTGAACAACTGGCTGCTCATCTCGATGCTGGCTCCAAATTGCTCGTGAAGATAATTGGTCAGGAATAGCGTATGGGGTGTTATGCTGATGGACGCCAGGAAATAAGCGGTTCCCAGCAACAACAGGGCAACCTTTGAATCGTGATTCAAATTCGGAATCGTTGACTTGCGCTGGTCCTGGGCAGTGGACGCAGAACGGATGATCGGCCAGGCAATCACGCCCGCAACCAGGGTCAAGCCTGCTTCAAATAACCAACCAGCCGTTACAGAAACTCTCAAAAAGGTTGGCAGCATTAAACAGACAAGCACAATGGTTGACCCGGCGCCGGCAAAAACCAACCCGCTGACAATCTTCGTCCACCGCTCGGGCACGTGCTGCAACACCAGGGCTGGCGTGTGGATCACGATCGACGCACCGGCAAAGCCCGTCACGAATCGCCCCAACGCCAACCAGGCAAATCCAAAATCCCAAGCGCACATCGCCTGGCCCACCACGGCCAATACCAGGGAAATCCGCAGCAGGAAACGGATACCGACATGCCTGGGCAAGAACAAAGCCGACACACATCCCAGCAGGTAGCCCATGCAATTAAATCCACCCAGGTACCCCGCGCCTGGTTTAGTAACCCAATCCCCATCGACCATGGAAGGAATTAACGGTGTGTAGGCATATCGGCAAAGACATAACCCGATACCGATCAGACAAAAACCGGCTAGCGTGGCATACACTGGGTGGTGCTTGTTCACGAATCTTCACTTCCTAATTAAGTTGCCGGCAAACACCCAGACGATGAGACCACACGAGGGGCTCCAAATTTCAAACGGTAAATGCTACATAGTATCGCCAGCCTGGCACAGGACCCAAAATCGCCGACGAACAGGACCGGCTCATTTCGCACCTGGGTTGAATGCCAAGAAACGAATCGCGCGGTCAACACCGTCACGTGCCAATAAACGGTCCGTGTCAGTTCGTCTTTTTACGCAAATCGACACAGACCAATTCATGGTCATTCCGCACCAGCATTTTACCATTCGAAAAAGCCGGATGGGACCAAACAACTTTTCGGCCACGGGCCACCCCGGTCGGTTCCAAAATTTTGGCACGACCCAGTTCTTTCATGCCAGCGGGTGCCAGGGTGACGATCATCAGCTCGCCATCGTCATTGAACATGAAGTACTTGTCTTCATTTTCCACGATGAACGCCGTGGCAAACATCAACGGCTTGTCAGCCATCTAGTCATCCCGCGTCCATTTCATCGCGCCCGTTTCCAAGTCGAGACAGCGGAAGATCCCCTGCCCTTTCCCGTTGTAAGCAATGCCATAAACACAGCCATCCTTGATGACCGGCGTTGCCATCATCGAATTCAGACTCGTTTCATGACGGGGATCCGTTTTGTAACTCCTCCAGACCTCCTTGACGCTGGGCGGATGGGACGCGACTTCCAGCAATAACGAACCCTTGTAGTACTCGCTGATAAAAATCTTGTTTCCGATCAGTCGCGGAGTTGCAATGGACGTTACCGACGGATTTTTTTCATCCGGAAATTTGATATTCCAGTAGTGCTCTCCCGAGTCGGGGTTCAATGAGTCGATCCCCTCGGCATGCCAAAAAATCAACTGCCGCTGTCCATCCAGTTCCATGATACGAACCGGGGCGTAGGCAACGTCCGACGTGGTCAGGGCCCGCCAATTTTCTTGACCCGTTTTTCGATCCAGTGAAACGATCGCCGTTCCGTCACCCCCCACCGGGACAATCAGCTGGTCACCATCCACCATGGGATGGGAGGAAAAACCCCAGAGGGGTGGTTTCGCCTCGAATTCTTTGAGCAAGTCTTTTTGCCAAACAACCGTTCCCGTGTGACGCTCCAGGCAGAGTAAATCTCCCATGGCACCCAACGTGTAAACAAGGTCTCCCACAACGGTGGGCGTGCAGCGGGGACCGGTTGGGTAAGCAATGTTATAGGGGCGGTCGTACTGGTGAGACCACTTGATTTTCCCCGACTCCATATCGATACAGAGAATTCGCTCAGAACCCAGTATCTCGCCCGCCTTGCGAATGTCGTTTTCAACCTCGCCACCCTTGCCGGCATCCTTGATCCGGTCCATCAGATAACAGTCTTGCCCGACAATGGCCGGACCCCCATACCCCGCGCCAATCTCGGCTCGCCACAGAACCTTGGGGCCCTCATCGGGAAATGACTCGATCATTCCCGATTCACGCCACACACCATCGCTGCGGGACCCCATCCACTGGGGCCAATCATCCATCGATTGGGTGGAACTCACGATGACCATGCACAACAGGGAGGTCAGCAGTAAACAACAACTAAACTTCATCGTGAACTCCAATGCCCGGAAAGACTTGAAAAAGAAAAAACAAGCGTGCTAAATGGCTTATCTTATTCAACCTCGGTTACCTTAACAGGAAAACAGGAAAACAGGAAACAACCTTGACCCGCGTTAGCAGGATAACTGTTGAAACAGTTTCAGATAATGGTTGGTCCGTCAGTCGGTTCACCTGGCGCGACATTGCCCATCAGGTGTTGAAAGTCCTGCTGCGGCATGCCCAGGTTGCCAGACAATTCGACGAGCATCGTGTTCTCAGCGGAAGTCAGTTCGCCATCACACATGGCAGATTGAATCAGAATCTTCATCGTTTGCTGCGGGTCGGATTTCAGAACCTGGAACTGTTCGCGGAAAAAATCCGGATCGCTTTCTCCTCGTGAAATCATCGCTTGCAACGAAGCTTGCCCAACACCAATCTGTCCTGCCAATTTTTCCAGCACCGCCCGTTCCTGCTCCGACGTGGTGCCACCTGCGCCAGTGACACAACAACAGGCTCTCAAAATTTCAACTTTCTCCATCGGCATCATTGTTGAATCTCCTTTTATTGTCCGGTTTGCATCGACTCTACCCTACTCAATGCTTCGTCATGTGAACCAATTTCGCCGTCCAGCTGTGCTGCCCGCACCCGTTTCAATAGCTGCGTAAAAACGGGTCCCGGCTCGATGCCAAGCTGGATCAAATCGTCTCCACCCAACAGCGGTTGCGGGTTGAGTTGGTCGGCTGGCAACTGCAACTTTTTCTCACACATCTGGATCCCGGGATGATGCTCTCCGAATTGAACCCGGGCCACCTGCAGCGTTTTTTCCGCATCCGGATGGATCAGGATCGGCTGCAATTCGGACCATGGCATTAAATGCGCCCGGGACAACGTCAATCCGTACTGTTCCATCCAGAGGATTGTTTTTTGTTCGGCATTGGATAATTTCCATCGCTCGGTGGTAGGCAAGATCCCCTGGACCTTGAGCAGGGGCGACAACAAAATCACGGCTGCCTGGGTAAAGTCGCAGGAACTTCCCAATTGTTCCAGCCACCCCAGCCGCGTTCTCCAATTGGCCCGGTTGCTGCACAACTGGTCTCCGTCCAACAGGACACCTTTCAACAAATGGCAATCGGCAAGTAACTGAACCGCCGCGGCCCGATTGGCATGGACCAGCATCCTTCTCATTTCACTACCAATCCGTTCGGCGCTTACCGTTCCAATTTCTGAGGCGTGCTGAACCACCGCGGCGCGGGTCGTGGGTTCCAGCTCAAAGCCAAGCGTCGCGGCAAACCGGACCGCTCGCAATAACCGCAGTTTGTCTTCGCGAATCCGCTCGTGCGGGTCTCCTATCGCTCTGACGATACGGAAATCGATATCCGCCCGACCATCGACGTAATCAATCAACTCGTTTTGAACCGGGTCAAAGAACATCCCGTTAATCGTGAAATCCCGCCGCGACGCATCTTCACGCGCATCGGTAAATTCGACCGAGTCAGGTCGACGACCATCACTATATTGCATGTCCCGCCGAAACGTGGCTACTTCAATTTGACCGGCCGACTTGGGACCGACGACCGTGATGACGCCAAAGGCAGCCCCGATAGGGATTGTCCGGCGATGGCCAAACAGGTCGCGAACCTGCTGGGGGGTTGCATTGGTGGCAACGTCGTAGTCGATCGGCGTCATCCCCAGTAGTTGGTCGCGCACACAGCCGCCAGCCCACAGACCCTGAAAACCGGCAGCCTGTAATTTTTCGGCGACTTGAGTTGCGAATTCTCGTGGCAACATGTGGTTTCCTGTTTTATCGGGCTAGGCTCGCACCAGGCGGCTGGACCCCCTCCCCCCTCTGATGGCCCATACCGGGAAGACTCGGCCGCTTCGCAATTGGGTTGAATCCTGCCAGAATGTAAGTGACCCGCCACCGATTGGAAATGGCCAACCGGTTAAAGGATTGGTTTATTATGGCGTCTTATTACATTGCCCCAAGTCACAGAAATGCTCCCAACCGAAATCTCTAACAAAAAAGTGAAAGAGCTGCTGGACTCCCAAGCCGATCTGCTGCTGGTCGATTGCCGTCAACCGGAAGAATACGAGATTTGCAAGATCGAGAAATCCGTCCTGATCCCCATGCATGAAACGCCCCAGCGCATCGAGGAATTACGCGCGGCCGGAGACAAACCGATTGTCGTTTATTGCCATCATGGCGTCCGCAGTTTGCAGGTGGTTCAATGGTTGCACCAGCAGGGGTTCGCCAATGCACAGAGTATGACGGGCGGAATTGGCGC
>JABACA010000116.1 GCA_014237975.1 Mariniblastus sp. | reverse complement strand
GTTTGCCTGTAGCGGAGTCTTGGCCCAACAAGACGACAATGCTGAACCTCAACGTTGGTGCCAATACGAACCTACCGAGGGAGCAGGCAACGGAAAAAAGGTTGTCCTCATCGCCGGTGACGACGAGTATCGGAGCGAGGAAGCCTTGCCGATGCTGGGAAAAATCCTGGCCAAGCGACACGGATTTCAGACCACCGTGTTGTTCCCCATCAATCCCGAAGACAACACGATCCAACCCAATTTCCAAACCAACATCCCCGGGATGCATCACTTGGACGACGCGGACCTGGTGATTATCGGATTGCGATTTCGCAAGTTGCCCGACGATCAAATGAAACATTTTGCCGATTACCTTAATGCGGGAAAACCGATCATCGGCCTGCGAACGTCGACCCACGCCTTCAATTACCCTGGCAACAGCGACAGTCAATACAAGCACTACAGCCACAATTCAAAAGATTGGCAAGGTGGTTTTGGCCAACAGGTCCTGGGTGACACTTGGGTCAATCATCACGGCCACCACAAGAAGGAAAGCACGAGAGGAGTTATCGTCAAGAAAAACGCGTCCAACCCTGTATTGAAAGGTGTCGAGGACGTTTGGGGACCGACCGATGTCTACGGAGTTGTCCGACTACCCGACTCGGCAACCGTTTTGCTGGACGGGGCGGTTCTGGAGGGAATGTCACCCGATGACAAACCAGTCAAAGGACGAAAAAACGAACCCATGATGCCGTTGGCCTGGGTCAGAAACTACAAGAATGAAGCGGGTTCGACCAACAAGATTTTTTGCACAACGATGGGCTCGTCCACAGATTTTGAGTGCGAGGACCTGAGACGGCTGGTCATCAACGCCGCAAATTGGTGTACCGGTATGCCCGACAAAATCTCCGGCACGGCAAACGTCGACTTCGTTGATCCCTACTCGCCGACACCGTACGGTTTCGGCAACTTCCAAAAAGGTAAAAAACCTGCCGATTACAACCTGAAGAACAAATCGGCCAAGTAGGCTCATCGCAGATTTTTTTCAAGCAACGGCCTGGGGTCACAAACTAATCCAGATCCGTTTGCTTCTTTTTTGATTTTGCCGATTTGTTGACGAAGGTCACATCCGCGTCGCCACTAGTCTTGCGCGATTGGGTCGCGCGGACTTTCGGTTTGGATTTAAAACGAATGGCCTCGTCCGTGTCGTCCTGGCCGTCACCATTGGCTATCTCCTCCGGCAATTGGACCAGCGGTTTTCCCTGGGCAGGAGTCGTAACGTGGTCGTCAATCCGAACTTTCTTTGTGAAATCAATGTCACCCAGGTATTTCCTGCGGACCTGATCATGCTGAACAATCTCTTCTGCGGTACCATCTACCAGGATCCGGCCTTCACTGACAACATACGTTCGATCAGTAATTTGCAGTATCTCCCTGGCTGCATGGTCGGTAATCAGAATGGCAATACCCTGTTCGGCCAGTTCCCGGATGATCGATTGAATATTCTGGACGGTCACCGGATCAATGCCCGCAAAAGGCTCATCCAGCATAATGATCCTCGGTTCTGAAACCAGGCAACGGGCAATCTCAAGTCGTCGTCGTTCACCTCCGGACAGCTTGCCCGCCTTGGTTTTTTGTACGTGCCCAATTTTGAACTGTTCCAGCAATGCACTGCAGCGCTCTTTTTGGCGTTTCCGACTGAAGCCCAGCATCTGCATCATTCCCACCAGATTGTCCCGCGCCGACAGCCTGGAAAACACGCTGGACTGCTGGGGCAAATACCCCATTCCACCTTCACGAGCTCTTAAGTACATCGGCCATCGAGTCACATCCTCACCCGACAGCTGAACGCTGCCCTGGTCCGGTCGCACCATACCACAGATCATTCGGAAGGTCGTTGTCTTCCCGGCGCCATTGGGACCCAGCAAGCCGACAATTTCACCCTGGCTGACCTCCAAACAAACACCGTCCACGACGCGACGGCGACTGTAGGCTTTTACCAATCCATTTACGTTTAAAATTGTCATCACGAATCCTTTCGCATTCATTCCCGGCAAAGCCGACTCAGTGCAGCCTACTGAATGAAACCCATCCTTCCAAAGTTGGGAAAATAGGGAATCGGGGAATTAAGGCTGTGCGGCCAGTAGACAAACATTGCCCGTCCAATCAGCAGTTCTTCCGGCAGGTAGTGGGGTCCATTCCAGACCCGCGCATCCAGACTGGAAGGACTATTATCGCCCATTGGAAAATACTGGCCCTCTCCCAATGGAAACATCGGTTTATTACGTCCTTTGTTTTGGTTGAAAATCTTCTTGGATTCAGGCAGCGACCATTCCTTGGGCGATTGAAACAAAATCCTTCTCTGCTGGACCTGTTCAGCAGGACTCCAGGCACCGGTGGAAAGAAATTCGGCTGCGATCTGGTCGCGGGATGTTGCCGCGGTGTAGTAGATATCCCGCAGAACTTTCAATCGGCTTACACTGAGTTTCGCATCACGAGCTCCAATGGCCAGAGGCTCGGCATCCCCGTGATTTTCCGGTGTCCAACTCGGCACGACTTGACTGGTTCGAATGTAATCCGGTGCGTCAAATTCGACCAATCGATTGTTGACCCACAGGCAAATCTGATCATCGGCATTGGCATACATTATTTTGTACGCCCCTTTTCCTTTGATCCTGGTTTGACCGGTTGCCACATTCGTCTTAGCATCGCCCTGGACAAATCTCACTGTTTCATCACTGCTAGAGACAGTCGCCTTACCGGTTGCCACATCAATTTCACAAAGAAAATCTGCTCCACCCTCGACCAGCTTCAGTAACAGCGTTCCCTCGCCGGATTCAATCTTGACATTTGCCTCCAAAGCCAAGTCTCCGACCCAGTGCCCGGCCACGCTACGATCGTCCCGCACTTCACCGTTGCTAAACCGGATGGCTTTGTCGTTATAGGTATAGTAATCCGTGATCAGCTGGCCCAGGTAACCGTCGATTCGTGTCGGCCGAACACCTTGTTCAATATCAACCCATTCTTCTCCGCGCGGTGCCAGGTGCCGATAACTCAGCCAGCTTACCTCGTCGCCAGCATCAACCACATAACTTGGGTGATCACCTACCTGGACGACATCCCAACGGTTTGCCTTATCAGCATCCCATGTTTGCCAGCGAGACGGCCAATTGACTGCCGTCAAATTAGGAGCGATGAAATTGGTATCATCCACCAGCTGCAACATGACTTTCAATTTATCCGGAGGCTTCCGGATGATCTCACGGTCCCACTGGTCCGGACCGGCCGGCACCATGTCGTAAATGTCGCCATTTTCAATCAGGAGATTATCTCCCGGCAAACCGACCAGGCGTTTGATATAGTTCTGCTTTCCATTGTTCGGATTCTTGAAGACAATGACATCGAAGCGTTCAGGATCAGCAAAATCATAAACAAACTTGTTGACCAGAATCCGATCGCCATTATTGGACCGATGATTTGGATTTCGCTTATCCATGACCATTTCATATTGGCAAACCGGACAGACCGTGCGGGTAACGGTCCGTCGGTCTGAAACGGGCGTTGAACTGCTGTCAAAACTGGCCCCGGTTCGATACTGCAGGCCGCACTGCTGACACTCGACATCCATATGCTGGCCTTGTAGCGTCGGCGCCATGGAACCGGTTGGAATAATGAATGCCTCTGCCTCAAATGCACGAAACATCAATGCCAGAACAACCGCGATGATGATCGATTCAATCGTCTCACGGACGCCAAAATCGCGAAAGAAAGCAAAGACGCCCCCGCCTTCCGGTTGTGAATTTCGTTGGCTGACCTTGGCGCTGGCTGGAACGGAGCCGCGCGATGCCAACGATCGCTTCTTAGGTTTCTTTGCCATATCAAATGATCAGGACTTGAATGATTGCGTCAGAACTTGGTTTCGAACTAACAATCTTATACATTTTTGCATTCAAGGCCTATGTTAACTGGGCCGGCATTGGGAAGTTATTTAGCCCAAAACCGTTTTTATCCCGCTGTTTCTAGGGAGTTTGTGAGACCACTCCCATAATCTGGCTCTGGCTTACACTGGGATTCCCCCAGTGGCGAGAATCTACCGAAATCGGGACGTTATCTCCCAGTAAAAAATATCCCGACACGCCGGTTCGGCAGGGCTCGGCTTGAGAAAAGTTATGACTACCTTGATCAAAATAATAAATATCCCGCCAAATCTGCAGTCGATTCAAACGGCAGCTTCCCCCCGCCACCTCCAACTCCAAGGGAATCAAATTCCCACCCGATTCCTGCCCGGGGTCTGCCAAACTTTCGATGTCAAATATTTTGCAATCATTAACGACTAAATAGAGACGCCGATCAAAATTGGAAATCTCAATTTTGAGTCCAACACCATTACGGGGCGGCATCTCAAAAGACCGGTGATGCGTTTCTGTGCCAATGTCCTGTTCCAAGTCGACACTTTCGACATTCAAGCTGATCCGTACCGGATACGATCCAAGGACCTGGATCGTTATCGGCACATTCGGTTCAGCCAATATGTCAAATTGCAGGAACAGCTGATCCACCGTGTTCAATTTGCGACTAAGTTTTTGATTGTATGCGTAGAAGTCTTTAATGACCCGGACAGGTTCTCCCGCCTCTTTACTGCGATAGCCCGTTATTGGCTGAAACCGAATCTTGTTTTCTACATCGACCACAGAACTGGTTTTTCTACCAGCCATCGTTTCCAGGGATTTTACAGGACTGGATTTATCGTCTGAAGCAGGCGAACTCGGCACTCGCATCATTCGTTTTGCCAAGCTGTTGTCAGAAGGCCTTCGGTAATCACTGTCAAAAACTGGAATTCGCACACTCTTTTGAACGTCCAGAGGTTTCGCAGCGACGGCCCCATCAATTAAGACATCACCATGCTCAAAACGCAACTCTTCGTCCGGCAAAGCGACAATGCGTTTGACCGCATACTGGGGCGACTCGTCACTTTCGTTTTCCAATGTGACCGCTACGATATCCCAACGTTTCAATTGCTCAGCCGGTAATATGGTAACTCGATCCGCTGGCACAAATTGCGCCGGTTCCAGTTCATTTTCGGCAAAACCACAATTAGGGCAAACCGTCTGACGGTCTGCCGGAATATTGATGCCGTCACAGGCAAAGACAAACTTGCAGTCACCGCAGGACACCTCATAATGTCGCCCTAACAGGGCGGGCGCCATGGAACCGCCTGAAATGATCCCCGGCTGGTGTTCATCCCTCTGACATCCAGTCACAATCACCAGTGTCAGGATAACGGCAAAGCGTATTGCGAATAACCCAATGCGATAAAAGGGTGAAGAGATCCGATGAACGTTTTTATACCCGATCAACAAACGGCAGTTCCACTTTGAAATTCTATCTCGTTACAGCAACGCTGATTATTATAACATTGTTGATTTCCATCATCCCTTTCATCTTATTTGGTGAACAGCTGGAAAGCTGGGCCACTCAGTTTTTTAATCAGGAATGGTTGTCAGAAAGGCCCGTTTTTGCCGGACTCTTGGTAATCGGCCTGTTAACCAGCGATATTCTACTGCCTGTTCCATCCAGTGCCGTGTGCACGATTGCCGGCAGAATGTTTGGCATTTTGACTGGATCTCTTATTTGTTGGATCGGGCTGAATTTATCCACCGCCATCGGTTACCTGGCAGGATCACGATTCGGTTGGCCGGTCGCACGTCGTTTGTGTAGCACCGACTCGTTGTTAACCGCGGAAAAAAACATTCAGAAGTGGGGCATTTGGCCAATTGTCATCCTGCGGGGATTCCCGGTCCTGGCAGAGGCTTCGATCTTGATCGCGGGAATCTACCGGTTTCCTGCCAAGCTGTTTTGGTTACCGGTCATGGCTGCCAATCTGGGGGTTGTGGTGGCCTATGTTGCGCTGGGCGGAATATCGGCGCATTACGGATGGTTTTCTTTGGCAGTCCCGATTTCATTGGGCATTCCGGTCGCCTGGCTGGTCATGTGGATGTTGATTTGGAAACCAAAAAACCGTTTGACCAATTCAATCATCAAGAACGAGCCTAGAAATTGATTCCTGGCACCCCTGCTTAGCGGGTAGCAGAAACAATCACCTGCCCGAACCTGGGGAGCCACGTTGCTTGCTTTTCCAACTTGAACAAGAAATAATCCAACCAGCTTGACCACCAAAAACAATTGCCTGGCTCAACGAATCAACCTGCACCCGACACGCTGCCAATTTTCCAGCCTGTTAATCGGGCTCCACCAGGGTTATCATTAAAGTTAATGCGGTTTTACCTGGGTGATGCATGAGCTCAACAAAAATACTGGACCACCCCTTGGTCGATTGTCACTTGACGGTATTGCGAAACAAAGCAACCACACCGGGTGAGTTTCGCCAATCGATCCGCCGTTTATCCATGTTGTTGGCTTACTCGGCAACCGCGGAAATGAAAACGACTGAGTACCCGATTGAAACGCCTATTCAAAAAATGCATGGCCGACAATTGGTTGAACGTGTTGGTCTGATCCCGATTTTGCGGGCCGGGATTGCCATGGTCGAACCGATGCTCGACCTGATCCCCACAGCTGAGGTCTGGCACCTGGGACTTTATCGAGATGAAACCACTGCCACGCCAGTCCATTACTACAGCAAATTGCCGTCCAACTCGCCGGTTGAACTTGCCTTTGTTTTGGATCCAATGTTGGCGACAGGAGGTTCGGCTTGCATGGCCTTTCAGACCTTGATGGAATGGGGTGTTAAGAACATCAAGATGCTGGCAATCATCGCGGCACCCGAAGGTATTGAAAAAATCCAGCAGGACTTTCCTCAAGTGGATGTCCATTGTTGTGTCGTAGACAAGAATCTGAATGATCAGAAGTACATTGTTCCCGGTTTGGGAGATGCCGGCGACCGGATTTTCAACACCACTGGTTAAAATCGCGGAACTGCGTCAAGACAACGTTATGCAAACAACTATTTCTTAATGGGTGAAGGGTGAATCTTTCTGCAGATGAGTAATCTTGTTATGCAATGCCCGACTTGTTCCAAACCGTTCCAGGTAGCTCCTGAAACGGCCGGACAAACTGTGGAATGCCCTTCCTGCATGTCGCCTGTAGCGATTCCCAACGGGGCGGAGCAAACTCCGCCAGACACCCGCATGTCAGACCCGGTCGTTCATTATTGCCCTGAGTGCGCTGGCGCTTTCGGAGTGACCTTGGAGATGCAGGGGAAACGAATCGCTTGCCCGCATTGTGACAAGGAAGTCACCGTTGAAATCGGAGATTCCGAGCCGAGCAGGCAGGCTGACGAGCAAAAAGACGAACTGTTCGCCCCGGGATTTGCACCGCCATCCGATTCATCTGACAGCCAGCCTTTACCCGACAGTACCTCCGGGAACCCGACCGAACAAACAAAGAAAAAGAAATCGGAAAGATTCAAAGGAGCTTCGGTTCAGCCGACCCCCGGAACAGCGGGGCAACCGATCGGTGAATTGCCACCCACCAGTGGTTCCCAGAATGCACCACGACTCGAACCTGATAAAACCGACCATGCCGCCGCCGCAAACAACCCCTCCGGGCTGCCCACGTTGCACGCAGACCGCGAAAATGACGAGCAACAACAAGACCCACAATCCGAACCATCGGTTGACGAGACCGCTACCCAGACGACGGGATCCCTGCCGGCTCCATTCCTGGTAGAGGACCCTCAACGAATGGGCGCATTGGTAAGTCGAGACAATACCAAAATCATGCTGCCCGACGCTACCGATGGCACACGTCAGCTCGACCGACGGTTAGTCAAAATCGAATACAAGGGCCAAACCGTTGAACTGGTCAGCCGAACACCTGAAGAACAAACCCGTTACCGAAACAGTGTTAACTTCATCTCGATGTTGCTGGGACTGGTTTTCATCCTCATAGCTTTTATCATCCTGATGTGGTGACGACCAGCAACCACTGCGGATCAACCGCATTCGATTTCGCATCCCACCTGGTAAATCTCATTTAGATCCAGGACCGCCTCGTTCGTTTCAAATAGCGACTGGAGCGACTTGCGATGAATCTTCATCTTCAACCCACCGACGCCAATCGCGCCATAACAGGCCACACCCCCGCGAACGGTTCCACTGTCAGCCACCTCGATTTGACCAATTCCTCCAGGCGGGACGGCATTCAAATCAATCGCAACCTGCAAACCGGAGGTGGATTCGACCCACGACTCATGCAACAACTCGACCCCGGCAGCGCCAGCGGCAAAAACAGCATCCGCTTCCCGCAAGCACGTCACGGCAGCCCGGCTATCGGTGATCGTGACCGGTTCGACGGTTGCATGATCTCCCACGATCGACTTGATTTCATCACAGGCGGCCATCGCTCTTTCCCTATTTCGCGACGCCAAAACCACCTTCCCATGCTGGGCCGCAACCAACACTGCAATACGACACCCGACCGGACCGGTGCCACCCAGGATGACCACCTTCCGATGTTCCAAGCTCAGATGGCGTTTTGCGCACAGAACAGCCGCGGCGGCGGTCGTGTTGGCACCATTGGGATCGCACATCATGGAAATCCGAATCGGCCCAAAGAAGCATCCCTTGGCCCGCTCAAACAGTCGTGTTGTCATCGCCACATCGCTGCCACCAAAAAAAGCGGCCGTTCGATTCAAATCCGCCGGGCCTCGTGTAAACATGCCTCCATGGATCAGCCCGGTGATTTGGTCAATCTTCACACCACCATAGGCCAGCAAGTGGTCGACAGCTGAGTCAATCGCCACGATTGAATCGAACGAACTGGGATGTTCATCCGAGTCAAACTGCATCAGAACCTTGGGTTTCATAAGACCGAACCGTCAACCATACCACCTAAAACAAAACGCCCGCCAAGGCGAGCGTTTTCCATCGAGCCAAAACGACTGGCCAGCCTAGTCGAATCCACGGAATGGGTGGACCTCTTCCTTACCTGCCAACATCTCATCAGCAGTCGGCTTGCCGTTCATCGCGTTTTCAATCGCCATCTTGGTCGCTTCATAATTATAGTCGTAAATCTTTTTGTCATCTTCCGCCAGCCAGTGAATAAAGACACCGCAAACAATCACCAGATCTTCGCATTGGTCTTTGGGCAGTACACCCGCTTCCACGCTATCGGCAACCGCCTTGGCAACCGCTGCTTGGGCCGGCCCAAACATCTGAACCGCCTGCTTCTGACCTTTAATCGTAACCTTAGTGATCATGACCGTGGCAGGCTTGACTGCCAGGTTCGGCGTGATGACCGCCAACAGATTGGAATGCCCTTCACTTTGGGTCGACAACGCATTCGCAAATGCGGCACCGACAGGTCCATCCTTGCTGCCAATCATCAAATCAATGTGGGCAATTTCATTGTCCCCACCGGCCAGTGCTTCACCAATATACATCGACATTACTTGATCTCCAGAGTTTAAAATAAGCCTCGAATCGCCCGGCCCACGTCAGAGACCAACTAAAATCGGCGCTCCGACACTGGGAAAAAAGTTCCAGTTGTTCGATAATGGAAAACGTAAACTATCAGACCGTGTCCACCATGCCAAGCTACCGACACCTTTAAATCCAGCTGTAAATGCCAAACCACCTAGTGATTATCGGAGCGTGCGTGCGGCAACATCTTGAAAGCGCACGACGGGCTGGATTTGACCCGCTGGGAATCGACCTGTTTGGCGACTGGGACACCCGCAACGCCGGCCCTTGCATCAAGGCAAATTCCCTCGATGAGATACCAGGAATTCTGCGGCAAAACGTGCGCGACGACTGGTGCCTCGCCGGCGGCTTGGAACGCCACCTCGACCGCCTTTTTAACGGCAACATCGATGGTCGTTTCCTGGGTCCCGCTCCCGAGCCGCTAAAGCTTGTGACGGACATCCATCGCATGGCAGAAACTGTCGTCTCCAACGGTTTTCGTTTTCCCACCCTCAATTTCGACTCGAGCTGTCCACCCGGTCGCTGGATCCGCAAACCGCTGCTCGCTGCTGGCGGCCACGGAATTGAATGGGCACGGCAAGGCCTTACGCGTTCCCGGCACCAGTACTTTCAGACATGGATTGCCGGGAAAACCATCAGCGCCGCGTTTGTGACCGATACCCGAGGAACGCGTCTTATTGGAACAACCCTGCAATTACTGGGGCGCGAGCTGGAAACTGAAAACGGACCTTTTGCCTATGCCGGATCGATTGGCCCCCTTCAGTTGGAAACGGAACGGGAGTCGCCGTTTCTTGATTTTGGCCGAAAGATCGGCCAGGCCATTTCGTTGCGAGGCGTTTGGGGCGCGGACTTTGTTTGTCGGGGCGAAGAGTTCGTGGTCGTCGACATCAACCCGAGGTTAACCGCATCCTGTGATATTTATGAACGCGCACAGCCCGGCCAACCCATTGCGGGGCTTCATGTCCAAGCCTGCCAGGATCCGGCTGACTGCCCAGGGACCCCAGCCACGGCCGCAGACGCACCAAGAGATCTCGCGTTGGGAATTGGCAAGGCCATTGTTTTCTCCCCCCACAACCACCCGATTAAAATCAATATCGAAAACCACCAATACTTGGCGGAGTGCTACCAGAGGAACCAACCCGCCAAAGTTGCCGACATCCCGATGCCGGGCACCATCATTCCAGCCAACGGTCCTGTTTGCACGATTTATGAAACGATTTCGTCTCCCGACTTTCGCCTCAAGTCAACGAAGGCAGAAATTGACCTGCCACATGACATAAAAAAAATGCTGAACCGTTTAAAACAACGGGCCAGCAATATTTGCGAACAACTGGGAACAAAGAGGCCTGTCTAGCCGGCCAATCTCGCGATCCGATTGACCTCATTTAACGCCTTGACGTCTGCCTTGTATCGGTACTGCATCACGTAAGCGTCCTCGGTGGTATCATCATAGTAATCTCGCAAAACCGACACCGCCATAAAGTCGGAATTACGGAAAAAGAGCTGTGCTGCAAGATTCGTTTCGCGAATCTCGAGTACGATTCGATTGCGACGCTGTTGTGACAGTTTACCAACCAGCTTGTTGATCATCTGTTGTCCCACTCCGCGGCGACGGGCGTCGGGCCGTACTGAGAAATTCAATACGTGCAATTGATTCTTATGCAGCTCGTAGATCATGAAGCCGACGACTCGCTCGTCGTATTCCGCCACCATGCCGATACAGTTCCGCTGGCGCAAACAGCGTATGAAATCTTCCTCGGACCAGGGGAATTCAAAACTGCTCTTTTCGATTTCCAGCACTTCTGGCATGTCCCGGCGAATCATCCACCGAATGTGTACACTAATATCAAAATCCGTTTTGGAACTCATCGACAACATCCTTTGTCAACTGCCAAGAAACACCTTGTCCCGTAGCATTGTGGCTTCCCTACCATTTATTTTTCTTCGGTGCACTGTAGCAAAACTCTAGTGGCGAACCAAGCTTCACCTGAATCGTCATGATTCGACTGGTTTCTTGATTCAAACCAAGTTCGATTTTCTGTTTGGCATTTCTGCTATCGAACAGGCACAGATTAGCAAATCATAAAACCGCTGCCAATATTGAACCGACACGGTATTTATCGACATTTTCAGCGAGAACCAAATTTCGCATTTTCAATTAGTGACGTTTACAAAGCAATCTTGCTAGCGACATGACGCGGAGAAATCACCATCGACAGACAGATCCATCCCGAACATTAATAGCGTACGAAAACAAACGATCGCCTAAGAACTGGGCAACAGCGGCAAGACAATATTGCCCATGATCAACCGTGCTCACCCGACCGTCTACTCCCCTTCTTGGTTGCCTAGCGTTTGCACCAGATAGTCAGGGTTCGGATTGAGCGCAATGATTCGATGATCGGAATCAACCATCAGGATATAGGGCAGGAATGGCGGCCCCAACCGTTTCAGGAACTGTTGCATTTCAGGATCTTCAGATTTGACTTCCAAAAATCTGCAATTGGGAAGTGATGTCATGAATTCCAAATAATCAGGTTTAAGTTGCGCAACGCTTTCTTGTTCTTTCCCCAGGTTTTTGGTTGTCGGCACCTCTTGAGGCGGGTTAAAAATGGCGACCAAGTTCAGGCGACCGTCGTCAAACAAACTGACCATTTTATGGACATTGGACAAGCGTTCCATGGAAAGCTTGTTGTCTGGCGACCAAAACACGGCAACCACCATGGAGCCATCGAGAATGGACGAATCAAACGTTCGACCTTCACCCACGGCCAGGCCATTGAAACGAACCACCTGCCCCATCAAGTTAGCCCGGTTGAGTGTCGCCTTTATTTTTTTTTCGACATCCTGTTGCACGGCTTTCCCCGAAATCGCCGGCAAGCGAGTGAGTAATGAATTGCCAATTTCCTGGACTTCCGTAATGTTGCCATTCTGAACCAGAACTTCGAGCATCGCCAGCAGCATATCGAAACCACTGTCTGACAAGTCATTTGACGAAACCAGCGTATCCACCTGTTGCTGCAAACCGGCGACCGCGTTCGAATCTCCGTTGATGATTTTCTCCATCGACAACGAGACGGGCGATCCGCAAAAGACGTACTGGTCATACGCCTTCAGGGCCAAGGCCTGGATTGCTTCATTCTGGGCGCCATCAAAACGCGTGTAGAAAGCCCCCCACATCTGCTTCACTTC
Source organism: Mariniblastus sp. (assembly GCA_014237975.1). GTDB lineage: Bacteria > Planctomycetota > Planctomycetia > Pirellulales > Pirellulaceae > Mariniblastus. The sequence goes on along the minus strand of JABACA010000116.1, from coordinate 1,624 downwards.
TTCGTCATGGCCCGTTTTTGCCAACAAACTTGCCAGATTGGAAATCCTAATCGCCTCGACCACGTTTTCATCGACGTTGTCCAACGTAGCGGTATAGTGCACCAGGCCCTGCTGAAATTTCTGCGGGTCTTTATTGAGGATGAACTGATGGATTTCAACCAAAGCCAAAACATAATTGGCGCGAGCCGCAACTTTACTGTCTGCATCCTGTACATGTTCGCCGGCCAATTCTTCCAACTTGTCTTGCATCAACGGATCGTCAACTTGATAAATCACGTTCAATGTGTGCCACAAGGTGAGTGCGTCCAAACCCGAAAGCAAGCCAAGTTGTCGGGCCTCCGGGTCGCCGTTAATAGCCTGCAGTTCTTCTGAAACCTTCAGTCGATTCTTGATTTTCTCCAACTGAATTGCAAACTCTTCACCCGGTTCAATCTTGAGTTGATCCATTACTCCAATCAGACGTTGCTTTTCACCGCTGTCCAATGCGAGCTCCAACTCGCTATACGACTTGACCGGTTCTTTGGCCGCTGCCAGTTCCTTCTTGCGGTTCTTTGTTTCCACCCGAAGCCGGGTCGCCAAGACACCGGTGGCAACCAACACCGCAAACAGACTTGCAATGATTAAATAACGGGAGGAATAGAACCTGCTGCCTCGACCCGCCGATTGAATGGTTTTAGAGTTTGACCGGCGCGATCGTTGTTTTCTGCTTTTCATGACTGCCTGTAGTAAATAACCGTTTTTATCAGATCTAGTCTAGCCAGAGAGGTTGCGGCGCAAAAGCAAAACTATGCTGAATATCCTGAATGTGTCGCGGTTCAACGGATTGTGAAACCTCGAGACGTAAGGCAGGGTACAGTTGTACTACCTAAGACGGTTGTTCATCAGGCCAAAACACCTAAAGTAAGTGTTCGTTCTTTCAATCTTTTGCCATAGCAAAGCGATTTCTCGATGGCGTTTTCAAAGTTCATTCAGTTCATGACGTTAACAGTGACGGTCTGCTTGCTGACCCAGGGATGCAGCGACCCGACGACCGTCAACGCGGTCCCCCGCAAAACCAGCAACGCCGCCAAGCTCCATGCCGGTGAAACCGTTTCCACCCGTCCACGGCCGACAGAATCAATGGTAAACGGGGCCGACGTCTCCTTTCTGACCAAAGACCATTTTGGCTGCTTCTGGATCAATCCCGGGGCACTGCTGAAAAACCTGGAAACATTCAACATCAACCGGGACGGCCTGGCCGAACCGCTCGCCAAGTTGATCGGTCCCGCCAACGCCAATTTGGACAATCTTAAAATGGTCTGGGTCGTGCTAGATAGCGAGTTTTTTGCGGTCATTCCGGACATGTCGGGCCAACCCGCAACCTCACCCGCACTGGTCGTCCTGGATTTCAATGCACCGATCGACACGACACAGTTGGAGGAGGCCAAGCAACTCAGATTGTCTCAAGTTGAAAATCAATCGAATACGAAAGGGCCAGCGATGGAGATGAAACTCCTCTCCGACCGCCGTTTGGCCATCGGGGCACCTGCCGCATTGGCCAAACTTTCCGCAAAGGCAACTGGGGCTTCCAGGTTGATCCGCGACATGCAACAGCTACCATCCGATTCAGAGATAACAGGCGTCA
>JABACA010000115.1:11818-14406 GCA_014237975.1 Mariniblastus sp. | reverse complement strand
ATTTCTAACCGTCGGCATGGGTCGGTTTCTTTGGCACCAATCCGAAAACTTGATTACTCAGATTCCAATTATTCGAAATGTCTATTCCTCGGTAAAACAAATAACGGATTTTGCATTTAACGAAACCGAATTCGAGTACACGTGTGTCGTTGCGGTCGAGTATCCGCGCCGGGGCATTTGGTCCATGGGCTTCGTTACGGGCGAGGGATTCCGCGACATTTCGACAGCGGCCGGCCAGCCAGTCTTGACCATTTTGATGCCAACCAGCCCGATGCCCGTTACCGGTTTTACAATTTCGGTGCCCAAAAGCGACACGATCGATTTGAATATTACCATCGATCAGGCGATTCAGTTTTGCGTCAGCTGCGGCGTCGTTGTACCAGAGCATCAACAAACCAGCTCAGCGCTGGAGGGTGAAGTTCGACGCCGTTTTGAAAAAGTTCAAAACGCGGCTGCCAGTGATAAATCTGGCAATCTCGAAGGCCCCAACATCCACAACGAGACCACTTCCGAATAACCCGCAAAATTGGATACTGAACTGAAGTCGAGGGGCAGGGGCCCCAATCAATTGAAATCCATTCAAACGTAGTGCCCTGGAATATAACCGTTAAGAACTCTTCCATGTCAACTCAAGTGATCCGGCTTGGTACACGCAGTAGCCAATTGGCCATGTGGCAATCCACATGGGTCGCCAGGCAACTTGAATTGGTCGGAATCGAGGTCGAGTTGGTAAAAGTCCAGACGACGGGCGATGTTCAAACCGGGCCGCTCGCGCAAATCGGCGGGCAAGGTCTGTTCACCAAGCGTCTTCAGCAAGCCCTGCTAGAGGACCAAATCGACTTGGCCGTTCATAGCCTCAAAGATCTACCAACCCGTTGCGATCCACGGTTGACGATTGCCGCGGTTCCCGTCCGCGAATGCCCGTTGGATTCGCTCGTCTCCAACACGGCCACCTGCCTGGATGACCTTCCTCCAAATTCCATCATCGGTACCGGCAGTGTTCGACGAGCGGCCCAGTTAAAACATATTCGATCGGATCTCGATATTCGAGATATTCGCGGGAACGTCGACACGCGAATCGGCAAACTGGATGATGGAGAATTTGACGCGATTGTACTGGCCAGTGCTGGGCTTCTTCGACTGTCCCTGTCCGACCGGATCGCATATCAGTTCAGGATGGATGAAATGGCGCCGGCCGTCGGGCAGGGCGCACTCGGCCTGGAAACTCGTCTGGATGACAGCCGGACCCGAAAGTTGGTCGAAGCCCTGAATGACCCGGCTTCCTTTCACCAGGTGTCAGCGGAACGTTCACTATTGCAAACACTGGACGCGGGATGCCTGGCACCCGTTGCTGCCTGGACGACCATGCAAGACGAGCAACTCAGTTTGACCGGTTTTGTCCTGAGTGTTGATGGCACTGAAAAAATCCAATTCCAAGCGACATTGCCGGCAAGTCGTTCGGTGGAATTGGGAAAACAGGTTGGTCAACAATTGATCCAGTTGGGCGCCGACCGTTTTCTGGAACGCAATGGATAACAGCCCGCAGTCGCCAGTAACGGAGAAAACTGCATTCGTATCATTAGAACCCTTCGGGAAATGTCGACTCTCGCTGGCCCTAATTTTATCTGCACGATATATTTTGTTAGAATTTCAAGGCGACTGATTTAGCTTTACCTCAACCCCGAAAAACAAAATGTCGACCATCGACAGAGACCTGGCCAAAATAGCAGCCCGCCACGGGGTTGACTTGGCACAAGTTGAACCCGTTAGTCATTCGGCTCGTCTCGAAGAACTGCAAAAAACGATAGCACGGACGGATGTTCCTTACCCAATCGCACCGGAACTTCAAGCAAAATATCTGGATGATTTTCAAACGGGAAAACGGTTTGGCATCGGCACGCTCAGTAGCGACACGGTCGAATTGAATCAGTACGCCGATTTCCAGGACTACGAGAAATACTCCCTGGAAGAACACCTGAGCTGGGCTTGCCTGGTCGCGGATCAACAGCGCACCAAACACCAGTTTGCCTGTCATGAATATTTGCAAGGTGAGTCGATATTTGAAATCGGCGGCACCGTCATTCCCGACTACTACATGCTGAATGCAAGAATCTACCAACAGACCCGTTGGCAACTGGCCACGGTCAACATGATCATTCCAGCTGAGTTGTTTTTCACTTGTCACAGTCGACGTTTTTTTCCGGTCACCACGTTCATGCGGGATCTCGAAGTGGACTACCTGGAAGAGCCGGATATCGGACATGACATCGCGGGCCATGTAGCAACCTTCACCATTCCAGCTGTCGCCGACGTAATGAAGAACCACGGTGAAGCGCGCGATTTGATCTATGCAGAAAGAGACCAGAAGCTGGCATCTGCCAATGACCCGGAAACGGCAGAGATGGTCAAGGCCGAGGCCGAAGAACTATTGAGTTATGCAGGTCGAATCTACTGGTTCACAGTGGAATTTGGCTTGGTCATGCAAGACGGTGAAGTACGTGACTTTGGTGCTGGAATCCTCTCCTCTCCCGGTGAAACGACCTACAGCATTCAAAGCCCAAAATCCAATCGCATTCTGATTGACCCCT
>JABACA010000115.1:0-11719 GCA_014237975.1 Mariniblastus sp. | reverse complement strand
TGAAACGACCTACAGCATTCAAAGCCCAAAATCCAATCGCATACTGATTGACCCCTCGGACGACCACGACCTATTGCGTCTGGCAACGACGGATTACCTGATCAGTGAATTCCAAAAGACGTATTTTGTGATGTCCAGTTTTGACCAGGTCCAATCGTTGACTGCCGAACGAATCCTGGCAGCCAGCAAACGGGCGATGGAACTGCCACACTATACCTGGCGTGAAATTGCCCCCGGTGACAAGATCATCAACGTCGGTCAAATCGCCGTATCGACTAATGAGAAATACATGCGACTGATGTTGGACATGCCGGTCGACGACTGCTTGACTCGTTCGGCGATCCGCAACCTTCGCATGCATCTAGCTGGCCTGCCAGAAAATTGGACGAACGCTTTCAAGGTGCCGCCGGACTCATTACCGGTGGAGGCTATCGAATGGTTCAAGCACCAAGACGTGATTCCCCGGAATTAGCGCGGGAAAACCGTGCACGGCTTGACGGGCTTTTTACGATCCGAGCCGATGAACTGCTGGTTAGGGGAAAGCAAAAACGTTTAGAATACAGCTCGGTCAATTCGCCAGGACTGTGATGGCCCGATTCAAGCCGACGTCCAACGCCCGAATAATTTCTCAAAATTGGTCCCCCGGGATAATCCTATGAAGAATTTGATACTTCAATTAATGATTTGCTTCACCCTGATCGGTTTGCCCACGTTTCTGTACAGCCAATCTCCCGGTACAGATTCAGCCCCGGCCCAATGGTTGAAAACCAATCAGATCGAATTGGAAAAACTTTATTTGCATTTCCACAAAAACCCCGAATTGTCCCTGCAAGAAGAGAAAACGGCTGCCCGGTTCGCGAGTGAACTGAAAGCGGTGGGGTGCCAGGTTACATCCAACGTGGGCGGGCATGGCGTCGTCGGCCTGTTGTCAAACGGCAAAGGGCCGATGGTGATGGTACGGTCCGACCTTGATGGTTTACCCGTGGTGGAACAGACCAACCAGCCCTATGCGTCCACCCAAACGGCCAAGGACCGAAACGGCAAGGAAGTGGGCGTGATGCACGCCTGTGGCCACGATATGCACATGACATCCCTGATTGGAGTTGCTCGATTCATGGCAGCCAACAAAGATCTCTGGTCTGGTACGATCATGTTCATCGGGCAACCGGCCGAGGAACTGGGGATGGGCGCACAGGCCATGCTGGATGACGGGTTGTACCAGAAATTTGGCAAACCCGATTATGCCTTGGCACTGCATTGCCACCCCGATGTGGCAGCCGGGCAGGTCCAGGTCCGCGGTGGTTACACGATGGCCAACGTCGACAGTGTTGACATTGAACTATTTGGACGTGGCGGTCACGGGGCGACACCCCATTTGGCAATTGACCCGATCGTTCAAGCCGCCAAGTTGATCGTGGACCTGCAGACAATCGTCTCGCGGGAAATCAACGCTACGGATCCGGCCGTCATAACAGTTGGGTCCATTCATGCAGGAACCAAACACAACATCATTCCAGAAACGTGCCATTTGCAACTGACGGTCCGCAGTTATTCCGATGACGTACGCAAACACCTGTTGGACGGTATCCGACGCAAAGCCAACGCGGCTGCCGAGAGCGTCGGGGCTCCGCAACCTGAAATTGTCATTTCCGAGGGGACACCCTCCACCAGGAACGATGAACCATTAACCGAAACCGTACGCCGTGCGTTCGCTCAAGCGATCGGACAGGAAAACGTAAAAGAAGCAGAACTCCAGATGTGGGGAGAAGATTTCAGTCGGTTCGGGCGCAGCGGCGTTCCCAGCGTCATGTACTTCCTTGGCGTCGTGACCCAGAAAAGACTTGATCGATACCATGATCTGGAAACCGTTTCACCACCCCTGCATTCCGCCCAATTCTATCCGGACATCGACATCTCGATACAAACAGGCGTCACCAGCATGTCATCGGCCGTGCTTGAGCTGATGAAACCCCGATAGCACCAAAGCTCCAGAAAGCCAACTCGTCTTTCAATTTTCAATTTCACCATTTAGCGAATGCCCAACAAAGGAACCATCAATGTCCAAGACTCTCGCTCTTTACGCCGGCTGTTTGTTGACGGCTTTATTGCCCTGCTTGACGATTTCGGGACAGCAAGATGTCAAGCAATATACGATTGAACAGTTTTTAAAAACGACCAGCTACCGCGGCGCTTCATTTTCACCTGATAACAGCAAACTACTGGTCAGCGACGATTCAACCGGCGTTTTCAATGCCTATTCGATCGACATAAAAACAGACAAGTCAACGCAATTAACCCATTCCAAAACCGACTCTGTTTTTACAGTCAGTTACTTTCCCAACGACGACCGATTCCTCTACACGGCAGATCAGGGTGGAAACGAATTGAACCACCTGTTTGTCCGCGAGACGGATGGCAAAGTAACCGACCTGACGCCAGGTGAAAAACTAAAAGCGCAGTTTGCAGGCTGGTCGGCCAACGACAAATATTTTTTCGTCTTAAGCAACGAGCGCGACCCAAGGTATTTTGATGTCTATGAATACAAAACGGAATGCTTGGAACGCGACATGATTTTCAAGAACGAAGACGGATTCAACTTTGGCGATATCTCACCCGATCGACAGACCCTCGCTTTCTCAAAGACGACCAATCGAGACGACAGCAATATCTATTTACTGGACCGCGATTCGGGTGAGATGAAACTCATCACGCCGCACGAGGGAGAAATCAACTTTGCTCCAGCTGCATTCACGCCCGATGGAAAAGAACTGGTTTACATCACCGACCGTGATAGCGACTTTAAATATCTGGAAAAATTCGACTTGGCAACCGCCAAGACCTCGCCGGTACTTAAATCCGACTGGGACGTCTCAACAGCCTACTTTTCCAAACATGGCAAGTACTTTGTGGTGGGCACCAACGAAGATGCCAAGACCCATATCCAGGTATATGATTTCTCGACCATGAAACCTTACCCGGTTCCGGAAATACCGGGAGCCAGTATTTCATCATTCAGGATTTCGTCGAACGAAAAAGATGTTGCAATTTATGCATCCGACTCCCGCATGCCAAACGACCTGTTTTATGCCCAAATGCCTGACGGAAAACCGCGCAAGCTGACGCGGTCACTTAACAGCGAAATCAACCCGAATGACCTGGTCGACGGCAAGGTCGTCCGGTTCAAATCGTTTGACGGAACGACGATCCCGGGAATCCTGTTTAAACCGCATCAAGCAGGCCCGGATGCCAAGGTGCCGGCCCTGGTCTGGGTGCACGGTGGCCCTGGTGGTCAGTCGCGGGTTGGTTACCGCGGCCTGATCCAGTACCTGGTCAATCATGGCTACGCAATCTTCGCCATCAACAACCGGGGCAGTTCCGGCTATGGCAAGAAATTTGAACAAATGGACAACCGGAACCATGGCAAAAACGACTTGATGGATTGTGTTACCAGCAAACAGATGCTGATCAATACGGGCTTTGTTGAACCGGATCGCATTGGCATTATCGGGGGAAGTTACGGTGGCTACATGACCTTGGCCGCACTGACATTTCAACCCGATGCGTTCGAATGCGGCATCGATATCTTCGGTATTTCGAACTGGTACCGCACGGTTCAGAGCATTCCACCCTGGTGGGAATCACAAAGAAAATCACTCGAAAAGGAGTTGGGAGATTTTTCCGACGAAGAATATTTCAAAAGTATTTCTCCATTGTTTCATTCGAATCAAATCAAAAAACCTCTAATGGTATTACAGGGTGCCAACGACCCTCGGGTTATCCAGGTTGAATCCGATGAAATTGTCGAAGCAGTTCGCAAGAATGGTGTTCCTGTGGAGTACCTTGTTTTCGCCGATGAGGGCCACGGTTTCCGGAAAAAAGAGAATCAGTTACAGGCATACAAATCGATACTTGAATTTGTTGATACGCACCTGAAAAAATCAAATTCAAAATAACAACCGGACCAGGAGGTGGAGCCAACTCGCTTGATTCCCCCAATTCACCCAACAACCCGCCTGTTACGATGGCGGGTTGTTCGATTAACCGGGGACGAATTGACTAAAACTCAAAAGGCAGTCACATCGACAAGGTGCAAGCCGAGGAATCCACTAGCTTTTCGGAAAACTCGGCTCGGATCCCTACCACTTCATTGTTGTCTTTTCGCATTACGGTTAAATCAACAACGTCGTCACAGACAGAACAATCCGCGAAGTACAGGTGCCCTTTTGATTCCAGTACGGCTCCTTTTTCTGTCAGGCTTTGAACGGTGAGCTCCAACCCAAATGGTTCAAGAATGATTTTATCGTCCTCAACTTCGAGCCGGATGAAGCCGGTGTAGTTCATGACATTTTTGGAATCGACCATAAAAGAAACATCTGCCCATTCATCTTTTGTTGGTAAGTCCATAAGAAAGCTCCGCAAAGAAAAGAGGCCTAAAGAAAAGAGAGACTTCATTCTTAAAGCAAAATGCGGACCAAACCGTTTACCGGTAAAAACCCCCGGAAAAGGGGCAATCACTATCTCAAATTGAGACACCTCTCTCAGTTCGCTACGGTTAAACGTCGAAAATTGCGCCCCACAAGACTCAATTAACGCAGCGCTTCAATGATCTGATCGTGTTGCGGGAATTGATTCAGGGCTTCATGTTTGGAATAAACCAACTTTCCATCTTTATGAATGTCAAACACCCCGCGACTCCCTTTTATGAGCTGGGGAGTAAAGCCAATTTGTTTACTTATTTCTTCTGCAAGACTTGCAGCTTGAGGCAAGTAGTTTCATTGGCTGCAATATTCAATTGTTATTTCCATTACCAAACTCCATTAATTGGCACTGAACCTCGGGGGAAAATCGCCGTCGTGGTTTTGCACGTCGGTCGAACAATCCCTCATCAGATCAAGGACTTTTTGCCCCCGCTCTTCGAGGTTTACGGTCTCCAAAACATCCTGCAATTGGTGGCACGACGCTCCGGTCGAAAAACCGATCAGGTCTGCCAGTAAACCGAAGGGCACATCCTTGGCCAACAACTGTTGGATCGATTCATTTTCCAGTAAATTCCGCGACTCGGCAAACGTTCGAAATTGTTTTAACAGTTTATCGCGCAACAAGTCCAGTTGAGCAGGATCCTCGACCTTCGGTTCATTCAAAATCTCGACCTGTGCCAAGCGATACGGCTTTTCTGAGTGGATTTCCCGTACGATCCTGGCCCGCCGGAGCCCGATCAATAGCAGATTGTATCGACCATCCTCGGTTTCAGTATGCGTCACGATCTTGCCGACACAGACGGTCTCATGGATCGGCACGTTTTCGCTGCCCGACAACTCCCACTCTGGTTTGAGCAATGAAACGGTTATCAACTCGTCCGCCGCCAGGGCGTCTTCCATCAATTCGCGGTACCGCGGCTCAAAGATATGCAAGCCTTGGATGACACCCGGGAACAGGACCAGGTTGGGTAGTGGAAACAGCCGGACCAGCCCAGAAAAATTGGGGGGCAGCGCAAGGTTAACGTTGGAAAATGACATGGCGGGCCTAACCGGGCACGTCTCAATCGCGACTCATCATGAACAGCCGAAGCACGTAGTAAAATAGCAGCCCCACCGACGCAAAGAGTGCCACTGCCGCCGCAACCGATTGATCGGTTCGATAACGGCGCTGGATATTGGAGGTCTCGTACAGGATGTAACCAGAAGCCAATACGATCATCGCGATCGAAAACCAGTTACCGAGTGCATAACCAAAAATAAGAGATACCAGGATCAGTCCAAATGCGCAGCAGCTTAAGACGACCAAGAACATGCGGAGGAATGAAAAATCTGCTTTAGTGATGAAGACCGTGACCGTCAAACCACCGAAGACAACCGCAGTCACAACACCTGCAGATTCAATGGCACCTGGCGAGGTCATCTCGGCAATCAAAAGAATCGGCACGAAAAAAACGGCGTAGGCAAAAACACAAAGAACGAGCCCCGCATACTGCATCGCCTTGGACGTGCCATTTCGAGCCCAAGAATCAGCCAAGCCACTAACGGCCATGAAACCAACAAAAAACAGGATCATGTTCCAACCCTGGCTCAATTTTCGGACCAGCGGCTCCAATTGATCAAAAAACAGGCTGAAAATGGCCGTATCAATCAGGACACAAAGCAGGACGGCACCAAACAGATGCAAGTAGGTGCTTCGAATAAACGACGATCGAACAGACGCCTCGGCGTTTTGAACCATCGGTCCATAATTAACATTCGACGTCTGATAGGGATTTTGACTCATTTTGGCTTCTATTTTCTGGGACTTGGTGAACGGGCAGAAAAATGCCCTTGAGATGTAAACTTACCTTTTGGTCGCCAAAAAATCAATCGAAATGGAACGACCGCATGCCCTTAACAGGAGAACCGCTAAACCGTTGGGAAAATTGACCAGCTTCACACTTTTGATCACCGCGGGGAGAGACCCAAAAACCAGTCGATTTACAGAATCCGCTTGCCAATTCTCCCCGATGGATGACTTGTCGGAGGGACTCCGGTTTGCTGCACCCGTTTTCAACTTTCTTTACTTGACAGTTCGCCGCCAGACAAACACAATCCGACTATTACGAAAAGCAAAATCCGTTTGATCGGGCTAAACTCGCACCTTCTCGAAACTGGGAATACCGATGATTCTTTCTGGCGATGAAATCAAACAGAACCTAGGTACCAATATCGAGATCAATCCGTTTGAACCGGATCAGCTCAACCCCAACAGTTACAACTTGACACTGCATCCCGATGTCCTGACCTACGAAGAAGTCGTTTTGGACATGCGGAAAAGCAACCGGACGAGGCGGATGGTGATTCCCGATTCGGGATTAGTACTGGAGCCCAACCGGCTTTACCTGGGCCGAACCGTTGAAAGAACCGAGACGCACAACTTGGTTCCCATGATCGAAGGGCGGTCATCCATCGGACGTTTGGGTTTATTCGTTCATGTCACCGCCGGATTTGGTGATGTTGGATTCAAGGGATTTTGGACGCTGGAAATGTTTGCAATCCAACCGGTTCGAATTTATCCCGGCGTGCAAATCTGCCAGATCTTCTATCACCAGATTACCGGTGATATCCAGGAGTACGTCAGCAACAAATACCAGGACAACCAGGATATCCAGCCCAGCCTGCTGTACAAGGAATTGAATCCTGACGGCCAGAAAGACGATGGCCAGCTGACACTTGGATTTCGAGTGTAAACATCAGGGCGACCTGTTTCCAACAGCGGGCGTTGCCCGCTGTTTTCGTGCGCCAACACCCGTTCCATAATCGCAAACCACAGGGCGAGTTTTGGGACCGGTTGTTTTGAGGTGCCAATGAACTCGGAATACCGATCCAACAAGGCCCATCCCCCGGATAACGCGAGCCGACACGAGGCCGTTTCGGGTGGGCAGTAGAAATGTCCATTTGGCTGCCTGGCAAGCCTTACGTATTATGCAAATGCTAGCGTGTTAAGAAATACTGGTTGGACGAGTCGTGATTGGCAACAGACCAGCTGAAATCGTTTTTTTAGTGAATGACTCAAGTTGCCGCTTGTCGTTTGACTACCTCCGGATAAGTTTGCTTAGTGTCAATCGTCAATTCGTAAATGACGGAAACTAATCATCAACCATACGGCCCGAGAAAAAAATGTCTGATGTCGAGTTATTAATGCGTAACGCCCGTTTGCGTGACGAGATTGAGCCCTACCTGGATGAATCGGTATACATGGTCGATTTGGATGGCATGTCAACCTGCAGTGAAAACGAATACCTGACATCCATGTTGGCATGGGAAAGGGCACCCGTTTTGCCGATTTGCAAGTGGTTCGAACCCGAACTCAAATTGCCCGATTCTGATTCGCTTGCCGATGCAGAACTGAACCAGCAGTTACACCAACTGATTGGAAGACTGTATGAAAAAAACATCCTGTTGAATTTCACTGATCACCTGTCTGATCGTCAACTTTATTGCTTGATCATACGGGACATTCTACCGGCCCAGGAAAAACAGATTCTGTTGAACGATTCGATGATCCAGTGGCAATGCATCGACCCGAACATCGACGAAGAAACATGGTTGCGATTTTACGCTACCGAAGACGATCGGAACGTCTGGTCAGAAGACACCGGTTTGAAGCTACCACCACGGGAACAATCACCTTTCCCGAGAAAACTGCCTCAACACCATTGACCAAACGCCAATCGAATAAGAACTGTGATGCGATTGCCTGGCCTCGTGGCCAGGCTTTTTTTATTTGCCGCGCAGCTTTTGCCAGTCGCTCTGTCGTTGTGAAACGGTTGAAGTTGGGGACGTCTCTGCATGCTGCGGCGAAGACTCCTTCGGATCCCCGGCAAACAACTGACTGGCCAAGCAACTCGAACCAACCAGAACAGCCGCCACGGTCAACAGGATCGGATTCAGACTGGCCAGGACGTTCATCTGCCAGGAATCGAGTGGAATAGCTCCCATGAAACCGGGCTCCATCAAAAGTTGTGGTGACAGGAAATTAAAGACGAAAACCAACAGGACAACCACGACCAGAAAACGAACGAACCAGTTCAGACCGACGACCAGCTTTCGGAAACCGACCAGTAATCCCACCAGGGGCAACCAGATTAAAACCCCATCGCTGACAGCGTGGGGAAATGCGAGCAACGTGATCAACACAATCAACAAACCGGTGCGACTGGCCAGTCCCTCCCGTTGGCTGCGCCGTTTTTCCAGCAAAAGGCAGAGCCCCCCGAATGCAAGGCAAACCAGCGCTACAATGCTTCCGAGCTCGATGGGCCCGTTGTAGGCATGAAGTCCCCTCGGAAAATATGCCAACCCGATCAAAGTATCCAAAGGCACTGGCAGCGAAACGGAACCGTCACCCCTACGAAATTTATCTCGCATCGGAGGTGAACCTATTGCCGTCAGTTCAACAGTTTCGTTTGAATCAACGCCAAAAAAATCCCCCTCAACGATTTTGGTAACCGGCGGGCTCAGATCGATCCGTTCCCAACAGGTCCGATCCACGTCTCGCGCATCGGGATCCTGAAACAGGACTCCAAACGGTTTGGCCAAATCCTCGGTGCAAATCGTGCGAAGATCTCGCGTGTCACCTCGCGCCAGAACCAGAGCGATCGTTACCCAAACCGCCAGCGTCAGCACCAGCCCGTAACCCAGCCCGCGAAAATCCCGGCGAAAAAGCAGCAACACGGCAAGCGGTGCGGCAAACACGAGACTGCATGTCGTAATCAGAAATCCCAGCCCCGCAATCAGCCCACTTCGGTTGGCATACTCAAGCGCCAGGGCAAAACCGAACACCACGGGAAATACCAGGCCAACGCCCAACAACTCGCTTATGCCGGGACGGCAAATGATCATCAGTCCTGCCACGATCAGGACAACTGAAAGCGGAGCGCACACCCCACCCGAACGGAAAATAATCCAGGCCGTTACAATCGACAGCAGGAAACAGAGAAGCAGGTACGTCCATTGCGACTCCAGGACCGAAATAAACCCCAGCGGGGTAGCCAATGCCAACGTTGTCGGGGAAACGGCCGTCGCTGTAAACTGATCGGGATGGAAATCCTGATAATGGTCCGTATACGGATTGACCCCCGTGATCATCGCCCGCACCGGAAAATAGATTTCATCCTGAAACGTCTTGAATCCGGCGCGTGGTCCTCCCTGGTCCGCCACCTTACCCGGCTGCTGCTGCTGAATATGAGCCCGTGAACCGACAAAAAAGCAGGCCAATAGAAAAAACACGACGCCCAGTAAACCGATAACAACCGATCCTGCGCTGTTTTTGTTACCTGAATTCGTATTTGAGGCCGGAACCAAAATTGTTTCTCCACAAGGGAACATGCTGATCCAAGAGTTTATTATAGAACAATTGGCGAGCATGACGATCTGGGAAAACGAACCTATCAAGCATATTACTGGACCTCCGTATCCGACCGACTCCAGACCTTCCAATACGTTTTTCCAGGCAATGGCTGCCTTGACGTAGACGATTTGACAAAACGCATGGCCCCGTCAAACCAGCGGGTCAGACAACCAGTTGCTCAACACGGCATCCATATCACTTAAATCCTTAAGGCACACATCAGGATTCTTCGTTCCCAGCTCTTCTGCATTGCACCCACCGGTCTCGACAACCATGGACTTTGCGTTAATGGCACGGGCACAGGTAATATCATCAATGGTATCTCCAATGACCCACAGCCGATCCTCATCAAAAGAACTCTGCACTCGTTGGCGGACAGCTCGCAATGCATCGCGGGCCACATCATTACGGTTGGTGGCATGGTCACCAAAACCGCCCAGCCCACAGAAGTACGGTTTCAGCTTAAAATGCTCTATCTTGATTTGGGCTGCTCGCTCGCAATTTCCTGTTAACAAACCGATCGTCACATCGTTCCGGGACGACAACCTTTCCAACAAGGGAATAACCCCCGGCAAGACGTTTCCGTCGTATTCAGGCAAGTTGCGATGCAGATGACCGCAATACGTCGCCAGGAACGCCTGCCGGTGCTTCGCCAAATCCAATCCAAACGGCTCAAAGAAGTCAGACAAAATGCCACAGTCCGTGCGACCGTGTACGGCAACCCGAGGCAGGTCAGAGGAAATGTCAAACATCTCCTGCATGGTTTGACGAATCGCCGCCAAGCCTGCACCACGGGTCCTCAACAGAGTCCCATCAATATCAAACAACAGGGTCAGCATAAAAGGGACACGGATCGCACCGCCGGATGAAAAAATGAAACTGGTTTGGAGGCAAGGATTGGTTGGCTAGCTTAATGAAACGACTGGCTTGATTTGAGTAAGGGCCGTTCCCCATTGCAACACGGTAAAGAATTTGTCATTCCTTTGTCAAAACAACGTCACGCCCGGCCAGTAAATCAAGTTCAAAAGTCAACCACCAGCCGATTAAAGGCAGTTCAGCACTTCTTTAAACCCTTTTAAGGGGGGTTAGCACCGCCTATTGGGAGATTTGTTTGTTTTGCTGTTTCGCTTGAAAGTGCCTGCGCTGGCTCGTCGAGTCAAAAATCTCGCGTTTGAAAACTGCAAACAGGCGTATATAAACTGTGGTTCCTCATCCCAATGAACTCAGAAGTAGTGACATCAAAATGCAACTGGCAAGGATGCGGTTGTTTTGTTAACGCGAAACCAAGGACAAAAAATGACTCCAGATCCATTACTGGCCGAGCCAATGACAGCGACCACCGCACCCGTTGTAGAACGGCATTTGAAGCCGCCACACATCGGGCAGGCCACAACGGTAGATCTAGATGCGGATTCGCCGGCGTCTGGCAAGCAAAAAGTCGCCATGTTGATTGCGATTATTTTTCCTTTCGCCGGACTGATTTTTGGCATCGCTTTGACGTGGATGTATGGCTGGATGGACTGGGCTTACTTGGCGATGCTGGTTGTTGGCTGGGCCATGTCGTGTTTGGGAATCACCATTGGCTTCCATCGTTTGATGTCCCACAAGTCCTTTGAGACATACCGCTGGGTACGAGGTTTTTGGACGATAGTAGGTACAATGAGCGTCGAAGGAGCTCCCTTGACCTGGTGTGCCGTACACCGTCGCCATCACAGCTACAGCGATCGTCACGGCGATCCCCATTCACCTCATTTACATGGTGATGGATTTTGGGATATGTTGCGGGGCCTGTGGCATTCGCAAATTGGTTGGCTTTTTAGCGGAATTTGGTCAGAGCCGAATCTTGAAA